>JBKPRQ010000001.1:0-7078 GCA_046734635.1 Verrucomicrobiota bacterium
CCCTCAACAATCCGCCTCAAGGGGCGGGACGAGGTACGACTAAGGTCCAATACGCGGGCCATGAATTTATCTTGACTACCTAACGAGACTTTTGCAAAACTCGGAGTCCTTCAACGGATCTGAATCAGGCGGGGAATCCTCCCCCCCCCCGCAAGGTTCTTCGTCTCTTCCGGACCCGCAATCAACAGAAACGATTAGCGGGGGCAAAGAAAGGAAGAACCAAGATGAATAAACTCATCCTCCGATTCAAAGAAGTAACTCCACGATGTCTCATCGTCTTGGCGCTTGGCAGCTTTGCGCTTTCACCGCAAAGCCAAGCAGTCAATCAACCAAACACACCAGATCCGGGCAGTGTCTCGTCAACCAACACGGCGGATGGCGAAAGTGCGCTGTCAGGGGCGACTGGTTTTTATAACTCAGCGTTTGGTTTCTTGTCGCTCCTTAGCAACGGTGCGGCTAGCTTCAACACAGGTATCGGAGCCGGGACGCTCCTGCTCAACACCGCAATTGAAAATACGGCGGTCGGCACAGGCACGCTTTTGAGCAACACCACGGGAGCGAACAACACCGGATGCGGCACGTTCGCGCTGTTCACCAACTCGACAGGCACGAACAATGTGGCTATTGGAGATAACGCATTGCTGCTCAACAGTACCGGCAACTTCCACACGGCTGTCGGTTCTGGCGCGCTTCAGAACTGCGTCGCGCCTCCCGATTTCGCGGGGAACACAGCCGTTGGTCATGAAGCGCTTTTCAGCGATACCACTGGCAACTTCAACACAGCCATCGGTACGTTTGCGCTCTTTGATAACCTCACCGGCAACGCCAACACGGCTATCGGTGTGACTGCCCTGACTTTCAATACCATCGGCAATAGCAACACCGCCGTTGGCAATAACGCGCTCTTTTCCAACACCGAAGGTACATCAAACACGGCCACTGGCGTTAACGCCCTCTTTAGCATCACTACCGGCGACCTAAACACAGGTGTCGGTCAAAACGCCCTTGGGGCGAACACTACTGGCAGCAGCAATACGGCCTTAGGCCAGTTCGCCGGCCAGAGCGTCACCACGGCGAATAACGTTATCTGCATAGGCGCGAACGGCGCGAACGTAGACAACAGCTGCTTTATTGGCAACATCTCGGGTGTAGTAGTCACCGGTGACCCAGTTCTCGTAGCTGCAAACGGCCAGCTTGGCGTTGCCGCCAACGGGTCGCCTCTGTCGGCAAACGAGTTGCTCAAACAGCAGCGCGTTGTGCAGGAGTTGAAGGCCACAACTGAAAGACAAGCGGCAGTGATCGCTCTGCAGGAAGGGCAAATTAAGGCCCTGACCGCGGGCCTGCAGAAAGTGAGCGCGCAGCTTGAGGCAAACAAACCTGCTCCGCAAATCGTCCTGAATAATCGATAAGGCTACCGAGTCGAATCGACGGGCCTTACTTTTTCGGAATGAGCCGTCACGTTTCACTGCGTGGCGGCTCTTTGCACTGATTATCAACGGCAAACGGATACCGTATCCGCCATATCACAACTGCGAGTATTCCCGGACACGCGCGGCGCTGGTGTTGGCGGCAGAGAAGGAAGCGAACCAAAGGGCCAGCGGACTAAGACTCAGCGGAGTCGGCGAACGATGGGTACAATATTTCGCGGTTGAAATGGAGCGGTTGTCAGGGCCGCTGTTGAACGGACGCTAGTTACGGTTTACGTCGGCCAATTTTGAATTGCCAAAAGGGCCGCACGTTTGGTAGGATCGGCTGATGAGCTGGAATTGGATTAGCTACTGTGGGGTCTCTCTCGCGCTGTTTTACTGCACGTCGGCTAAACTTTCAGGCGGTACCGATATGATTGGCCAGCCGCGCGGCTACTGGGTGTCCCGTTCGGAGTTGGAAGATTCCCAGCGTCGTTTCCATGAGATGCTGGAACAGCGTGATATAAATATGGCAACTAGAGCACTAATGTGTCAGGGATTTACCGCTGAGGAAATTCGGGACGCTGTTGAACACAGACGTTTCCGTATTGGTGGTTCTTGGCCGGGATATTTCGCTTGTGATACATATCATCTGATTGTTGGTCGCGCTAACCTTTTGAGACAGCTTGGACTCAATAACTTTTGAGTTATCCCACCTTTCGGCGCTTCTCCAACGATTGATCGTACGAGGTTCGGTCTTGTCTCATGGTTCCTTGAAATCGCCTTTGTGCCTGTGCACTTCGATCACGTCGCCAGCTTCAACGTAAACGCGGATCACAGCATCATGTGAACGGCTGCTGTGCATTGCGTAACCGATTGCGTCATCTGGCGTTTCATACCACAGCCGACCCCACCGCAGCGCGTCAGAGATTAGATCAAAGCCGCGATGACACTTTTCGATTGTGCTCACGTATTTGAATTTGTTGGCCGACTCAATACTACTTGTTTAGATCGGCGCGTTTCATCAACTCGTTCGCTGGCAGTTGGGGATCAAGAACCTTTCGGGCGCTCTCAATACCTGCTACTGGCAAGTTGGAGGCATCGAGTAATCCGATCTGAACGAGCACTGATGCTTGGTCCCAGTAAATGTGTTCGTGGGCTAGTTTGCCCTCTCTAAATCGAACGATGGCGACGAGCGGAACCTGCACTTGTTTTCCTGTTGGAGCGACGCCCGGCAACATCCAATCCATGCGGATCGTGTGCGTGAACTTGAATACCATCTCGTCCACCAATTGATCATTACCGATCGTCCGCGAGATGGGTATCATTTCCGTGTCGGGCGGCATCTGGGGAATGAACCGTTTGGAATAGAACTTTCGCAATGCTTCCTTACCGACGCCACCAGTCAATACGGGAATATGATTTACATACGCGTCCTCAACCATCGTGCCGAGCGTGTGCTCGGTGTGGCGCGTCGAGAACTCGTGCCGCACATGTTCTTCCCAGAGCTGGCTTAGAGTTTCCTGGGCGGGGCTAAGATTCGCGTTTGTGTCTGTCTGCTCGGGTTTAGTCATAATCTCCTCCGTTCAATTTTGCTGAAGCGCGACGACAATATACGGAGGCTCAGGAGGGAAACTACTGGATGAACCATAGTCCGCCGAACGGCAGCACATCGGAAATCAGATCAACGCCGAGTTTATCTTTGCGCGGGCGGACTTCGTAAACGTGTTGTGAGCTAGTCATCGTGTCGGGTGGCTGTTTGCTGTTGCTGATTAATGAATTTCGCAAACTCCTCACTACCGAACCATTGGGAGTGTGAACGCCACCAGGCCTGAACTCCAGGAGATGCGTTGATGTCACGCAGGACCACTTCGACGCCACGCCACACGCGTGGGTCGAAATGCCCCTCCAAGGGCTGATGATACGCATCCTCCACGTTTCGAAATATCTGATGCAAATGCGAATTGAAACGTGTGCGGTCGACGCCTTCGAGAGACTCGAAATCGTAGAGACCGCGATTCCACACTTCGGCTAGGTCCGGATGCTCTGAGAGTTGTTCAGCTAACCGATTGAAGGCGTCCAACGCCGAACGCATCGCAGCTTGTCGCGTCGCGCGAGCGTTGCGGCGGACTTCCCGCGCCAAATAAAGCAGTGAAACGACGACGGCAAGAGCGCCGACGAGTTGGCCGATTGCACTGATCGCTTCCCAATTCACGGCATGATCCATATCATCACGCCAATCATTCAATCACAGCGCGCCGGGACATTGGAAGGGCAATCGTCGCTCGCGTTCTTCGAACGTTGCGCGGGGAGCGAACCTAGCGCGATCGCGCGTGCATCGATTGGGCTTGACCGATAAGTGCGATTTCTTCCAAACTCTGCGAGCAGCCATCTGAAACTAGAAAACCATGAACAAATACAAACCATGAACAAATACATATTGTCTTTACTAGCCGTCATTATCGCGATGGCGTTCATCGCTTCTTGTTCGCAGCAAGGAACCACCACAACCACGTCGACACCGGGTACGACATCGCAGAGGAATGTAAGGTCGTCCACTGGGCAGAGCGTATCGGCATCAGTTGACCGTGGGGCATCACATTGACCGTTGAAGGTCGGCTGATGATACCAAGGCAACGCCGATCTGATACTGGCGGTGATAAATTGGGTCGAAGGGCGTTTCGGATTTACCTATGTAGGGAGCCCGTGAGAGCGGGTGAGAATGCGCCTGAAATCCGTGAAGGGCGATCGTGCGCCCGGCGGCGGACGTAAAAAGTTCGCTCAAAGAATGGCGACAGCGGGTTTCTCCCTAGCATAGCGACGCATTTTAAGTCCGTTGCGTCTGCCATTTCGCCACATCGGCGTCGGGTTCGCTGGAGTTTACGCGGGTTATTCAACCGGCGAAAATGAATTTCGCGCCAAGCAGTGTCATTGGGGACTGGGAATTACTAAATACAAATGCAGGTGTGGAGAGCAAAAGCACTGCTTTTTCGATCTGGCTGGCGAAAGCGTGATAAATTCGATCAGGGTCTGCAAAATTTCTGGGACCTTCAGTCTCCAGTTTACGTAGAAGTAGGTATGGGGAACTTCCCCAACCCAATCGCCGTCCCTCATGAAATTCGCAGCTACACCGAGCTGCGGGAACAGATTTACCGGGATCCGTCACTGTGGAGGACTTACGCTGAGCTCCAGCGGCAGATTTACCGCCACCCGCGGTTATGGAGTCGGGATGTGATCTCTCAACGTCCTTTTCCGTCCTCGTTTACTCACGTCAAGAAAGTGGCCGCCATCATTATCGCGCTGAGCGTTGCCTACTGGCTGTGGTTCGGTCTCTCAACGTATCACGCACCACTAACAAGCTACCCGTACTACGACATCCAAAAGCCTGTGCCACCGTGGAGCGAGCCGATGCCCCTTGAAGGCAACCTCGACAGAGGAGGAGAACACAAATAGACATTTCAGATTGCAATCTGCTTGCTGACGCAAATCGTGGCGAAGCAAGTTGTCGATACCGTTAGGACCGGCCGTCACTTCGCGCGCTGAGACTTGGTCCTTGTTACTGACGCGGATCAAACCGCGGGCGTCACGACGATTGACAGTTCGGCTTGCCCATGAGCGTGCGCTCATGAGATTCTTGCGAAACTCCTATGCCGTTCCGGCAAACCATAGCCGCAAAGATTTTCGGCCTCGCGATAATCTTGTTATTGCTCACGATCGCGCTTGCCTGTTTTTTGTTGTACGAGGTAACCCGCACCAAGCAGGATCTGACGGTAGTAGCAAATTTCGATGTCCCGCTCACCCAGTCGGTGGCGCGGCTGCATGAATTCGGGCTTCGACGGCGCCTGGCTTTTGAACGTTGGTTCGGCGCCTTGAACGCTCCTCAGCCAAATACCGAAATTGTGGCCGAGGCGACCGAGAACTACACGCTTTTTAGTCGCAAACTCACAGAGGAATTCTCCGCGGCCCGGCGCATCATTGACGCCTATCCGAAGAACGAAACCGGCAGCCAGACTCTCGCTGAGGTAGAAACACTCCTGGACCAAATTGAACCAGCCTATCAAATCATCAACAATCGTCAGCGTGAGGTGCTCGACATGCAGCTGGGCGGTCAACATGACAGGGCCAATCAGCAGTTGAATCTACTTAACGACCTTCAGCGCACCGTCCAAAATCAGCGAGAGTCGGTGAACTCGAAAATGGCAGCGTGGAGTCACTCTGCTACCAAGGCAACCGAACAACGCGAGCACCGTGTATTCTGGCTAACGATCGCTGCAACAACATCCACGGTGTTACTAGGCATTACCGTTGCAGCGCTTATCACAAACCGGCTTAGCAGGCCGGTACGGTCATTGGCAACCGCGATGCGCGATGTTCAGCAAGGCAATCTCGACATCGAATTGCCGGTCGGTTCCACCGATGAGGTGGGGCGATTGACCGATTCCTTTAATTTTTTCGTAAAAGAATTGCGCTCCAAAGAGCGTATGAAACAGACGTTCGGAAAATATATCGACCCGCGAATATTGGAGCACGTGCTCGCGCAACCTGGGGCCGAAGCGATCGCCAGCGGTCGGCGCGATATGACGGTATCGTTCGCGGACCTGGTCGGGTTCACGGGTTTGTCGGAACGACTAACTCCATTACTTATGGTGACGCTACTCAACCGGCACTTTGGCTTACAGGCCCTCGCCGTTCAGGAGCATCACGGCGTCGTGGACAAATTCGTCGGCGATTCGGTCATGGCGTTCTGGGGTCCTCCCTTTGTAAAACCGGAAGAACACGCCGTGCTGGCGTGTCGTGCTGCACAAGCGCAATTGGCCGCGCTCGATGCCCTCCGTCGGGAACTGCCGGATATCACCGGGTTGCGCCGGGACCTGCCTACCGTTGACTTATGCTTAGGCATTTGCACCGGTGAAGTCGTAGTGGGCAACATCGGTTCGGATAACACACGCAGCTACACGGTAATTGGCGATACCGCGAACCTCGCGGCGCGACTTGAAAGGGCCAACCGGGTTTATGGCACGAAAATTCTGCTTGCCGAAACTACGGCCCGGGCAGTCGGCTCGGAGTTCGAAATCCGTGAAATCGATACCATTTCAGTCAAAGGCAAGACAGAAACCACGCAGATCTTTGAATTAATGTCTGCAGCCGGGCAATTGTCCGAAGACCTTGCACGCTTACGCCAACGCTACGAGCAAGCTCGGCGAGCGTACCTGGTCCATGAATGGGATTTGGCTGAGGCGGCCTTCCGCGAATGTCTGCAAATTTCTCCGAATGACGGTCCGTCTCATGTCTTCCTGGAGCGCATTCAGGCCCTGCGCCGAAATCCTCCAGGCAAAGATTGGAATGGCGTATGGCAGCTCGTAGAAAAATAACCAAACCTGGCGGTTCAATCCCATCACCGAGCGACCCAAAGTGATACGCTGTATGCGCCGGATGAAAGACTAACTGCACTATCGTGCGCGAATTAGTGATTCGCACCTGCGGCGAATTGATTTGACACGTTGGCGAGATTTTTTCGAGGATTTATCCATGAGCACAACACGATCACTCCTAAGTACACTCACCCTCATTTGCTTTGGATTTCTGCCAAGACTGCAAGCAGTCAGCCCACCACCGGATGGAGGCTACGCCGGAGGCAACACGGCGGAAGGTCAAAGTGCCCTGTTAAGCCT
>JBKPRQ010000002.1:0-2957 GCA_046734635.1 Verrucomicrobiota bacterium
ACCGACCGGCAAAGCTCGCTTGCTCCGGGCCGCGCGGCGCGCCGGTGGATGACCGTGACAAACAGGGGCCGCAGCGTTCCTGCCGAGAAGATTGCCGCGCGCCTCCGCGTCAACCCGGAGTTTGGGCAAAAGGTCTACGACGCCCTGCAACCGGGCACGACTGTCATCATTACTGATCAACCGGTCGTCCGGAGTCGCGGCAATGCCGCGATTCTCGAGGGCTGAGGAACTGCGCCCCCCCAAAATCGGCTCAGAAGCCGCCGCCCCAGCGGTATTGCCACGCGATGCCGAAGGCTTGGAAGTCATGCTCGCGATGCGCGTTGTAGCCGCTGATGTTGTAGAGTTTCACGGACTGATAACGGTTTACCCGCAGCACGAGCGTCCCGCCGAAGCGAATGCCTTGCAGTTCAACGTCGCTTTTGACGTCATCGACCGTCGTGCGTCCGCCTTTGAAATAACCAGCGTTGAGCGCCACCCAGCCGCCCAGCGCGAAGGTGTAGCTAAGGCCTGATTGCGCGGAGTAAAGCGGCGCCACCTCGCGCGTCTTGCCACCAAAAAAATCGCGATTGTCCGTGTAAAAAATGACGCCAGGAGCGATCTCAACCGTCCATGGCCCGAATGCTTTTGAGAATCCTATCTCGGGATAAAGTGTTTGCTGACATGATCGACATGATGAAACCGGCTGGATGAAATGTTGACACCGGTTCCGGTTTGGAAAACAAGCGGCCGATGAACCCTCCGACGACCGAACCGGTGGATCCCAAGCAGACTGGTCATTATGAAACCAACATGCTGGGCGCCAGCATAATCGCCCGTGCAATCAAACCGACGATGAAACCAACAATGATGTACCAGATGATATGCAGCATGGATTTCTCCTCCTTAGGCCGCAAAGGCTAACATGTCCGTCAAGACGATGGCGACTCTTTTCGCGGACAACTGCCAGAGCGAAGGGAAGCCTTAATTCTCGCTCAGAAAGTCGGCACCGGAGTTGGTCCGAAGAATAATCTCAGCATCTTGTCTTTGCCGATCACTCGCCCAAGTTCGCGTGCTGTACAATATACCAGGATCAGTATGAACAGGACGATCTCCACAGCCCAGTAATGCGGCCACACCATTTCAGAGAGCAACTTTTCATTGCCCGCCACGAGACCGCCTGCCTGCCTAGAGAAATCGATGAGTCGCTCCACATAATGAATGATGCTGGCCATTAAGAGATAGATCATCGTTTTCCACAGGATGTTGTAAGCCAGTGGCTTATTCGGGTAACGATTGATTGGCGGTAACATGTCCGCGATCAGGACCGCTTTGCCGAGGATCAGTGAAGCGATGGCAATCGACATGGTCGACACAGGCTGAAAATGCGTGCCCTTCGCAATCAGCACACGAATAAACGTGACTATGTGTAGTGCCACGAAAAAAAAGATGGTTGGCGGCAGGATAGCGAAAAATTCTTCCTTAAGCTTCTCGAGTAGTTTGTGCATGGCACTCCTTTGTTTACTGCTGAAGATTTCATCACGAAAATCGACTCAATGCCAGATACGACGAGAGCCGTCTTTTCTTAAAAATTCACTCCGGCCTGTAGAAATGGTCCGCTCAATGCGTTCGTGTCCGTGAAGCCGTTCTTTTTGAAGTCGTACTTCATGTAACGCCATCCGAGCTGCGCCCAAATGCTGCGCGTGAGTTGAAATTCGAGCCCGCCCGCCAGTTGGTAGCTCCAGTCGGTGCTATCGATCGATTCTCGCACAATCGTGCGCCCCTGTCGGTGCAATTCGTACGCGGTGTCAGCGTTAGCGTTAAATCCACCAACATCGCCTTCTGCAAAAAGCTTTGTGGCTTTCCAGATTTTCACTCTCCCGCGGAGACCGATCACGGGATCCACCCAGTCAATCGAATCTGAGAAATCCAAGCGGTTTCGGATTCCCAGTAATTCGCGAAGTCTGACCAGGCGTGCATCGCCATTATCGAAAATGCTTAGATCGCCCTGCAAATAGGTCCATCGCGCGCCGGCAAAGAGGGTAAGATGGGCGTTATTACAATTGATCAGCCGATAACCAACAAATCCTTCCGCAAGCGCGTTTTTGATGTGCACATTAGCGTCGGTAAAAAGCAAACCAGGGAGGGTCGCAGAAGTACCCACCTCGATGTACTGACCGTCTACCCAGAATTCCCAACGCCGATAGCGAGCATTAATCGAGAGCGCAATCGGAACATGGGTCAGGTGTTTAAGCAACTGGCTGAACTTGACGTCGGATGAGGCCTCAAGACCCTTGACTCCACTGTCACCAGAAAGACCCGCGAGCCACCCCGGAAGACCGATGCGGACTTCCCACATTGACGGCGTTTCGCACCAGCTCTTTTCAAGCGGCACAACTTCTTTCGAATAATCTTTGTCGTCGGTAGCAAGCGGTTCGGTCCCCCCAAAAATAAAGTTGGACGCGCTGCAGAGAATCGCCAGCAGAACGATGCAAACGGCTTTGCCACGCGCCCGGTTGTTCATAGTCCTTCTTCCTTCCAATCCATTCGTTACCCCTGACCAAGCTTTTTCTCTCTGCTCGCTTTTTGCCATCTCGGCTGTGATTGCGTCAAGGTTAAGCTTTCGCGCCTCGATCTGCGGGAATTCGCCTTTGGTTTCTATAAGACTTTGGTCTTACATGCCTAACGTTTCGTTGTGGTCGACACTATTCCAAATCAACAACGAAAGGAGCTAAGTTATGGGATTACTCGATTCGATACTCGGCGCAGTTAGTGGAAAAGGCGGTGCATCCGGTGAGGCGGGTCCATTGATAGGAGTGCTGAGCGGTCTCCTCGCGCAGAGCGGCGGTCTACAGGGTTTAGCCAACAAATTTGCACAGAGTGGCCAGGGGAACGCATTCCAATCGTGGGTGGCATGGGTGAGAACGAGGCGATTTCCAGCAATCAAGTTCAAAACGCGCTTGGTTCAGAGCAGGTCAAAG
>JBKPRQ010000003.1:0-20336 GCA_046734635.1 Verrucomicrobiota bacterium
CTCGGAGCACGGTGCACACATGTTTGGCGGGCTTGCAGTCGGTGTTAGCGTTGTCTTCATATGGTTCTACTTTTATTTACGTCGTGCAATCGCGCGCGATGATACGATTCAGAAGCCACGCTGGAGATGAAGCCACGCCAACTATCTGACCGGACCTGAGGGCTACTCAAACAATGGAACAAAATGTTCAACCGACGTCCGGTTCAGATCCGGATGGGCCGATCTGGGGCTATCATTTTGTCCCCAACCAACCGGCACGATCGATCACTTCGGGGGAGGCGGTTGAGTTTTTGACCGCGCCACCTTCTGCCTCACCGGATGAATTCCTCTGGTTGCATTTTTCGCTTTCAAATGTGGCTTCTGAATCCTGGCTACGACGATATCTGATCTTGCCCGATTCCTTTTACGAGTCGTTGCGCAGTGATATAGACGCCACGCATTTGGAGCAGGACGCAGACGCACTGGTGGCACGCGTTCACGATGTTCTCTTTGATTTCACTTTTGACGCGCCAGTTGCGACGACCACCCTTTGCATCAAGCGACGCGTGGTGATAAGCGCGCACGGTCGGCCCTGGCGCTCGATTGACCAACTCAAGGCAGAGGTGCAATCGGGCCAAATCTTTCAATCGCCGATTGAAATTCTGGCGCGCTTGTTTCGAGATCAAGCCAGTGTGTTGGTTGACATTGTACGGAAGGCCAAAAAGCAGGTGAGCCCAATGGAACAACAGCTCCTGGCCAAGCGCATTTCGGTTAGTCGCAGCGAATTAGGTTCTCTGCGGCGGATGTTGGTTCGACTCCAACGGCTTTTGGCTCCGGAACCGGCCGCATTCTTTCGACTCCTCAGTCAGCCTCCTGATTGGATTTCGCAAGACAAGCTTCAGAATTTGCAACAAGCTGCCGAGAAATTCTCCACTGCCATCGGTGACGCAGCGGCCCTGGTTGAGCGCGTCAAACAACTTCAGGAAGAATTGGCGGCGCTTGTCAGTGAACAAACCAATCGAACACTGTTTCTGTTGACGATGGTAACCGTGTTGGCCTTGCCGATTAACCTGGTGGCAGGCTTGTTTGGCATGAACGTGGGTGGTATTCCGCTGAACCAACATCCATACGGTTTCTTTTTGGTCGTGTGCCCACTGCTGGCGTTGACAGCGTTTCTGGCATATTGGGGGTTGGGCAGAGGCCGTGATTAGAAGAGGTCTTTTTACAGGCATTTTCTGTTATGCATCCGCGCGCCGCCGAGTTGATCGCCGCGCTGGATTTGCAACCTCATCCCGAGGGCGGTTTCTATCGCCAAATATTCCGTTCCGAGGTTCAAGTGACTCCGATGGATGAGCGTGGTCCGCGCGCTGCGCTGACAACGATCTACTTCCTGCTCCCGGAGGGTAGCTTTAGCCGCTGGCATCAGGTCGCCTCGGACGAGGTTTGGCATCTTTACGAGGGCGGCCCACTGGAACTGCTGGAACTCAGCGCGTCAGGACAGTCCGTCGTGCGTCATCGGTTGGGTCAGGTTGGCAGCAACACAGACGCGCCGGTTTGCACGATCCCGGCCGGGATTTGGCAAGCCGCACGGCCGTCAGGCGATTACGCGTTCGTCGGGTGCACAGTTGGTCCAGGGTTTGACTGGGCAGACTTTCGCTTGCTCGCAGATGATCAAGAAAGGGCTGCTGCTGTCCGAGCGGCATTGCCCGACCTGGCAATGCTCATTTGAAATTGAAGGGCGTGGCACCGCATAGACCGCGGCGCTTCTATTTAGCCTGTCGACCTAAGCCATTACTTCTCGAAACGCAGACAGAAAACTTTCCATCTCTGATTTTTTTCCGATCGTCAGCCGCATGTGGTTCGGGAGAGCGGGAAACAATCGGCCGACGTGAACGTTGCGCTGTTTCATCGCCTGGATCAGCGGAACGACAGGGCGTTTGCAATCGAACATGATGAAGTTGGCTTGTGATGGAATTTGTTTGTAACCCATCTTGTCGAGCTCGGAGATCACGAATGTTTTGGATTCACGATTCAAACGCTGACCAGTTGGGACATGGTCTGGGTCGTCCAAGCTCGCCGTCGCTGCCGCCAGAGCCATGCAGTTGACGCTGTCCCACATCTGGTTTCCGCGCATTCGCTCGACTGTTTCCTTTTGCGCGACGCAATAGCCACAGCGCAACCCCGCCATTCCATAAATTTTGGAGAACGTGCGCGAGACAATCAGGTTCGGATGCTCTTCCACCAGGGGAATCACGCTCTCGTAATCAGGGCTGTCCGCGTAGTGAAAATACGCTTCGTCCACAAGGATCGTTGTGTCGGCTGGAGTCTTCGCGATGAAATCGCGCAACTCGCTTTTCGGTGTGATGCTCGCGGTTGGGTTGTTCGGGTTACAAACGTAAATCAAACCGCCCTTCGCAGTCGCAAGCATTTTCGGAAGATCGTGCGCAAAGCTACTGGTCAACGGTACCTTTATGACTTCGGCGCCATTGGCGCTGGCGTTCTTAAGGATTGCTTCAAAAGTTGGATCCGCGGCGACGAGCTTACCGTTTTGAGGTCCGGTAAACGTTTCAGCGCACAGTTTGAGAATCTCGCCGGAGCCGTCGCCTAGCAGGATTTGATCGTGACTGACGCCGTTTAGCTTTGCGACTTTATCGATCAGCACATTGTTGTGTTCGTCCGGATAGCGGGACGCGAGTCCGAACGAATCCGTCATCGCCTGCAAGGCCTTTGATGAAGGTCCATAGGGATTCTCATTCGCGCTCAGGCGTACGACGCCGCCTTCTGCTAAAGGCGTCGTAATTGCCTGAGTCGGCTTTGCGAAAGAAAGCGACGGCCTAACGACTACCGCTGCTGCACCGGCACCTAATAACTGTGCAAACCTGCGACGAGAAACAGACATTGTATTCATTTTGAACCCTCCTGGGTGATTGTTAGGCTGATCCGAACCAAATGCCAGATCGAATTCTGTCGCCAGCATTTCTTATGGTTACCTTTGCTGCGCTTGTTGCGCACGGATGCAGCAAATCGCAAGAGGACGATCACGCGCGTCAACTCGCTTTGCGCGTGCGAACTGAGTTTCTGCACGCATGGAATAACTACGAGCGTTATGCCTGGGGCCACGACGCGTTGCGGCCTTTAAGTAAAACCGCGCGCGATTGGTACGGACAATCTCTGCTAATGACGCCAGTCGATGCGCTCGACACACTCATCCTGATGCATCTTGATGCCGAGGCTGAAAGAGCGCGATCGCTAATCGTCAGCGATCTTTCATTCGATCGGGATACTTATGTCAAAAATTTCGAAGTCACGATTCGTCTGCTTGGTGGGCTTCTCTCGAGCTATCAGTTAACGGGCGACCAACGTCTCCTGAACCTTGCCGACGATCTGGGCAACCGGTTGCTTCCGGTTTTCAATTCACCCACCGGGCTTCCTTACGTTTATGTAAATCTACGAACTGGCCACACGCGCGATCCGGTGACAAATCCCGCGGAGACCGGCACGCTGCTCTTGGAATTTGGCACGCTGAGTAAGCTAACTGGCAGGCCCGTTTTTTATGAAAAAGCGAAGCGTGCGTTAGTCGAAACTTTCAAGCGCCGCTCACCGCTCGGCCTCGTCGGAGAAAGCATTAACGTCGAGACAGGCGCCTGGACAAGCAGTGACAGTCACATCAGCGGCGGCATTGACTCGTACTACGAATATCTCTGGAAGGGCTGGCTTTTATTCGGCGATAAGGATTGTCGCGACATGTGGGAAGCGAGTATCGCGGCAGTGAACAAATATCTCGCCGACGAAATCCGTGGCGAATTGTGGTACGGCCATGCCGAGATGCACACGGGCAAGCGGACCAAGACCGAGTACGGCGCGCTCGACGCGTTCTTTCCCGCGTTGCTCGCCCTCTCCGGCGACCTGGAGCGCGCGAGACGCCTCCAAGTTTCATCCATCAAGATGTGGAATGTGTACGGCATCGAGCCCGAAACTCTCGATTACAAAACGATGCGTGTGATCGACGGAAAATATCACCTGCGCCCTGAAATCGTTGAGTCCACTTATTACCTTTATCATTTAACGCGTGATCCGGAATACCGGCGCATGGGCGAGAAAATGTTCGATGACTTTGTTAAGTATTGCCGCGCCAATTCGGGTTATGCCGCGCTTGCCGACGTGACCACCAAACACCAGGCCGATGAAATGGAGAGCTTCGTCCTGGCTGAGACTTTTAAATATTTTTATTTGCTGTTCGCACCGCCTGAAACCTTGCAATTCGATAAAGTTATCTTTAATACCGAGGCGCATCCGCTAAAACGAACACGGTGATACGTTCAACCGACATTTCATATGATCCTTGAGTGGTTGAAGAAGCAAAGGCGACGTCGCCTGCGAGCGCGGCCGTTCCCGAAGGAATGGCTGGCCCGGGTTCAGCGTCATGTCGTGTTTTTTCACAAGCTCTCCGGCAGCGACCGCTTTGAGTTGCTTGGCCATATTCAAGTATTTCTCGCCGAAAAACGTTTCGAGGGATGTGGCGGTTTCGAGATCACGGACGAAGTTCGCGTGACGATTGCTGCGCAAGCTTGTCTTCTATTGTTGCATCGAGAGACGGACTATTTTCCGGGTCTGGTTACAATCCTTGTTTATCCGTTGACCTACATGGTTCAGGAAGATCACCAGGTTGGTGAGCATGTTTGGCAAGAGGGGACCGTGAGTCGTCTTGGTGAGACGGGCCGTAGAATGGGTTCGTTGGTCCTCTCGTGGGGCGCCGTCAAACATGGGGCTGCCGATCCCTCCGATGGTAAGAACGTGGTTCTTCATGAATTTGCTCACCAACTCGATTACGAAAATGGCGCAGCCGACGGAGTGCCGGCATTGGCAACGCGCGAACAGCAAATGGTCTGGAGCAAAGTCATGCAAACCGAGTTTGCGTCCTTGCGCGCTGCAGACGAGACCGGGATACCGACCTTGCTCGATACTTATGGAGCAACTGATCCCGTCGAGTTTTTCGCTGTCTCGGTCGAGGCGTTCTTCGAACAGCCACGTGCGTTGCAGACCCGTCACCCAAAGCTATACGCAGAATTGCAAAAATACTTCCAACAGGATCCTGTGGAATATTCCGCTGAAACCCATTGGGTTTGAAAACCGTCGGCAAACGGTTTCGCAACGGGGCTACAAAAAACAGTCGAGAGGGAATTATTGCGGTTGGGGCACGATCCGAAGGTACGGCCTTGGCGCTTTCCAGCCTTGCGGATAACGCTTTTTCGCTTCCTCATCGGATACGGAACCAGCAATGATCACATCGTCCCCTTGCTTCCAGTTGACCGGCGTTGCCACCTGATGCTTCGACGTCAATTGAAGCGAGTCGATCACGCGCAGAACTTCGTCGAAATTGCGGCCCGTCGTCATCGGATAAATGAGGACCAGTTTGATCTTCTTGTCCGGGCCAACGACGTAAACGTTACGCACGGTAGCGTTATCCGCAGGTGTGCGCTTCTTCGGATCGCCCTCAACGTCGGCCGGAAGCATCCCGTACAATTTTGAGATCTTGAAGTCAGCATCACCGACGATTGGATAATTCGGCGCCTGTCCCTGCGTTTCTTCAATGTCCTTTGCCCAGCCTTTATGGTCGCCAGTCGAATCAACGGACAACCCCATTATCTTGACATTTCTGCGGTCGAACTCCGGTTTGATTTTCGCCATGTAACCGAGCTCGGTCGTGCAGACCGGAGTAAAGTCCTTCGGATGTGAAAACAGAATGGCCCAGGAGTTGCCGATCCAATCGTGGAATCGGATTTTGCCTTCAGTGGTTTCCGCCTCAAAGTCTGGTGCTGTATCGCCAATTTTCATATGTTTGCCTTCCCTGTTTCTAGCAAAACTCTTATTTCAGATTCCAAAGCCAAAGTCAATCCTCACATGGAGTTGCTAACATTTTTACTACGCGATCAGATCGCAGAATTTGTTGAGATCGATGTTCCCGCCTGAGACGATTGCGACGATTGGCCCTTCTCCGCCCTTGCCGCTCAAAGCCGCGGCGAGCGGCAACGCGCCCGCGCCCTCGGAGATTACTCGCGCTTTTTCCGCCATGAGCCGCATCGCTTTCTTCGTATCGTCGAGGCTGACGACCAAGTAATCATCGACGACCGGCTTCATTCGTTCCCACATGCGAGGAAACACGCTTTGGCCGCCAGCGCCATCGACGAACGAGGCTTTCCAATCCTTGAATACTTGCGGCGAGCCCATTTTGAACGAGAGCGCGGCGGGTGCAGCTGTTTCCGGTTCAACTCCGTAAATCTTTGTGTCCAGCTTGAGCGCCTTGATGGCGCTGCCAACTCCAGTGATGAGTCCGCCGCCACCGATGCTTGCGATGATTGCTGCCACGTCCGGCAAATCTTCCAAAATTTCGAATCCCATCGTTCCATGGCCCGCGATGAAATTGTCGTCATCGAACGGATGAATGAATGTTCCATCGGCTCCGGGAAATGAGCGTTCCTCCAGTGTTTTCCACGCGACGTCGTACGATACGGGAATGAGTTTCGCGCCGAGCGCGCGCATCCGTTCGAGTTTTGATTTTGGCGCAGTTTCAATTACCACGACGGCGCACGGCACACCCGCTTGTCGCGCCGCGTAGGCGACGCCCTGGCCGGCGTTTCCCGCGCTGATTGTCCATACACCGCGCTTGCGCTCCGAATCGGGGAGCAACGCCACGGCATTGGCTGCGCCGCGCAATTTGTAGGCGTTAATCGGCTGGAGGTTCTCCAGCTTGAGTCGGATGTCCGGAAAGTCCGGCCCGAGCCCCAGGCGGACGAGGGGCGTCCGAATAATTGTCTGTGCGATTCGCTCTCGCGCTTGTTCTATCTCTGACAATTGGATGGGACGAACTGGTTTGAGCGTCATCGGCTCACTGTAGAGGCAGCCGTGCCGGCTGCAATCTTGTGGCGATTAAACAAGTTGTAGGGCAACCGCGCCGGTTGCCAGGCTGGGCAGGCGAAGCGCCCGCTAGTCGCAGAAATTTTGAACGCTTTTCACATTCCCGGCATCTCACGATTCACCATGATCAAAATTACCACTACAGCTCTAGTTGCCATTGCGATGCTTGCGGCATCCAATGTGTTCGCGGGAGACAAGGCATGTTGTGCTCAGGGCGCCTCGAAGGCGAATGCAATGGCGTGCGTTAATCTGGCGACGCTCAATCTCACGCCAGATCAAAAAACGAAAATCGAAGCGTGGCAGACGGAATGTGTGAAAGCCGGTTGCACCAAGGAAAGCCGCAAGACATTCCTCAAACAGGCCAAAGGAATTCTTTCTGCGGAGCAGTTCGCTTCGTTGAGAGCGCAATGCAAAAAGAACGCGAACGCGAAGAAGACCCAAGCCTAGTATCTAGCGGACAATTCTTAAGGAAAATCGCGCCGAGGGAAACCGGGCGCGATTTTTTTTCGTGGGCACACGAATGACGGAGTCTAAAACATTTTGTCAGAATCGAGGAGGATCGTGACCGGACCTTCGTTGACTAACTCTACCGACATCATCGCCTGAAAAATTCCTGTCTCCACGGTGACACCCAACCTGCGCAGCGCTTCGCAGAATTCTTCGTAGAGCTGATTTGCGTGGGCCGGTGGCGCAGCCGCGATAAAGCTGGGTCTGCGTTGACCGCGCGCGTCGCCGTAAAGCGTAAATTGTGAGACAACCAGCACGCTGCCTCTTACGTCCAGGAGAGAACGATTCATTTTTCCCTGGTCGTCCTCGAAAATCCTCAGGTTTGCGATCTTCTCTGCCATGCTGACAGCGACCGCTGATGTATCGTTGCGCCCGACGCCGAGCAAGACCATGAGACCCGACGGGATTTCTCCAGTCACACTATTCTCTACGGTTACGCGCGCGCGGCTTACACGCTGGACGACAGCTCGCATTTTTTACAAAATTTTTTCCAATAAGTCGGCCAGGCGCCAACCGGCTTTGTGCAGTTCGTCGCGCACTACGTTCGTCGCCCAAGCACGATAAAGATCACGACCGGCAGGGGGTTTTTCGACCACTTCACCGGCCGCAACAACGCGGTCTTCCTCTTGTTGCGGATGTACGCTTGTGAATTCCAACCGCGCATATGCTTCACGCGCAATTGGCAGGATTTCATTCGCCCACGTCTCGGCATAACTATCGATGGAAGTATTTCGCGACATTTGCCAATTGTTTGGTTCGCGCGTTGCCATCTCGTGGATCAGCTCTCTTTTCAGTGGATCGATGAGCGCCTGCAGTTCACCTTTTCGTAGTATGACGGGTCGTTGGAGAAAGAGCGCGTTCACCGCGTCGTTGTCCCAAAAGCCGTGCAACTTCCTTTTATGAATCCCGCGTCTGCGCGGCGGGTCGTCGCTCAATTCAAAGGTAAACGTGTTTCCGCCTTCGTCTCCAAGCGCCGACTTATCTTTGTCAGGATCTGCAACGCGTCCCTGTTGATCGAAATATTCTGCACCAACATGCAATGGTTGGTGAATGTCGGCGACATAATGAGCAAGCAAGATCAGCGCTACAGGCTTGGTAATTTTCCGTTCATTTTGTTCGGGTATTCGTCCCTGCAAAACTGCGATGCAAAATGGGATCATGTGCACCACGTCCCATTTGCTGCGGCCAGCGGTCCCGTCGCGGTATTGCTGTGCTGGCACGACGGGAACGTCAGTGTAATGGAACCAATGATGCGAAGGGGCGCTTGAATTCGGACCCAGTGCCGGTGGATTTGCTCGCCAGAAATCGCGCAGCTGCCTGTCAATGTTTCGCCGCGCTGAATAATGAAACGACCTCGGATCATCGACGCCCTTCCTGTCCCAACCTTTAATCTCGTCGGCAATAACGGCGGCCTTTTCCAGAGTCAGCCCATCCAGCAGTGCATTGATCTTCGCGGCGGTCGGCGTGTTCGCCAATCGTTCGTCGGCGATCGCACCGACGATTTCATGTCCAAGCGGTCCGTAGGCCTGCGTTGCAGGGATTTGGAGTGCAGTAAAAACTACCGCCAAGAGCAAGGATTGCCGAAGGAGTTTCAAGACGCGCGACAATACATGGCGCTGTCATGTTGAGCGAAGCGAAACAGCTCTGATTGATTTCCGCTGGCAGAAGAACGGTCGCGCGTTTGGGGAACGCGAAGTCACGAACAACGTGCACGAATTTGGTCCAGCCGGTTCTGGAGTTTCGAGAAGTGCGATCCGGCCCAATAAATCTGGCCACAGCCTGTGCAACGCCGGAATTGTTCGTAGTAAATTTTCGTGAGGGGTTCGAGGCTCTCAATGACTTCGGCCTTCGAAACCTGGCGCAGCGCCGCATTGCAGCGAAGGCATCGCGTAAATGGAGCAATCGACCCAAGAAGATCAAAACGGCGGATTACTTCGATCGTTTGTTCGTAAGCGTTTTGTGAACGCGGGCAGTAACCGGTCTTTACCACCGCATGCATGAGCAAACGTCGATCGCGTGTCAGGAGCGCCCGATTTTCGCGTTCCATTATCTCAAGCAATCGTCGATCTTCCGCCGTCGGATCGTAAGCGACATCAAAACCGAGCAGACGCAAATCGCGCGCGAGTTTGCCAAGATGTCCATCTGCAATAAAAGTGCTAGCTGTAATAACTTGTAAGCGTTTATACTTAAAAGCCGGAGGTGTTGTTCTTACCGGATAAAGCTCGATATTCGCGGCTCCGACGATGCCGGAGTGAAAATCGACGGGCTGCCCATCGACAAGGATCAAATCGATTTCCGGGTGCGGCACTCCGCATGCCTCAATCACATCTTTGACCGATGTCTTTTCGCTCAGAGTCCGTTCGATGCTCCGACCGCGCGCTCCCGATCGAAGAAAAAAATCAAGGTCCCCGTGCAAATTGAGCCGAACCGGAAACGGCTTCACCTTAATTCGTGATTCGCACGTTGGCGTAAGCGTATTCGAAGGTAGTCGCCCGCGGTCGCCCCATGGACTTGCCAGGTCCGAGAGGCTCATCTTCTCCGTAATAGCAGTCCATCTGCCAGCGGCGCAAACCGCCGCCGGTGTCCATTATCTTCCATCGATTGCTTCGAAACACCTTCTGCACATCTGCAGACTCGGTCTCGACGATGGCGCCGTGGCGCAAACTGCCTTGAGTCGATTTCATCGCAGCAGAAAAACGTGGGACCAAAACGCCTCCTCCGCCTGTTGGGTTCGAAGCGTACGCATACGAACTTCCGCCGTTGTAACGAATGTAATTACGTCCGTTCACTGGTGTAACGATCCGACCGAAACCTTCCTTCTTCACCGAGCGCAGGAAATCACGCGGATATTTTCGCCCGTGCAAACCAGGCTTTGTAACGGGGGTTGCGTCAAATCCGCGTTCGAAAGTGAAGCCGGATTCCTTCGGTGTGTAGTAAAGAGTGCACACGATGAAGTATTCGCCGTTGTGTCCCTGAGCGCGGCGGGCCAATTTTTCATTCTCGTAAGCAAGCCGCTGGACCACTTCAGGCCATGGGATGTCGGCATGAACAAGTGTGGTTGATACCACGATTATGCCGCTTACTCCTAACAAGTGTAGCCACGTGCCTGTGGCGCGTCTGAGCTGGACCGCCAGCAGGGCGGTGGCTACAGCTTCGGTCGCCAGCGTGCCTAGTCGCCAAAAAACGATTCGACCGGGCCGCCGATCAAAACTTCGATGGGAAGTCGTTTCCATTCGTATTCATAGGGCGGTTGTTTCCAGGTGAATTCCTTTAATTTTCGGAGCATGCGAATGATTTCAACGCCTGTTTGAAACGGTTGAAACGTGTTTCGATCGATCACGTGCAACTGCGCACCGCTACAAAGTTCACCGGCGAACTTCTGAAAGGTGGGTTGGAAATAATTTTCGCGGAAGAAAACGCCCGGTAATCGCAATGCGTTGAGCTCGCGGCAAAATGCTTCGGCCTCGACAAACGGCGCGCCGAAAATCTCGAACGGGCGCGTTGTGCCGCGCCCCTCCGAAATATTTGTTCCCTCCAGGAGGCACATGCCGGGGTAAACCGTCGCAGTATCGAGCGTCGGCATGTTGGGTGATGGCATCACCCATGGCAAACCGGTTTGATCGAACCACATCTGACGCTCCAAGTCTTTCATTGGCAGGATCGACAATCGGCATTCCGGAAAAGCCTCGTCTCGAAATTGCTGAGCGAGTTCGCCGATTGTTTTTCCGTGGCGCACCGGAATCGGATGGAGGCCCACGAACGATTTGTAATTGGGATCAAGCAACGGTCCTTCCGTCGTTGCGCCATTAATTGGATTCGGCCGGTCGAGGACGATCATCGCGACGCCTGCATTTTCGCAGGCGCGCATGCACAAGTACATCGTCCAGATGAAAGTGTAATGGCGGGTACCGACGTCCTGGAGATCTACCAGCAAAACGTCGATGTCTTTCAGCATTTCTGCAGTCGGCTCGCGATGTTCGCCGTACAGACTGTAAACGGGAACGCGAAGACGCGGATGCTCGTATCCTTTCCATTCCACCATGTTGTCCTGTGTCTGGCCGAGGAAGCCGTGTTGCGGACCAAAGAACGCTGATAGACGAAAAAGATCACCATTATGTCGCTCCAGAATTCGCGATGCGTGCTCAAGCTTCGCTGAGATCGATGCAGGATGAAGGAGCGCGCCGACACGCGCGCCCCGGAATTTTTGCGGCCAAAGTTCGTTCAGATGATCGAGTGGCAGTAGAACGGCCATGGGTATTATTTGTGCGAAGATTTGTAGCGGCGTTTGTGTCAAACGCCGACCCTAAAAATAGGCGCTTGGCACAAGCGCCTCTACAACTTTCTACGCAAGGCGGAGAATATCAGTGTCGCTATCACGGTCACAACTGCGCATAACTTCGCGAACAATTCACCATGGCGCGTATAAAAGGTTAGCTCGTGCTCAGTCGGGACCTTGACGTCGCCAGTGAGTACCCCTTCCGTGAATGTGCTCCCCGTGTCATCCTGCAATTTTTGGGTGACGCGTCCGAATTCGTTTACAAAACAGGTGACTCCCGTATTCGCGGCGCGAACCATCGGACGGCGTGTTTCCACGCAGCGAAAAATGGCGTTTGCCAGGTGCTGATGCGAACCGGCGGAATGCAAAAACCATCCGTCATTTGTTATGTCTACCAGTAAATTCGCGCCAGGATTCGTCTCTCCTCGAAGCACAAATCGTCTGGCCAGGTCGCCGATTGTATCTTCGAAGCAGATCAGCGGCGCTACTTTCACGTCGTTATTTGTCAGCTCGAACACTGTGTGGTCCTTACCCCCTTTGAAATCGCCGGGGACCTGGTCACCGACAATTCGCGCGAGGAGCGGCACCCGGTGCCGCCCGGGAACGTATTCGCCAAAAGGAACAAGATGCAGTTTTCGGTAAACCTGCACCTGCTCGCCACCATCGGAGACAAGGAGCGCGGCGTTGTAAACATCGCCGTTCTCTTCGTCGATTGTGCCCAAAAGAAGGTCAGTCTCCGCTGATGCTGCCAGGTCCCTAACGAATTGGTAACTCTCCCGGTCTGCAAGCACCGGCCCGGGCATGGAGCTTTCAGGCCAAATTAATAAATCGGGCGGAGAATTAGAGCGCAGCGCAATTTCGCTTAGGCGCCGGAATTGATCGAAAATTCTGCGTGTAAACTGTGGATCGAATTTTTGGTTCTGTGGAACATTCGATTGCACGGCAGCAACCCGGAGCGGCTTTGTAGGCGGCGAAACCTGAGTGGCACGAATTCCGAAAGTGAGGACGCCTACCATTGCCGCCAGGGTAAGCGTCAGGTCAAAATGCGGGCGGACTGTGCGTGTACTCGCTTCAAGGATTAGACGGCGCACAGTCGTCACTGCGATGACGTTGGCGAACGCCACCATGAATGATAAGCCGGCAACGCCGGTGAACTCTGCGATTTGAATCAGTGGCCAGGTATCATGCAACGCCACACCGAGACCGTTCCAACCGAAACCGGAAAAGACCCAGCCGCGCAGCCACTCCTGTGTTACCCACGCGGCAGCGAGAAGGAACGCGAGCAGCAGATTGTTTGTTGATCTTATCCATGGCGACCGGGGTGAGGGTGCGGTATTACGGGCTTGAGTCAGCATTCGGTCCCACTTCGTCGAATCTGATTCTCTTCTTTTTTCTCGTGGCTGGACCAAACCGCAAAACCATGCCCACAACGCGAAATAAATGGCCATGTAGAATTGGAGAACAAACCAGCCGAGAACAGTGACGGTCGTAAGCCAGGAGAAAGCCGTCCAAAAAAATATAAGTCCGGTAACGTAACCAAGGAGAAGATTACGAAGCCAACGATGACACACCTCTTCGGTTGGAAACCAAATTGCGGCAATGAGCGGAGTGAGCGCAATCCAGGATAGCCACGTGAAATTAAACGGCGCGAAACAGCCCGCGTAGAGAAGCCCGCTACAGATCGCGGCCAGCCATGGCCAAAACCGCAGCACTCGGGGTAGCGGCTTCAGCTCCATCAGTTACTCACGCGTGACTGCGCATCCTTCTGCAGCCAATCCCAGAGACGGTCGAGTTTCGCTTTCACTTCCATCTTAATTTGACTGAGCTCCAAGACTTTTCCCTTTTCTGGTCTGCGCTGCGCGAAAAGGTAATACTTGATCTTCGGTTCTGTTCCCGACGGACGCACCGCGAAGCGAGTTCCGTCTTGCAACTCAAACATCAACATTTTCTCCCTGGGAATTTGGTCGCCCTCTGCATCTTCGATTTTGTCGGTCTCAAAGTTTCGAATGCTTGTGACCTTTGAGCCGATGACTTCCGAGAACGGATCGGTGGCGTACGATTCAATCAGTCGCGCGATTTTTGTCGCGCCTTCTGCTCCTTCGAAGACGAGCGAGCCGTTTTTCTCGGCGAAATAACCGAACTCGCAATAAATGTCATCGAGCAATTCATCGACTGTTTTGCCGTGCGCCTTTGCATAAGCAGCTACCTCGCAAAACATGATCACGGCGCCGTTGCCGTCTTTATCGCGTACAAAATCTGCTCCGCTGTAGCCATAGCTTTCTTCGCCGCCGAAGACGTAAAACGACGAATGTTCCAAACGAAGTTTGCGCGTTTCGTCTTCGGAAAGCCCGACATAATTCTGTCGCAGCGGTTCCGGAATTGCGCGTTCATAGTTGCCAAGCTTCGCACCAATGTATTTGAAGCCAGTCAACGTTTCGACGCAGCGCAGACCGTAATGCTCGGCAATCGCTTTTTGGAGATCGGTTGTGACAAAGGTTTTGATAATGACTCCGCGGGACGCGTTTTGGTTATTGAGCAGCCCTTTTTCAAATAGCGTCTTGGTCCGATACCAGGCCAAAAGCGAGCCGATCTGATTCCCGGTAAGCAATTTCATTTTTCCATCGCTTGTACGAACCGCCGCGCCCATTCTGTCGCAATCTGGATCAGTCGCGACTACCAAATCAGCGTCTTCCTTTTCCGCCAAATCAATTGCCATTGTTAAGGCCTCGGCGTTTTCCGGATTCGGCGATTTCACGGTGGGAAATCGGCCATCGAAACGTTCTTGTTCCGGTACCACATTGAAATTGAAACCAAGCCGTTGAAGCATCGGTTTGATGATTACGCTGCCGGTCCCATGCAGAGGGGTGTAGATAATCTTCAGCGATTTCGCCTCACGGATGACGGTCGGATCCAGAACAAGCGTTTCGAGTCGCTGCATGTAGGCGTCGTCGATTTCGTTGCCAATCAGTTGTACCTGGCCCTGGCGGTCTCTCGGCAGGGGCGTGTAGGCTTCTGAGGTGATCGCGTTCACCTTTGCAATGATCCCACTGGCGTGCGGCTCGATCACCTGCGCGCCGTCGGAGAAGTAAACTTTGTAGCCATTATCATATGGTGGATTGTGACTCGCTGTGATCATTCCACCCGCGTTCGCTCTGAGATAACGAACGGCAAACGAAAGTTCGGGGACGGAGCGGGGGCCTTCAAACACAAAAGCATCGCAGCCGTTCTCTGATGCGACCTTTGCAGCGAGTTGAGCGAACTCCTCCGAAAAAAATCGCGGGTCATGCGCAGTCACAATCTTTGGCTTCGATGAAATTTTTTCTCTTTGATTCCAATCGCGCAGATAAGCCACGAGTCCCTGCGTTGCGCGGCTGATATTGAAAAAGTTCATCGCGTTTGTGCCTACGCAGGGAAATTCAGGTCGTTGGTCAGGCGCAGCTTTCCCACGCTCGGCAACCGTCACGATCTTTCCGATGGTGCGCCCCCGAAGCCCGCCGGTTCCAAACGCGAGCGTCTGATAGAATCGATCGTTGAGTTCCGACCATTCATCGGCGTCAACGAGGTCGCCAACGGATCGCGAGTAAAGATCGGATGGAGCGCCGCGCAGCAGCGCATGAATATTCGTCGCTGCCGATTCCATTAGTTCCCCGTCGGCAACTGCGCGCGAGATTATAGAATGGAGTTTGTCGATGTCGCCCGGCATGCTGCCACTGTTCCGCTATCAACGATTGTAGGGCAAGCGCTCCGCTTGCCGGAGTCTACTTATCACCTGGTAACCAATCGATACACGAGCATTGCCGCAGAAATATCTTCCACAGCCATGCCTAACGACTTAAAGATCGTTGTCTCGTTGGCGCGTGTCGGAACCTTGCCGGCAATGGCGTCGCCCAGCTCCGCGTAAATCTTCGTGCCGGAAAGGATCACGTCGCCGGATTCTTTCACCGCACCTTCACGGGAATCGACAAATACGACGTTCGCCATCGCATCGTCATCCAGTTCGCGCCAGTCGGGACGGCACGCGCCGATCGCATTCACATGACATCCGGGTTTCAACCATGATCCTTTTAGGACTGGCGTCTTCGAGCTTGTCACTGTCACTACAACGTCCGCGCCGCGCACGGCTTCTTCAGCGGAAACCGCTCTTCCATGAACTTCTTTGGCGAATTGTTCTGCGTGTTCTTTGGTCGGACTCCACACACGAATTTCTTCAAATGGCCTCACAAGTTGCAACGCTTCCACGTGACTACGCGCTTGGACACCGCTTCCGAGAATCGCAAGAATCTTTGATTCAGGTAATGCAAGAAGCTTCGTCGCAGCTGCTGAGACCGCAGCAGTACGCATCTCCGTGATCAATCTTCCGTCCATGATTGCCAGTGGCGTACCGGTCTCCGGATCGACAAGAAAAATCGTGGCCATGTGGGTGGGGATTCCTCGCTCCGCGTTGGTTGGGTAAAAGGTCACTGCCTTTAGCCCGAGTCCATCCGGCGTGAGCGCCGGCATCAGACCCAGGAATCCTCCAGGAGGATCAACTTTGATGATCGAGCGGACCGGCTGAGTCACCTTGTCCGCGGAGAATTCGATTAACGCTTTCTCCATTGCTGGAATCAGGTCGGCCATCTGCAAGTGCTGGCGCACTTGGTCTTCGCTAAGGAAAAGTGGCCGATCAGTCTTCATTCGTTCCCTGTCCGAGCTTTGCTGGCGAGCGCGTATAGAACGTTCGTCTCAATGGATGAAATTTTTTCATCACTGATGAACGCAAGATTAGCTTCTCTGACTTTTTCCAGGTCCGTCTGGCTTAATTGTTCGATCGTTGCGCGGTAACCAGATCCTAGGATGATCGTCCACCAGTCCTCGGCGGAGTTAATCGGATGAAGACGATTTTCAGTGATTATCTTTGGAGATTCGACCCCGCCTCCGTTTAAAACCTTCTCGAGGTTTACGGGATCGTTGATCCGATCCCATGGATTGAAACCTTTGTACAAATCGGGGCGTACTTCTCTGATCGATCGCCAAAATGCACTGTTAGCCGACTCGAAAAAATTTGGGCCCCAAGTTGTCACCGCCAGCTTGCCTCCCGGCCGAACGCAACGCCACAGTTCTCGCACGGCCATCTCCATGTCTGGAACGAAGAAAATGCCGAACACGCACACGACCGCGTCGAAGCTTTCGGCCGGGAACCTTAAGGCGAGCATGTCGCCAATCTCGAAGTCGATATTGGTAAGGCGGGCTGCTTTGGTCCGCGCCAACTCCAGAAGCTTCTCCGATAAATCAACGCCTGTAACCTTTCCCGTCGGTCCTACTGCCTGAGCAGCTGGGAGCGCGGAGGCGCCGGCGCCGCAACAAACATCGAGCACTCGCGATCCAACCGGCAACGAAAGCAATTCAATGGTTCGGCCGCCAAAATAGTTCCAGAAGCTCAATGGGGAAGCATTGTAGAAATCGGCCGCCGCATTGTAGGTAAAAGCAGCGCGAGATTGAGCTTCGCCTTCAATCTTCATCGTCATTTGCTGTTCTTGTTTAATTCCGCCTTTGCGTATCCAAGTGTCGATGACACGATAGACGATTGAAGCCTAAAGCGCAGCATTGATGAATGGCTCTGAGAAATTGAAAACACGCTGTGTGATTGTGGGCGGCGGACCGGCCGGGATCATGGCCGGTTATCTGCTCGCGCGTGCAGGCGTACAGGTGGTCGTCTTGGAAAAGCACGCTGATTTTAATCGCGATTTCCGCGGCGACACAATTCACCCCTCAACATTGGAACTAATGTATGAGCTCGGGTTGCTGGATGAATTCTTGAAACAGCCCCACCAGGAACTGCGCGAATTGCGCGCCTTCGTTAACGGCCAGGCCGTTCCGGCTGCTGATTTCACTAAGCTTCCCACGCACTGCAAATTCATCGCGTTCATGCCACAGTGGGATTTCCTGAATTTCCTTTCAAGGCATGCGAAACATTTTCCAACGTTTCAATTGCGCATGGAAACCGAAGTCGTCGATCTGTTGATGGAGGGGGCGCGCGTGACCGGCGTGCGCGCAAAGACACCGCGAGGCGAAGTGGAGGTACACGCGGACCTTGTCATTGGCGCGGACGGGCGCCACTCGACCATTCAAGGCCGTTCCGATCTTGAGCAGCTACACTTCGGTGTGCCGATCGATGTGCTCTGGATGCGAATCTCTAAGAAACAGGGTGATCCGAAACAAACGTTCGGTTTTTTTCAACACGGAAAGCTGTTGGTCATGCTTGATCGGGACGATTACTGGCAATGCGGATTTGTCATTCCCAAAGGCGGGCTCGACGAAATCAAAGGGTGCGGGTTACAGCAATTTCAAAACGAAATCGTCAGCTTTGCCGGATTTTTACGCGACCGTGTAGCTGAACTGGACGACTGGTCAAAGATCAAATTACTCACGGTGCAAGTAAATCGTCTGCGCGATTGGTGCTGCGAAGGCTTGCTTTGCATCGGTGATTCCGCGCACGCCATGTCACCGGCGGGCGGTGTTGGAATCAATCTTGCCATTCAGGATGCAGTCGCGACTGCAAACTTGCTGGCAGAAAAGCTGCGGCGCGGTCCGGTTCACGTTGACGATTTGCGAAAAGTACAGGCGCGCCGCGAATGGCCAACCCGTCTGATTCAGGCAATGCAGATCTTTATTCATCGTCGAGTCGTCACTGGCCGAACCTCCAATAACAAAAAGGCGTCGCTTCCATTCGTGTTCCGGTTGCTGAAATGGTTTCCAATTCTGCGCCGACTCCCGGCGCGTTTCATCGGTATGGGTCCGCGCCCTGAGCACATCCACAGTCCGATCGCGACGTAGAGCCCCGATAAGTTCTTAAAATTCGCGAATCCATTCGGACGCACAGCACATCCAAAGTGAAGAACAGATAACGGAAACGTCTCGATGGCACTAGAAACTCCATATCCTTCGACCAATCCATTTGCCTCACGAGCGCTCAGCGCGTTCGAGCTCTTGTTCGGCGCGTTCATCGTCATCGGTCACAATGTTTTTCACATTGTGCCGAACGAAGTTATCATCCTCAGTTTGCTGGGCCTGCTATCGGTGCGACTGCGCGATGGCGGATGGTCGGCGATGGGATTCAAGCGGCCGGCATCATGGCGCCGAATCTTTCTAATCGCATTGCTCGCGGCCGGCGTGCGCATCCTCCTTGGGCAATTTGTCATTGAACCGCTCACTGGATTTTTCTGGCCCGCGCCGAATGCGCCTGCGTTAGCAAATGAAATCACCGGCAATGCGAAAATCGCGCTGCTTGCGTTATTCCTGGTTTGGACGTTTGCCGCGTTCGGTGAAGAGATCGCGTATCGAGGATATCTCCTGACGCGTGCCGCCGACATCGGAGGAAGAACGACAATAGCTTACTGGCTTGGGATTGTGTTCGTGTCGATTTTGTTTGGCTACGGCCATTATTATAAAGGCCCAGCGGGAATCATTGATTCCGGTGTAGCCGGCCTCATCTTGGGAGCGACCTACATGCTGGCCAACAGAAATCTTTGGGCCTGCATTTTGACTCACGGATTTATTGACACATTCGCGGTCATCGACGCTTTTTTTGGATGGTCAACGTAGATATCGATCTCCCGGCCATTCTTTCAGCCCACGAAAGAATTCGGCCACATGTTCATCGCACGCCAGTGCTGACGAGCTTGCGACTGGATGAGGCCAGCGGCACGTCGCTTTTCTTTAAGTGCGAAAATTTTCAGAAGATTGGAGCGTTCAAAGCGCGCGGCGCCACCAATGCCGTTTTTTCGCTCGACGATGCGACAGCGAAGCGGGGCGTGGCAACACATTCGTCGGGAAACCACGGCGCCGCTGTCGCGCGGGCGGCGAAGCTGCGCGGCATTCCCGCGCACATCGTTATGCCGTCGAACTCGGCGAAGGTGAAAATCCGCGCCGTGGAAGGCTATGGAGCGCGCGTAGTATTTTGCGAGCCGAAGGAAGAAGCGCGCGACGCTGTTTGTGCAGACGTGATCGCCAAGACAGGCGCCACGCTGATTCATTCCTTCGAAAATCCAGACGTGATAGCGGGGCAGGGGACGGCGGCAGTGGAATTGCTCGAAGATATTCCCGATCTCGATCTTGTGATGTGTCCGATCGGCGGCGGAGGCTTGCTCGCCGGCACAGCCGTCGCTGCAAAAGCGATGCGATCAAATATCAAAGTGATTGCGGCTGAACCGGAGAATGCAGACGACGCAGCGCAATCATTTCGCGCACGACGAGTGATCCATACGAAAAAGAAATTCACCATTGCCGACGGATTGCGAACAAATGTTGGCGAACCAAACTTTGAGGTCATCAAGCGTTACGTGGACGACATCGTGACTGTAAGCGAGGAAGCGATTATTTCCGCGATGCGCACGATCTGGGAAACCATGAAAATTGTTATTGAGCCATCAGCAGCTGTGCCCTTTGCCGCGATTCAGGAAGGGAAGGTCAATGTCGCTGGGAAGCGAGTCGGCATCATTCTCACTTGAGGCAATGTCGATCTCGACGCGTTGCCGTGGAAGTAGGCCGAAGGCGTCATGTCGAGCGAAGTCGAAACACCCCGTTGCATGACCGCCGGTACCACCGCGGGGTTTGATTCGCTCACTTCCCGTTCGCTCAGCCTGCGGCCTTCCCGTCCGTGTCGCGGCTTCCCTAGCCGCTC
>JBKPRQ010000004.1:0-7143 GCA_046734635.1 Verrucomicrobiota bacterium
GTTGCAGTTGGCGTGGCCGTTGGGCTAGGAGTGATGGTCGCCGTAGCGGTGGGTGTTGCCGTTGGCGTTGGACTCGGTGTAACTGTCGGACTCGGAGTAGGTGTGGGTGTCGGATCCGGGGTTGGCGTGGGTGTCGGAGACGTTGTAGGCGTCGGAGTCGGACTAGGTGTAACAGTAGCCGTCGGAGTTGCCGTCGGAGTTGCCGTCGGAGTTGCCGTTGGAGTTGCCGTTGCAGTTGGAGTGGCAGTCGGTGTAGCTGTAGGAGTCGGAGTCGAACTAGGTGTAACAGTCGCCGTTGGTGTTGCGGTCGCCGTCGGGGTAGGAGTTATCGTCGGCGTTGGGGTGGGAGTTGGACTCGGCGTCGGCGTTGGAGTGGGTCTCCGTGGCGTTGGTGTCGGCGTTGGAGGCGTAGGCGTCGGCGTTGGAGGCAGAGGCGTCGGAGTAGGCGTTGAAGGGGGTGGTGTTGCAGTTGGAGTTGGAGTCGGTGGCGGCGGGGTAGGCGTGCAACATATTTTCACTGTGAATCGAATCACGTACCACGGGTCTTTGAAAAAGATTGTGGTCCGCGTCCAGCAAAAGCAATAGCCGCCAACGTACGTTTCTCCTGACCAATTTCCACTTCCTCCTCCGCCGCCAGTCAATCCCGCCGGAAAATTCCAGTACGCAGCGGTCTTAGCAGCTTGCGGCCACGATGAGTTTGCTATTCTTGCTTGCAGGCCGCGAACATTCTTTTGAAGTGCAGCCTGAAAATCAGTTCCTTCTGTGATAGAAACACTGCCAAGCGTCCCTGGCGGGAGATCCGAAAGGAGCTCGCGGGCATATTGTGCCGCTTTCCCTTGTATATCTCTGGCGCCCAACATCTCCTTCGAGCGATGGTTGCGATGTTTCTTTCTCTTGTTTTGTTTCGCTGCTTCGAGCGGACCCAGTGGCGCCAAAGCCACCAGGATGGCAAGTACAGTTGATATCTGTTTTAAAAAGTTACTTTTCATGGGTTTGGTCGTGCCAGAAGCCTTAATGCATCACGCAAGGCACGTGATTGTTTGTCGGTGCTTAGGTCTTTATCCGGAAACGGCACGACCAGGTTCTCGAAAAGATTCGCGTGTTACTCGCTCGTGTTATATAGCACCAAGCGTGCTACCAAGTTCGCTGACGAAAGCATTCGTAGTTAAATGGAATGACTGCGGTTTCAAGGCATAACCGTCCCATGCCCATTGCTTGAGAAAGCTTAATAGCTCAAGCCTCAAGTTTAAGGCAAGAGCCTGGATTGTTATACGGATGTTAAGTTGTACAAGCTAAGCTTGTGGCCATGGCTCTCCCGCGCAGACATGAAAGTCCGATGTTCGCGACTAGAACGATGTCTTAGGTCTTTATCCGGAAGGTACAGGCCTAAGTTCCCGCAAAAGTTCGGATTTGTGTTCCATTTTGTTGAAGAACCGGCGTTGGAGCACGAAGTTTAGCCCACAGTGACCCCCAATATGCCGTTAGACGACAGGGGGCTACAGACCCGGTTATTACTTTGAGGTGAAACACGGAGCCCGCGCTGTTACTGGCTAACAGCGGGGCAAGCCTTCCGATTGATCAACCGGTGAAAAGCCGAACGGGGGCACAACGCTTATGCCCCCGTCCATTAAATCGCTGGATTATGAATCCTATCGAACGACGTCCTAACTCAATGATCGAAGTCGGTTATTCGTCGTTCTTTTGTAACGCCTAATCATTGCAGTGGCCAGGACCGATTGTTCCCTCGTTATATTCGTTGAGGGTTTCAGTCAGATCCCCAGTCTGTGCCGGCGGCAGAGAGTCGTTCCCTATCGGTGGTACCACCAAAGCCCCGATCATGTTGTCAGCATCAGTTGCGGCCTGCTGAACCGCCGACGGATCCGCTCCATTGGCTATGTTTAGCTTCGTGGCGATTAATTGGTGGACTAATATCACAAGGCCGTTGCCTTGAGCGGGATTGTCCAGTATTGCCATCAGTTCCGCTGCTTGATAGGTCACTGTGCCAAGCGTAAGGCTGGTTACGGGCCACGCGTTTGGATGATTGCGCCAGAAGCCTTGCGAATAGGTGCATGAGCTTCCTGGGATACAGGACATGGTTGCGCACGTAAGGGTGTCGCTGACCGAGATCTGGCCGTTGGCACCAAGTGCGAAGGCACGAAATACGTATGCCGTATCGCACAATAGCGGAGCCCCGGAACAGGGACTGGATACGGCGCAGTTGTCATACAGGTTATCATCGCCGATGACGACGGTGACGTTCTCTCCTGGGTGAAGGTTATAGGGAACGCAACCCGACGATCTCACAATCCCAAGAAAATTTGCCTTACAGAAGCTCGGGGCCTGCGTGTTGGGCACCGCCGAGTTGACAGGCCATTGGTTTCCCAAGGCCGTGTAGTCAGCCAATGTCATCCATTGGATCGAAAAACCAGCTGGCGCTCCGGACTCCCCAGCCGTAACGCTTATTGCGATATTCGAGGCTGCTGACGTTTGGTAGGAAATTGTGAGCGGCTCGGCCGTGGGAGCCGGCGTCGGACTGGGTGGCTGGGTCCCCGGACGCGGCAATAGCGTTGACCTGATTGCAGGCATCGGGAGAGGCCGGTGAGGCAGCTGGCCCGAAAAAGCAGCTGGGTTCATCGTTAATCCGCCAAGGGTTAACATCGTGAGTGTAATTATATTCTTAGTTTTCATCTGTTTTGATTGGTCAAGCCCCTGAGAAGATCTTGTGTCACTTCGGCGACCGAACTTTCGTCGCCGGGCCAGGTGGCGCTTGATTGTTCGAAGGGGCGTGCGCTTTGATGCCAACCCCTTTTTGCTATCTTGTCACCTTTCCTATCCGGAAACAGAAACAGGGAGTTCTCAAAAACGTAAAATTTTCCGACCATGCCAATTTAGCGGCCAGGCCGCGCACGCCCGCTTCCTGTTGTAAGAGGAAGTGCTGCTGAGATTTACCGAGCAGGGTTCGGGCCAGAAAAATTCGCTCCTGGGGCCTAACGAATCCGAACATGATCTCGCCTAAGATCGAATCAGATGCGATCGCCGGAGTGTTTGTGTCGATCTTTGAATGTGAGCTCAGCGATCCCCGATTTATCGAGCTCGCCCAAGCCTTCCGCCACCATGCGGTCGTATTGTTCCTTGGTCGCTCGCGCGAGCGGCAAATCGAGGCCAAGATTGCGTCCGAGCCCAAGAGCGATCCCGCTATCTTTGGCCGCATGCGCAGCGGAGAAAAAGCAACTGTGCTCGCGATTTTGCATGTCTTCGCCATCCGTTTCCAGAACGCGAGAGGCCGCGCCTGTCTGAGAAAAAATCTTCCTCAACATTTCCAAATCGAGGCCGAGCGCCGCGCCAAGGGCGAGTCCCTCCGCCAACCCGGCGGTATTGATGTTCATCACCATGTTGACGAGCGCTTTCACCTTTGCCGCTTCGCCAGCCCTGCCGATAAAGCGCGCTTCTGACCCAAGCTCTTTTAAGACCGGTTCCGCTTTTCGGAATGCATCTTCCGTTCCGCCACACATCAAATAAAGCCTGCCTTCGCGCGCCTGGGGAATACTCGATGCCATGCATGCTTCGAGCGTTTGCGCCCCGGCTTGGTGCGCCAGTTTTTCAATCTCGACATGCACCTGCGGCGAGATCGTCGCGCAATTAATGAACAACTTGCCGCGCGCGTTTACCAACAGATTGTCCCCGCTTCCTGCGAAGATATTTCGCATCGCGTTGTCATCGGTCACGACGGTGAAAATCACGTCAGATTCTGCCGTTACTTCCGATAAATCTTGAGCGGCGGCGCAGCCAAGTTCAGCGGCAACCGACGTAGCGGCCGCGCGATTCGTGTCGTAAACCGCCGTGACGTGAAATTGTCGCTCCTTCAATCTGCGCGCCATGTTCGCGCCCATGCGGCCTACTCCGACAAAACCGATGTTCATAAGAAGCTAGTGTCTTTACCGACCCGTTAAAACTGAGCTCTCTATTCTCAAATTTTTCCTGAAAAAAATGGATTGTGCTGCTTCTCCTCACCGACGGTCGTCATAGGTCCGTGTCCCGGGCAAATGATCGTTTCATCCGGCAATGTGAGGATTTTCTCGAGATTATTCCGCAATGCATCCGGGTAGGAAATGTTTCCGCCGCCCATCGATCCGGCAAAAAGCGAGTCGCCCACGATCGCGATTGGGCGTGCGAGACCTGTCACCACATACGTTACTCCACCCTGGGAGTGGCCCCATGTCAGCCGTGTATCAATTTCCAGACTGCCGAGGTGGAAATGCTTTCCTTCGTCGATCGGCTCCGCGCCAGAGACGGGTTCGCGGGCAGGCACAAAAACATCCGCGCCGGTTTCCTCACGCAAACGCGGCAGGTCTGCGACATGATCCGGATGCGCGTGGGTAAGGAGAATCAGTTGCACATCCAACTTGTGACGGTTGGCAAATCGCAGCATTTCGCTGCAATCGGCTCCGGTATCGAACGCTGCAGCAACGCGGGCTGCCGGATCCCAGACAAGGTAAGCGTTCACGGTCATATCGTGATAACGCGTGTTGAATTGCGCGAAACCGTCGCGCTCATCGATTCTTTGCGGACGCCATTCGCTCTTCGCCAGCTCGCAAAGCGGGCCGCCAGCAAGCCCCAGGACCGGCGCGACGCGTAGCAGGGCCTGCTCATCGACATTGCCCTCGCGTAGCTGACGGATCGTTTGCAAGTCGACGCCTGATTTTTTTGCGAGTTCGGAATCGGAAACACCTAAACCGCGTTGCGCTTTTCCGATGATATCACCAACGTTGTCTTCGAGAGAGATCATATTGTGTTGTTAAGATTCCGTTCCTTAAATGTTAATCGGTCATGCCTCTTGGAGAACGCGCAGATCACCGATCCGATCCAGCACCAATCTCTCCATCGACATGGCAACGGTGGCAATGGAAAATCCCGCGCCAGTTTCTTTTTCCATGGAAGTCATTGCGACATTGCTAATGCCGCAGGGAACGATGTGATCAAAAGGCGAAAGGTCGCCGCAAACGTTCAAGGCAAAGCCGTGCATGGTGATCCAATGACGAACCCCTACACCGATCGAAGCAATCTTGCGGTCATCGGCCCAAACTCCGGTAAGCGACGCGCGCCGGGAAGCGTCAATCCCGTATTCGGCGAGCAGATCAATGAGCAATTGTTCGAGCCAACGCAAATATTTGTGCAAATCCTGTCCGCATCGGTGCAAATCGATAATCGGATAACCGATTAGCTGTCCCGGCCCGTGATAAGTAGCCTGGCCGCCCCGATTGATGATGAAAAGAGGATGCGGCAAATGTGTGGCGGTTCGCTCGCTACCGCGAATCCGTCCCGCCGTACTGCGGGCAGACAAACTCGATCGGTCCGGCGTTCGGCCAATGGTGTAAACAGGTTCATGCTCGAGTAAAAGCAATTGGTCTTCTACCGAAAAGTTATCACGCTTCGCCAAAACGATTTCTTCCTGCAACGCAAGCGCGCGAGCGAACTCCATCCGACCGAGCCAGCGCGCGTGAAGATCAACGCGGTTCATATTCGTGTTGCCCCCGGGATTCCCAGGCTCGCTACTTCCTGGGAGCGCAGATGTGTTAGTCCGATCGCGAGAGCATCGGCAGCATCTGCGCCCGGCGTTTCCGTAAGACCGAGAAGAGCGCGCACCATGAACGCGACCTGATCTTTTCCCGCCGCGCCGCGCCCCACAGTGGATTGTTTAATTCGCCTGGGCGAATATTCGAACACCGGCAATCCGTTTTCAGCCGCAGCCAGAATCGCAGCCCCTCGCGCGGCTCCGAGGAGAATCGCGGTCTTATGGCTTTGCACATAGATGACTGATTCGAGCGCACAACAGTCCGGTTCGTGTTCTCGAATGAGTTCTATCAACCGGTCGCGGATCGCAACCAGACAGGACGACGAACGCAGCGAACTGACGTTGTGGATTGTTCCAAAATAAACGGAGCGCGGCTTGCCGTTGTTTGCGTCGACAATCGCGACACCCGTGTTGCGCAGAGAAGCGTCGACAGCCAGCACGCGCATTATTGGTAATCTTAAAATCGACCGGCGTCCGTTCAACACAGAATCGACAAGTTTCTCCGCAACCGCTTTACTCGCGGCGAGATGTCGAATGCATTAAATAAACGAACGGCGAACAAGGAGTGGATCAGCTCCTTTACGATCATCGTGATCATGATTGTTTTTCTTGCGCGTTCATCTTTCGCTACGACGAAAGGCTTGAGTCAAATCGTGACGCCGGACTTGCAAGGTGAAGGCGATCTCTCTCTAAGCCTGCAAATTCAGGACAAGCGGATTGCCAACCCGTACGAATTGCAGGCCGAGATGGGTCTGACGAAATGGGCTGAAGTAGCCGTGTTTCGGGGATTCCAACCGGACGACTGGATCTTTGGGACAGAAATTGGATTGTTAACGAAAGAGCCGTTTCTTCTTTCGGTTGGATTTGTGAATTGGTCGCCTCACTTGGATGTAGATCCCCAACCGTACATCGAAGCCGGCTATTACACCGAGCATCACAAGCTAATCGCCGGAGCTATTTATGCCGGTTACAAAACCGAAGCTATCCTCGGTTATGCCTACGATTTCAACGAAAGGTGGCGAGTGCAGGTCGATTGGCAGAGCGGATCGGAAAATTCGTCGACGATCGGTTTCACCTGCAATGTAACTCGCGATTTTCAATTCAACCCGGCTCTCTATTTCAGTAATGACGATCCGAGCCGCTTGATGGGATATGTCGTGTTCACGTACACGTTTCATCTTTGGGGTGACAAAAATGACAAGAGTCCGGTTTCGGAGAAAATGCATGTTGCCGGCATAAAATGAGAGTGTGTTAGAAAGCCCAAAGTCAGCACGAAGTCGCACCAGTGCCGGTTTGCTCATGTTCCGGCGCACCAGCAAGGAACTCGAAGTCTTGCTCGCGCATCCCGGCGGACCGTTTTTCACTCGCAAAGATGACGGCGTTTGGACAATCCCAAAGGGTGAGGCGGCTCCGGGAGAAGATCTGCTAACACGCGCCCAGATTGAATTTGAGGAAGAGATCGGTTTCCGACCCCAAGGCGTTTCAGACTGGATTGGACTTGGCTGGATTAGACAAAAAGGGGGGAAATTTGTGCATGCGTGGGCGTTTGAAGGCGATTTGCCGGAATCATT
>JBKPRQ010000005.1:0-17491 GCA_046734635.1 Verrucomicrobiota bacterium
AACTAAGCAGCTTCATTGTAGCCGTGGCACTCGTTCGCCCGACTAAGAGCATTCACGATGTCGATGTTCGGGCCGTAAAAAAGAAGATGAAGGACAAGGCGTTCGCTCGGGCGGTGAACCGAGAGGATATTGCTCGCGGCGCCGAGCAGCTCGGTATCCCGCTCGATGACGTCATCGCCGAAGTGATTACAGCACTGAAGGCTGATGCAACGCGTCTTGGTCTTGTAGGGACAAGCGGGGTTTAGAGTTTTTCGGCAACAATTTCCAATACCAACGGCGTGATCATCAGCGCATTTGGATTCTTTTCCGCCTCGGCGAGATCCTTGCGAACCTGATCCGCAAAATCTTCATTGATCCGTCCTATCTCAATCAACCGGGCAAGATAAGTTTCGATGAAAGTTGCCGGCCATTGCCACATATAATCTTTCGGATGTACACAAAACAGCTGCGGTCTCGCTGAGCGAATTGCGAACCCGTTCTCAGGAAGCAGCGTCGCCAGCGCCACGGCTCCATCGGGTTCACCGCCTGACTCGCGCCACGTTGCAATCACATGTTCGCGGAAGCGTTCCTGATTCGGCAAGCGCGGAAGGAAGTGCCACGTCTCATAATGGCCGTATTCATGGAAAATCGCCACGCTGCCTTTGCGCATCACATCGCCGAGCTTTCTGATCAACAGGGCAGGATCGTTCACAAATGACATCACCCATCGGCACCACGAAAAATCGTAACCTCCGTCGGGGAACTCGCCCGTCATTAAGTCTATTTGGTGGATGTCGACATTCGCGAGCGATCGCGCGCGACATGCCTCTTCCATTGCACGGACAAAGTTTTCGGAACGCTCAAGCGCGACAACTCGACCGGTCGGCCCGACGATTTCCGCAAGGTCAACCGTCGCGTATCCCGGGCCCGCGCCCAGGTCGAGGACGCGTTTTCCGACCGTGATACCGGCTTTCTGCCAGCAATCCAAAACTACTGGACGCCATACACGATGTTGCAGTCCAAGCCTGGCTAATTCCTCGTTGTGCGTACCCAAAACGTAATCGCGGTCCACACGGAGAAATTACTCGGTTAGAGGAACCGACGCCACCGACGAAATTCAGGCGTGAAATTCAGCTGCGCAGCCAGAATGGATGCACCTCATTGCCAATGTCAGGCTGGCGTTTTTATCTATTATCCCCGACAATAGGAACCGCATTCACCCATGGAGTACGAAATTCGACCCCTTCTCGCTAACGACGAGCCAATCCTCCGGGAGATGCTTTATCAAGGTTTATCCTCCATCGGTAACCACCAGCCTTCACGCGAGATCCTGCAGCGACCGGAATTCTCGCATTATGCCGACGGCTGGGGCCGTATCGGCGATACCGGTTTTGTGGCGCACGACAAAAAAGATGGATCGGTGATTGGCGCCGTTTGGCTGCGCAAGCCGATCGATAAACCTGACGCGCCGCCGGAACTCGCCTTTGCAGTGAAACCCGGACACCGTCGACACGGAATCGGAACGGCCCTCCTGACGCAATTGGTCCGTGCGAATCCTCATGAAGCAACAATTTCAGTCAGTCTCGTTGCGGGTAAACCAGTGTTACGCCTTTATGAGCGATTTGGATTCAAGGTCGCGCAAGAAGGACCGGGGGCGATCGTTATGCGGAGACACGCGTAAGATAACACCGTCCTGCGTCCGATTAAAAAGGTCAAGGCGCAAAGATTAGCAATACGAATACTGCGAAGAGGAGCAAGTGAACGCAACCCTGCAGGATATTTGTCTTTCTGCTCGTAAACGTAACCACACTCACTGCCAGCGTTAACACGAGCAACGGAAGGTTGCCACCCTGAACGCCAAGCGTGACCGGTCGTTTCGTAACTAAGCTAATAGTCAGCACGGCAGGAATGGTAAGCCCGATGGTAGCAAGCACGGAACCGAGCAGGATGTTTATCGAACGCTGCAACTGGTTGCGCAAAGTGGCTTGGACAGCGCCAATTCCCTCTGGAGTAAGTACCAAAGCTGCGATCATTGCGCCGCCAAACTCCGGCGGCAACCCAAAGTTCTCGATGCTGTTGTCCAAAGGGATGGCAAACTTTTCCGCGAGCAAAATCACGACGACCAAATAAAGAAGCAGCATCGGGGCATGAAAAGCCGTCGATCGAACATGCAATGAATGATGCGCCGGATTGGCCATCTCAAGTGCCTGCTCTGATTCCAGAAAATAGCCGCGATGCCGCATCGTCTGAATCAGCAGAAAAATGACGTAAAGAATTAGCGTCACCAAAATGAGAAAGATTTGCTGGCCAGTGGAAAGTGTAGGTCCTCCTGTTGTGGTGGTGAAGTTTGGAAGAATCAGACCCAGGACACTAAGGGTCATGATGACATTCAGATAGGAGTTAACGCCTTGCAGATTGTAATACTGCTCGCGATGACGTAACCCACCCAGTAGCAGGACCAGGCCGACGAATCCGTTGAGGGCAATCATGACCACAGAAAAAATCGCATCACGGCCAAGGGCGGGATTATTTTCGCCATGCAACATCGCTGTGGAAATCATAACCACCTCGATGGTGATCGCAGATAGCGTCAGGACCAAAGTCCCGTAAGGCTCACCCCATTTGATCGCAAGACAGTCGGCGTGCCGGGCCACCGACACCGCAGACCAAAGGATAACGGCAAAAAGCCAGCCGAAAACAACGATCAACAGTACTGGATGCGCGACGATTTCGACGAGGCGGCTCCCGGTGCTCCAAAAAACCGCAACCGTTCCGACACCAATAAGCAGTGAGAATTCGTTGCGCACGCTGTCTCCGAAGGACTGTGCCCTCGTCGCTCGGTGGCCTTTATTCGCCTTTCTAGACATGCGCGCGAGCATATCGAGTTGGCGTGTTCTGTGCAATTAGTGATGAGCCGATTGCAGATCTCGCAAGCCCGTCGAAATATGCCGTGCGCGTCGTTTGACGTATTCCAAACGCGGCACAGCTCGCCGCGGCGAGCTGCACTGCAAAACGTAGCACGCGCTTCCGAGCGCGCATTTCGCGCTGGCGTTTTGGAGTGCGGCGCTGCTGGGCCGCTTTCAGAGTCCTCGGAATCGAACGGAAGGTGACTACGCTTGCTGGGGAATTTTTCCCCTATTCTTTCTTTTGTGCCAGCGGCAGAAATTCCTCGCGCGAAACCTTACCGTCTTTGACCGTGTAGATTCCCACTTCGGACATCTGCATCCGTTTCTTGGACTCTTTTTCGGTCACATCCACATCGAACTGCACAACAAACGTATCGCGGGCGACGAACGGCCCTCCGACTTTCGCGCTGTGCACTTCCATGTTCTTCTCCCACCAATCCGTCTTAGTCCGCACTTGATCGATGCCACGCATCTCTGCCGGCATACTTCCCCCGGCCTGGCCCTCCACGCTCACAATGTCGTTAGCGTAGAGATCGTCGAGCGCCTTCCTCCACTCGCCTTTGCGACAATAGTCCGCCAATTTTGTTGCGACTTCTTCTGTAGTGTTCATTCCTCCTCCTTATTTTTGATTAGAAATTGTTCAACCGATATTTCTGTAACATCATCGTTACTTCCTCCGTCACCCACTAAGGCAAAGAGCGCCGCGGCCCTCGATTAACCACCAGCAATAGCGCCGATGATTACGAACGGCTCGGACCCTTTTGCGATGGCTTCTGGCAGCGGAGCATCAGGCGATTCATGCGATAAATCTTCTCCGCAGGCAAAAAACCGCACCAGCGGCCGGCGAAGTCGAGTGACGTGATCGCGCATCGTTCCCTGCAACATGGGATACTGAGCTTCGAGCTCGTCGAGAATGGACCGTTGAGTTACCGCAGAATTAACGTCGAGTTCTACATCGCCATCGACGTGCGCCAACGTGCGCAAATGCGGCGGGAGAACGACGCGAATCATGGCAGCGTTTGCACCTCCACTGAAAGCACCGCGGGCAAATCACGCACAATTGGTTTCCAGTTATCGCCCGCATCCGCCGATGCATAAACCTGTCCGCCTGTCGTGCCAAAATAAATCCCGCACGGCTCCAGTGAATCTACAGACATGGCATCACGCAAAACATTTACATAACAATTGCGCTGCGGCAGCCCTTTGGTGAGCGCTTCCCATTCGTTTCCGCCGGTGCGACTACGATACACACGTAGCCTGCTGCTGGGAGGATAATGCTCCGAATCGCTTTTGATTGGTACAACATAAATTGTCTCCGGCTCGTGCGCGTGCACGTCGATCGGAAAACCGAAATCGCTCGGCAAATTTCCGCTTACTTCGCGCCATGAATCGCCGGAATCATCAGAGCGCATTATGTCCCAGTGTTTTTGCATGAATAATGTGTTGGGGCGCGAGCGATGCATCGCGATGCGATGAACACAATGGCCAACCTCCGCGCTCGAATCGGGAATATACTCCGAATGCAATCCGTGATTGATCGGTTTCCACGTTGTTCCGCCGTCATCCGTGCGGAACGCGCCTGCGGCGGAGATCGCGACGTAGATTCGTTGCGGATCCTGTGGATCGAGGAGGATTGTGTGCAGACACATTCCACCTGCACCCGGTTGCCATTTCGGGCCGGTGTCATGTTTTCGAAGGCCGGACAATTCTTTCCACGACTTGCCGCCATCCTTCGATTCGAACAATGCCGCGTCTTCCACGCCGGCGTAAACATGGTCGGGATCGTGCAGGGACGGTTCCAGATGCCAAACGCGCTTGAATTCCCACGGATGCTGGGTGCCGTCATACCATTGATGCGTGCCAGGGATTCCGTCGTAAACAAACTTGTTGCTCTCACCTTTCGGCATGCCATCAGCGCTTTTCAGCTCGTCCGGGCTGCTCCCGGGCGTGCTCCACTTTTTGCCGCCGTTATCTGAGCGCTGGATGATCTGGCCGAACCACGCGCTGGTTTGCGATGCGTAAAGGCGGTTCGGATCGACTGGCGACCCCTTCACATGATAAATTTCCCAACCCGCGAAATGCGGCCCGCTAACCTTCCACCGTTTGCGCGCGCCGTCCGCTGTCAGGATGAACGCACCTTTTCGTGTGCCGACCAAGACTCGAACTTTATTCATGATTTAGCTTTCTCTTTTCTAATCGTGCTAATGCTCCTGCTCCTGATCAAATTCAAAGAATCTCTGGATATTTCTGGATTGCTCCTCTCAACGAAAAACAGAGATGTTTCGCTTCGCTCAACATGACACGATGGGCCTGTGATCTAATGGCCAGGCGATATATCCCAACCAAAATAGACCTCTACACTGACAATCTTGTTGTCTTCGATTCGCAGAATTTCGGTATTGCGCCCTGTCTCTCCATTCTGCTTCGTCATTTCATAGGTAGTCACGACTTCATCATCGTGTTCCAGGAATCGCAAAAATTTGAATTTTTGTCCCTGGCCGGCTCCGGGCCAGCACCTCATAAAAAATCCAGCACGATCGAGGCCTACATCGAGCGGACTCGAAAAAGTAAAATTCTCAGCAAGATGTTGCTCAAAAAATTTCCGATCACCCGCTGCAAAGGCTTCGTACGATCGTTGGGCTAAACGACGTCGGCTAAATTTTGGCATAAACTTGTCAGCCGCATTTTTCCGCTTTCCGCGCCTTAACCAGTTTCTTTACTAGCGCCAGCGGTAGCGGATTATCGGGCGAGAAGCGAATTGTCCCCTTGGTAATCTGAAAACTTTTTAGATCGCCCCGAAATTTCTTCAGCGTCGCGGAACTGCCTGGATAAAACGAGCAGTGATTCGCCCATGCGCCGAAAAAAACCAACGCCCTTCCATTCAGACGGAACGCAGGAATTCCATAACTGATGCATTCCTCGACTTCGGGGGCGACAGCATGAATCGCTTGCCGAAGTCTCTCCAACGCGGCCCGCTGATCGGGCTTCACGGCCGCGAGATACTCGTCAATCGTAATGGGTTTTCGTTTCGCGGAAGGCATAGGCATTCGGAGCGATCATTCCCCAGCGTAAGCGGACTTCAACTTGTTGATATCGATCTTGTCCATCTCCATCATTGCATTCATGACACGCTCGGCTTTGGCCTTGTCAGGATCTGCCACCATTTGAATGAGCAACCGCGGTTGTATCTGCCAGGAAAGGCCGAATTTGTCTTTGAGCCAGCTGCAGGCGTTGGTCGATCCCCCGTCGGCAGAAAGTTTTTCCCAGTAATAATCGATCTCGTCCTGCGTTTCGCAGTTCACCACAAACGAGACCGACTCATTAAACTTGAACCGTGGCCCGCCATTGAGCGCAACAAATTTCACGTCATTAAGTGTGAACTCGACCGTCATCACCGATCCCGGCTCGCGCTCAATCTTTTCCGCAGGCTCTTTCGGATACTGCGAGATCTTATCAATCTTCGAATTCTTGAAGATCGAGACGTAAAACTTCGCGGCCTCCTCGGCTTGATTATCGAACCACAAAAATGGAGTAATGTTTTGCATCTTAATTTATTCCTTTTTTGCCAGCGGCGGATACTGCTCGAATTTCGGAATTGCTGAATCCATTCGGTCCCACGGTTGTACGTCCGAGACGAAAATATCCATTTGCGGCTGGAAGAGACTCGGATCGTCAAGAGAACTGGCCAGGACTCCTACGAACGGCGATTCGCCTGATTCAAATTCGCCGCCGGTAATTCGTGAACCGCATTCGGGGCAGAAACCGCGTTTGTGTTTCCCGCGCCTGATGCTGGATGTGGAATAGTAGCGCAACGGCCCCTGCGTTAGGCGAAACTTCTCTGCGGGCACCAAAAATGCCGGAGCGAATCCGCTGCCCGTTATGTGTTGGCAATCACGGCAATGGCATTTCAACATCAACATTGGTTCAGCATTAAGTTCGTAACGGACCGCGCCACAGACGCAGCCGCCGGTTATGGGTAATTTCATTTTCTTCCTCCTTGTACGAATGTAATTGAATCGACACCGCGTTCGAAAGTTTCACTGCCGGTCGGAATGTGCGGTGAAGTCGAATCATGTTTGGGTTGTTTGTTTCATTTCGGTCGGGACTATCAATCTCTTGGTCCGAGAAATAGGCCGCCGTTTACTTCAACGGTTTCTCCAGTGATCCATCGCGCATCGTCAGAGGCGAAGAAGGCGACTGTATCGGCAATATCCGCCGGTTGTCCGGGACGCCCAAGCGCCGTCATTGCTGCAACCCGATCAATCGCCTTAGCCTCCTTGTCTCGGATGGCAGGATTCATGTCCGTATCTGTGATCCCGGGAGAAATCGTATTGACCGTGATGTTGCGGTCTCCAAGGGAGTTCGCCAATGATCGACTCAGCACGTTGAGCGCCCCCTTGGTCATCGAGTAAACGGTCGCCGGCGTAGCGAACCAGGTCACTCCGGACGAAATGTTGATGATCCGACCGCCATCAGACATGAGCGGCAGCGCGCGTTGAATAATGAAGAACGGCGCACGCACGTTAATCGCGAAAATACGATCGAATTCCTCAGGAGTCGTCTGGGCAAGCGCTATCTGAGGAGCTACAGCTGCGTTGTTTACGAGAATGTCCAACGACCGGCCGGCCAGTCCTTTCTCAAGTTCGCTGAACAGCGTATCGACATCGTCTTTCACTCCAAGCTTCGCTTTCACGAGGAACGCTTGGCCGCCTGTTTGTTCAATTGCCTTCAGCGTCTCGTTGCCGGCTGCGTCGTTGCCACCGTAATGGATCGCAACCAGCGCGCCTTCGCTCGCGAACCGCTGCGCGATAGCGCGACCAATGCCTCGCGAACCTCCGGTAATGAGCGCAGTCTTTCCTCTAAGTCGGTGCTGCATAGTTCAATTTGATGGATCGTTAGTTCTAATTTGTTGAAGTCTCGCTGCGGCTATTTTCCCCACGCTTTTGTCGATTATTGATTCTCTTTGATGTTCCCCGCTGTGGAAATCTTCTTCCACGTCTCGACAGAAACGACCGCATAGGCAAAATGATCGACTAGCCCCATGATGGTGTCTCGAGGACCCGACTTCCAGTCGTTGCTGCTATAAAAAGCGTCTTCGGATTTTTCTCTGTCTTCCAAATTTTTGAAGCGGCGGATGACATAATAACTGTTCGCGTCATGCAGCGATGCCCCGTAAGCGACCAGGTTGAAATTCCATTTTTTCAAAAGCGGCACCGACTGGGCCACGTACACATTATGGAATTCATCCCTCCTACCCGGCTTTATATCCAGTGTGAGAATCTCAAATACCTCCTGTGACGCGGCAGGATTAGCCATCGCTTTGTTTTTTTCCTCTCCACACTCTATGCGTTCTGTTTGAGCCAACATGATGGCTGCCACCACACTCAGCGCAAAGGATCTCGCAGGGTGCGAACAATAAATAGAGCTGATACTGAACATTTTCAGAAATCGCGCGGATCGGATTGTTCTATTTCGCGTTGGTATCCGGTTCGATGATTCCAAAAACATTGCCGGCAGGATCTCCTGCGTAGGCGAGCCAGCCAACATTAGGAATTGCCATTTTCGGCACGCAGATTTTACCGCCGCTTCGCTCAATTTTCTTTATCGATTCATCGAGCGACGAAACGCCAATCGTATTCAGCGTACCGGGACTTTGGCCTTCGCGCGGACGCGTAACTCCGCCATTAATTCCCGGCTGCTTGTCATCGCCTGTGGTGACAAGCCAGTATTCGATTGGGCCACCCTCGAACTTCTGGAATTTCCAACCGAAAACATCCTCGTAAAACGGACGCACCGCTTCTGGTTGGTCGGTGTAAATCTCAAAGTGAACTACTCGATTCATATTTATTCCTTTCTTGGAGGTGTCATTCCCAGCAAAGTGAGGAATCTCTGATTATCAGAGATGTCTCGACTTCGCTCGACATGACAAGCTCATTGCTGTTGTTCGTTGATCAATACCGATCGTGACGGCGAACCCAATCCATCGTGAGGTCGAGGTGATCTTCGTCGCGACCCTTCGGTACCAGATCCAGAAAATTGTAGGCGCCTATCAGGACGTCGAGCCCACGTGCGTACACTGAATACGTGTGGTACACATCGCCATTTGCGTCTTTGTGAAACACGCTCAGGCCGGGCATTTCCTCGTTTACCCAGTCCTGTGTTTGATAGTTGTAATACATCTTACCTTTGGCCTGTTCCTCGTCCGTAGCTGAGACGTGATAATCAAAATTGAAATCGTTGCCGTGCGATGACAACCATTTGAACCGCCAACCCATTCGCTTTTTGTAAGCTTCGAGCTTCGCGAGAGGAGCGCGAGAGATCACAGCGAAGGAAACGTCGCGATGCGGGAGATGCCAGTTTGCCCCGTCAAAATGATCCGCCAGATACGAGCAGCTCTTGCAACCCTCGTCCCAATCGGGGCCAAACATGAAGTGATAAACGACGAGTTGGCTGCGGCCGTCGAAAAGGTCGGCGAGCGTTTCCTGTCCATTGGGTCCATCGAAAATGTATTCTTTGTCGACCTTGACCCATGGCAGTTCGCGGCGATGCCGGCTGACTTCGTCGCGCAACCGCGTTAGTTCTTTCTCCCGGGACAGAAGATCCTTGCGCGCAACTAGCCACTCAACTTCTGACACAACCTTCACAGGATTAATTTCGCTGCTGTCGGTTTTCGGTTCTAATTCGTCGATTTTCATTTTGTCTTGTTTCGTTTGTTTGATGATTTCGGTCGGGTCCAAAAAAGAATTGTTGCACGGCAAACACCGCCAACCCGCCAGTTGAGGTCAGGCCAACAGCGCATTTGCTATACCGACAGGGCACATCCGATTAGGTCTCATTACAAATATGACGAACGAATCGGTGCGTTCAGGACATTGTGCTCGGTTTTTCTCTGTATTACATAAAAGCATTTGTATGTCGCTCTATTCACGCTTATTCCAGCAGAGAGTCACTTGCCCCTTTATCTACGATGAATCTCGTCAGGAAACGAACCAGACATGCACTCTAGTTCTTCTTGCTTCCGGCAGAGTTCAGGCTTCGACGATGGTCGTGAATCCGCCATATAGCATGCGCTTCACATCGAAGGGCATTGGCTGATCCATCATCTTCGTTAGCCGCCGGATCTTTCATGACTCTGGCGTTAACGCGATCGCGGTGCGCGCGCGATTTGAACACGATATAGGAGAAGCCCATTGACGGGCGCGCATTCGGTCCGAACGAGCGTACTCGAGTGCATCGGGTTGGTGGCAAGCAACGCAGCCGAGGCGAAAGCAATTGAAGCTCTCGCCTCGGCGTGAATTAGGCGCGACGATTACACTTCCGCGAATTGCGCTTCCGCGCGGAGATCCGCCGCGATCGGGCATTCGCCCGCCACAGGTCTGACTTCCACTCGAATACCATAGGGCAACCCCGGGCACTCCTTCGCGATCGCCAACGCTTCTTCCAACGTCGCTACATCGAGAAGGAAATAACCGCCAATTGCTTCTTTGGATTCGGCGAATGGACCGTCGGAAACAACACGGTCCTTGCCCGAAACGATTTTCCCCTCACGTTCCAATGGATTTCCCGCAACGGCTTTGCCTTCTTCGGTCAGGTGCTTGAACCAGGCCATCCAATTGTCTGTTACTTTTTGCAGCTCCTCCGGTGAAAGACCTTTGCGCAGGTCGGTGCCACGAAATAGCAGCATATATCCGTTTTGATTCTGTGTGCTCATAGCGTGTTGTTACTGTGTAATTGATTTTAAGCGTTTGCGAGTTCTTCTTGTGGCGCCGATTCACGGGCCATTGCCTCGAGAGGGCATTCTTCGGCCAAGGGTCGGACTTCGATGGTGGTACCATAGGCGAGAGCGGGGTTGGTCCGCGCGATCGCAATCGCTTCTTCCATCGTTCCGACATCCAATAGCAGATAGCCGCCAATGGCTTCCTTGGATTCGGCGAACGGGCCGTCGGTAATCAATCGCCCATTTTTACCCGAAACAATTGCGCCTTTTCGAGCCAGCGGCTGCCCGCTTTTGATCTTTCCCGTCGCGTTCAAATGATCGAACCATACCTTCGCCTGGCTGATCACGTTTTGAATCTCGTCGCGCGATAGTTGTTTGTACCACTCATTGCCACTGAACAGCAGCATGTGTCCGTTTTCATTTCGTGTGTTCATAATGATTTCAGTTGATTGTTCGTTGTTGAGTTTCATTTTCGGTGATACGACGAATAAGCAGGCGAATCTGGGACAATTATTTCGCGTTCGCATCGCTCTCCCAGAGCCCGAAGGAGTTGCCCTCAGTATCCTGGCAGACGGCAAAATAACCCATCTGTGGCACCGCCGTTTTCGCCATTGAAATTTTGCCGCCGAGTTTCTCGATCTTTTTGGAGAAATCGACGACTGAATCTACGCTCACGTAGTTGACGATCGGCTCGCCTGGTTGCCTACGCCCCTTAAGTGCGCCATCGGGTGTATCGTCTGCGCCACCGGTATCGATGTGCCAATAATCCCCTCCCCCTGGGAATGGATTAATATTCCAGCCAAACAAATTGCTGTAAAACGCCCTGGCGCGTTCGGGATCGTCGGCCGGGATTTCAAACCAAACGATGCTTGCTGCTTCTTTTTTCTCTGACTTGCTCATCTATTTCCTTTCTGTTTGTGTGATTTCGGAGATAAGACGAATGACCAGGCGATCTCAGGACAGAAATTTTTCCGCTAAGTCGTCTGGCCTTCAGCGCAGCGCTGCAATCGTTTCAAAAGAAACGCACGCTCTGATTTCGTCTCCGCCAGTTCAAATGATTTACGAAATTGTTCGGCGGCGGTTTGCAGATTACCGGATTGCATTTCGAATTCGCCGAGCACCGCATAGAGGAGGTAATACGAACTCAGTTTGCCGAGATCTCGAACGCTTCGCACGGCCTGGAGTCCCGCATTGGGACCACTAATGTTTGCGATAGCCACGGCACGATTGAGAGCCACGACTGGCGACTGATCGAATTCAATTAACCGATCGTAAAGCGAAAGGATTTTCTGCCAGTCAGTGGATTCGTAATCCTTCGCGGCACAGTGACAGGCGGCGATCCCCGCCTGAAGATGATATTCGCTGATTTCGTCACCTGCCGCCGACTGCGCGAAGTGAAACATCCCCCGCGCGATCATTGATTTGTCCCAACGCGTTCGATCCTGCTCCTGCAAGCGCAGTAGATTGCCCTCCCTATCCAGTCGCGTCGGATTGCGAGCGGCGTTCAAAAGCATTAACGCAAGCAGCGCGTGCGCCTTCGGCTGATTGCCGGCTGGATGCGCTACCAATAATTCCGTGAGGCGAATTGCTTCTTCACAAAGCTCTTCGCGAACAAGATTGTCGCCACTCGAGGCTTTGTAACCTTCATTGAACAGGAGGTAGACCGATTGCAAAACGCTGTCCAACCTTTCCCCCAGTTCTTTACCCACGGGGATTTCGAACGGGATTCGCCCCTGACTGATTTTCTGTTTTGCCCTGGTTAGCCGCTTGGCGATTGCGGCCTCCGTAGTTAGAAATGCGTGACCTATCTCGTCAACACTGAAACCGCATAGCGTCTTCAATGCGAGCGCGACCTGCGCCTCCGATGGAATCACAGGGTGACAGCAGACGAACATTAATCGCAACCGATCGTCGCTAATTTCGTCTTCAGAAAAAATGGCTTCGTCCGGCGCGGCGCCGTCGCGTTCCATCAGGCGAATGATTTCTGCCTGTTTGTTGTGAAATACTTTGCGTCGACGAACCACGTCCAGTGCGAGATTGCGCGACGCCCGCATGATCCAGGCGGAAGGATTTTTCGGAATTCCATAAAACGGCCAGGTCTGCAACGCCCGCGCGAGCGCTTCCTGAACGACGTCTTCTGCGAGGTTGAGATGCTCGATACCGAAGATTCTTGTAAGCGTGGCAACCATCTTCGCGCCTTCGTGGCGAAAAAGGTGTTCGACTATGCCGGAGACTTCAGGTGACGGTTGGACAGTGTCTTTCAAGGCGAGATCGTGATGCAGGCAATCTTGCCTGCTTGATCGATCCACGCATCAACATTCGCAGACAGGATTGTCTGCGTCACTCGCTTACATGCGTTCCTCTTCCAAATCGTACACGTCGAACCAGTGATGCACCACTCTGTTACGCGGAATGAACTGCTGAATGTAATCTTCCATGTACTCCTGCAGCTCCAGAGGCAACTCGCTAAGATGCAGATCACGTTCCTTGTTGTTCCACGCAATGATTTCGGCACGCGGCCGCTTTTTGGCGTGGTCGCCAATCCACTCGGCAATCTCATCGTCAGTTGCACCGGTTGCGACGAACGACCGAAAGTCGTCGTAATCAATCTCGGCAAATTTCAGCCAGCGCTGGTCGAGCGGACAATTCGAATGGTAATCGCCTTCCCAGCCAACAAGCACTGCGCGACACTTGTCCACAGCGCGTGCGGCCAGCACGTATCCACCTAACGTTTCGCGAGGACTGCGCGGGAATTTTTTGGCGCCGCGCAAGTCGCGCGCCAGCAACTTCACTTTCTCGAGATTCTTATCCATAGTTTTTGTCCTCCTGCCTGTTTGTTTCATCTGGTCGAACTTGATTGGGCAACAGTGCCCGGCGGTTTTGATTCTTCTGTCGATTTCACGTCGACCTGGATGCCTTCTCGCAAGTCGTCGGTCGGATTCATAACGACTTTTGTATTTTCCTTCAGGCCATCGAGGACTTCGATCCGATCGCCGAAATCGCGGCCGACATGGATGTTTTGCCAGTGGATCCGATCGGCGTTTTCAATCGTCGCCACCTGGGTTCCTTCCTTGCGGAACACGAACGCGTTTGCAGGCACGACGATCGGTGCGTTGTCATCAGTTAACAAAAATTTCACCTGGCCGTACATCCCAGCATAAAGTTTCCCATCGCCGTTGGGCACCTGCACTTCTACCTGCATCGTGCGGGACTGTGGGTCGAGTGCGCCCGCTGTGCGTGTGACCTTGCCGTCAAATTCCTGGCCGGGATATTCCTGAAGAATAATTTTCGCAGCAACCCCTTCGCGAATCGACAGCGCATTTTCCTGTGGCGCGAACACGTAAACGCGAAGCACATCGCTCTGCACTATGCTAAAAAGCGGCGTGCCGGAATTTCCGGTGCCGGCGGTCACCAGCGTGCCGATATCGATATTCCGAGCAGCGATCTTTCCGGCAAACGGTGCGACGATTTGCTGGAAACCCTGAATCTTCTGGAGTTGCTCCAGGTTCGCTTTCGCCGCTTCGTAGGCCTTTTGGTTTTGATCGTACTCTTGTCTGGATACGACATTCTTCTGGACCAGGTCGCGCCAGCGATCAGCAGTCACTTTGGCTATCTCTTCCTGCGCGCGCGCCTGTGCCAATTGCTGATCCACCTCAGGTGTCGCTATCTCCGCCAGCAATTGACCGGCCTGCACGTTGTCGCCGATATCGACCTTCCAGCTTTCCACATATCCGTTGGACCGCGGATAAATCGTAGTCTGTTTGATTGCCTGGAATGTGCCGGGCAAAATCAATTCCTTCGGTTTTTCGTCACGTTGTGCGTTCACCACGTCCACGGTGACCTTGTTGATTTGCTGCGTGAAACGCTCCTGTTCATTGTGAGCGCGCACATGTCGCCAGGCGCCGATTACGACAAAAAGAATCAGCAGGCTTGCTGCTGCAATCGGTCCCCATACTGCAACGCTTCGCACCGGCGGTCTAGTAGGGACGGCGCGCTGCGCCGTACGGGCATCGCGGCGCGATGCCCCTACCCGATCTTCCACGGTATGCTCTCCATGCCCGTTGTGTTCGTGCGCGTTCATCAAGTGCTTTCTCCTTTCTCCTGCCGTTCGAACTCTTCGTCTTCGTCGCAGGCGAATTCGGCTTTGCGCAACATGCTGTAAACCACGGGAACAAAGAACAGCGTCGCGAACGTAGCGACGATCAATCCGCCAATCACGGCGCGGCCGAGCGGCGCGTTTTGTTCGCCGCCTTCGCCGAGACCAAATGAAAAAGGTAACATCCCAATGACCATGGCCAGTGCCGTCATCACTACCGGACGCAGCCGGGTGAATCCTGCAGAAAGGGCCGCGTCGCGCGCACTTTTTGGATGCGCGCCGCAGCGTTCGTCATTAGCGAATGACACGACCAGGATGCTGTTTGCGGTCGCGACGCCGATCGCCATGATCGCGCCCATCAATGAAGGCACATTGAGCGTGGTACCCGTGATGAACAACATCCAGATGATCCCGCAAAGCGCCCCCGGCAGCGCCATGATGATGATGAAGGGATCCGTCCACGACTGGAAATTGACCGCCATCAAAAAGTAAACCAACACGATGGCAAGAAGAATGCCCGCTCCGATGCCAGCGAACGATTTGTTCATGCTTTCAACCTCTCCGCGAACATTCAAAAAACTGCCGCGCGGCAGCTTCGATTTGAATTCTTCAAGCACTTTGTTCACTTGACCGGCCACGCCGCCAAGATCGCGCCCCTGCACATTGGCCAGCACATCGAAAACCGGCTGCACATTGTAATGATTGACAACCACCGGTGATTCGCGGCGCTCGACGGTTGCAAGATTTCCTAACAACTCCGGCCGCGGCAAATTTTGTCCTACCACTGGTGTGTTCTGCAAATCCTGCAACGTGTCCATCTTGTACTGGGGGGTTTGCACCGCGACCTGATAGTTCACGCCGTTTTTGAAATTGAGCCAGAAATTCGGCGCGTTTTGTCCACTGGAACTCAGCGAGACCAGCATCGTGCGAGCGACATCATTTTGGGTCAGGCCGATCTGCTGCGCCCGGGTGCGATCGACATTCACCCGCAAGTCCGGGCCATGTACCAGCTGGTGCACATGTACATCGGCTGCGCCAGGAATTTGCGCGACGCGGGTTTTGATTTCGTTCGCAATATCGTACCCCTTTGGATTCTGCCCGGTAACTTGAATGTCGATCGGCGCAGGAATGCCAAAGTTCAGTATTTGGCTGACGATGTCTGGAGCGGCGAAGGAAAATTCCATGTCCGGAAATTTCTGATGCAATTTTTCGCGAAGAACGCGGGTGTATTGCGCAGTCGGTTTGTGATTTGGATTTAGCGCGACCAGGATCTCGCCATCGGCAGAGCTGATCGTCGCGTTGTCGCTAAACGCCAGATTAATTCCGCTCACAGGCAGGCCGATATTGTCCAGGACATTGCCTATTTCATTCGGTGGAATCACTTCCCGAATCACCCGGCCTACTTGGTAAAAGCGTTCTTCAGTTGCCTCGAGCCGGGTCCCCGCAGGCGCGCGTACATGCAAACGAAACTGACCTGCATCAACGGCGGGAAAGAAATCGCGTCCCAGGAATGGAACAAGACAAAGTGAAACCAGGACAAAGCCGCCCATCGTAGCGAAGACAGCACCGCGATGGCCGAGACACCAGCGCAACGCTTATATGTAACGGTCGCGCACTTTTTCGAATCCGCGATTGAATTGCTCATGAATGCCGGAGAAAAACGCGAGCACGCGTTTGATAGGTGACGCGGCCACGTTGCCAGATGGTTCAGGGTTTCCTTGGCGGCCATGCTCCCTCTCAGGCGCGTCCGGCTTGCCCGCCGTAGCCTCGGCGGAGGCGGGCGAGCGCGCCCTACCATTCTCATCGAGTTTACGCGCGAGACTGGTATCAATTTCCTCCATGTGCCCGCGCATTAAGAACTTCACCATGGTCGGCACCACGGTCCGGGAAAGAAAATAGGACGCCAGCATTGCGAAAATGACCGCGGTAGCCAGCGGCTGGAACAAATATTTAGCGGTGCCGCTCAGGAAAAAAACCGGCACAAACACGATGCAGATGCTGAGTGTGGAAACAAACGCCGGCACCGCGATCTGCATCGCGCCGTCGAGAATGGCGCGGACCATCGGTTTCCCCATCGCGAGATTGCGATGGATATTCTCGAGCTCCACCGTGGCGTCATCGACCAGGATTCCCACGGCGAGTGCAAGTCCACCAAGTGTCATGATATTGAGCGTCTCGCCGAGCGCGCCAAGAACGATAACCGAGCAAAGGATGGAAAGCGGAATAGATGTCGCAACAACGAGCGTGCTGCGCCAGTTGCCGAGAAAAAGCAGAATCATCAGCGCGGTGAGGCATGCGGCGATCACGCCTTCGCGCAAAACTCCGTTAATCGCCGCACGAACGAAAATCGATTGATCGAAGAGCTGGCTAACCTGCAATTCCTTCGGAAGAGTCGCTTGAATTCGCGGCAACGCTTCCTTAACGCGTTTAATGATGTCGAGCGTGGAAGCGCTGGCGCTTTTCAAAACGGTAAGCAGCGCCGAGCGAACGCGATTTTGCGAAACGATATTGGTCTGCACGGCAAATCCGTCGCGCACATTGGCTACATCGCGGACATAAACCATCGCGCCATTCACCTGCCTGATCGGCAGATCGTTTAGAGTCTCCAGCAATTCCGGGCTGCTGTTGAGGCGCACGTTGTATTCGCGATCGCCAATTTTCTGGGTGCCAGCGGGCAGAATGACATTTTGCGCGTTGATCGCGCTGCTCACATCAGCGGGCGACAGTCCTTTGCCGTAGAGTTTTTGCAGATCGATATCGACCATCACCTGGCGAGATTTTCCTCCGTATGGC
>JBKPRQ010000006.1:0-5959 GCA_046734635.1 Verrucomicrobiota bacterium
CTACACATGGCGTTACAAAGGCGAACCAGGGGATTCATTAGTAACATATGAGCTGTGGCCGGACGGTGACAGGACGCGCTTTAAACTGACGCATAGTGGCACCGAGACCTTCCCGAAGACTCCGGCTTACGCGCGGAAGAATTTTGAGGAAGGGTGGAAAACCGCCATCGGCTCGGAGCTCCGGCAGTTCGTCGAAAAAACTGCGAAAGAAAAGTCATGACCGCAAAGCGAGACAAAACCTCGCTCGAAATCAGACGTTTCATCAAAGCGCCGCGAGATCGTGTTTACGCTGCCTGGACTGATCCCGTGCAGCTAAAGAAATGGTTCGGTCCGGAAAATGTTAAGACTCGTGATTTGATCGCCGATGTGCGGGTGGGGGGCCAATTCCGTTGGGAGTGCACGGATCCTGAAGGTAAGGAGGTGACCATCTCCGGTGAATACCGCGAGCTACAGCCCGGCAAGAAAATCGCGTTCACCTGGCGATTGGAAGAGGATGACGACTGGAAAGACCACAGAAGTGTCGTCACAGTGGAGTTCTTCGACCGTGAGGGTGGCACGGAGGTCCACCTCACTCACGAAAGTCTTCCAACCGAACCGTCACGCGACGATCACAAACAAGGCTGGGAGAGTGTGCTCGATAAACTGCAGAAATTTCTCAGCGAATAGGATCGGGCGGGAAAAATTTTCGTCTGGCGTTTGATTGAGATTTACGCGCTGCGAGTGGCGGATTGCTTTTGGAGAACCTGGCAAATGGTCTCAGTGTCGGCGATCAACGCGTCGCCCGTAAACTCCAGGGTTTCGATTGAGCGCTTTGCCGCTTGGTCATTGCCCGCGCCGCACGCGTCAGTCACAAGAACAGGAATGTACCCGAGGTCCGCGCCGTGGCGCGCGGTGGGTTCGATTCCAATCTCGGTTGCGACGCCGACAATGATAAAGCTGTTGATTCCGCAATCTCGCAAAGCGAAATCCAGCCACGTGCCTTCGAACGCCGACATCGCCAATTTATCGAACACGCCTTCGGTGGGAAGCGGCGATAACTCCGGAACAATCTGAAATCCGGGAGCGTCGCGTAGAAACCACGGATTTACCTGCTCGGGTGAATCGACACGTTGCCAGGCCATGGCCATGCGGAACTGAAACATGCCCATCAGTTCTTTTGGCAGCGAAAGATGTCGCGAAAAGAATATGCGCACGCGGGCATTGCGCGCGGCCGTGAGAACTTTGAGAACCTGCCGCGTTAGTTCATTGGCCCTCTTGATCTGACTTAAAATGCCGACCTGCATGTCGTAAACAAGCAGGGCGACACGCTGTGGATCACACACCTCTTCCAGCGTCTGCGGTATGCTGAGTCCGAAGATGTCTTTCATATCGATGCTGAAAATGCGTGTTAACTCTTCGGCGCGTACTTGTCGATCACAGCCTGGTAGCGCGGATCTTTGCGGAGTGGATCCCAGGCTGGATCGAGCTTGAACATCGGGACGGTCAGATTGCAGGGGATTGCGAACAAATGATCGAGCAGGCGAAATGCTTCGTCGAATTCCCCGGTGCAGGCATAAATCTCGGCTAGAGCGGAGGTGCACTGCGGCCCATCAAGGGCATCTTGAGATTCAGGTAACAACTCAACAGCGCGTTTGCCTTCTGCGATCGCTTCCTGCTTTTGACCCAACGCCGCGAGGATCCGGCCGTGCTGCGCGTGCCGGGCAGCGTCTCCGGGCGCTTCGCGGAGCAACTTTTCCGAGACCATCCGCGCGTTCTCGAGCCTTTCCTGAGCTTTGGTCTTATCGCCCTGAAGCAAGTAAATCAGGCCTTGCGCGAAAGCCTTCGGACAAGGGGCAGTGGTAGTAGTGAACAACGTTTCACCGCGAAATCGTTCCAGAAGTTGCAGGGCATCTGGAAACTTCCGTTGCAGCGTTAGGATCCAGGCCCGTGCCCACGTCGTTAGTCCACTCTCATCGTTTTCAAGTCGGACTGAAGAAAATATCTTTTCGGCCGCGCTAAGATCGCCCTTCCACGGTACCACCATGAATCCTTTCAATGCATGCGCCTCAAAGGATTGCGGCGATGCCGCGATGGCGCGATCAAGCATCTTGTCGGCCGTCTCGAAATTGCGCAAAGCCATGTAACTGAAACAAAGTTGCATCAGGACATTTGTGTTTTTTGGGTCGAGTGTAGCAGCTTTTTCCATATTCGCGGTTGATTCCGCCCACTTGCCCTGACGCCGCTGAATGGCGCCGATGGCCATATAAGCTTGGGCTTCGTTCGGCAAGTCACGCTTCGCGATCTCAAACTCAGCGAGGGCGCGCTCATAATCGCGATCGCCATAATAATAAGAAAAACCCAGGGCCAGATGGCCTTCCGGGAGGTCCGGTTGCAATCGCAGCGCTTCATCGGCGTTGAGACGCGCTTTTTCCCGCCACGCCGGAATCGGGTCGAAGGTGTGATAGATCCAACTCTCCACCGTGGAGAGATCAGCGAAAGCCAGTGCGAAGGTCGGATCGAGCTTGATCGCTTGTTCGAAAAGCGGTACGGCTTTCAACGACAAGTCGTGGAACATGTCCATGCGATTGGCGTAATCGTGCGCCTGGACAAAGAGCAGATAGGCGTCAGGATTTTGGGTTGGCCGATTATCGAGTCGCGCTTTTTCGGTTGGGGAAAGTTTTGCCTGAAGAGCGGCGGCAATTTTTTGCGCGAGATCTGTTTGTATGGCGAAGACGTCGGTTAAATCACGATCGTAATCCTCTGCCCAAATGTGCTCGTCGTTGTTCGCGTCGATCAGTTGCACGTTCACGCGGACGCGATTGCCGATGCGACGGACACTGCCCTCCAGAAGCGTGGCCACACCCAGGGCTTTGCCTATTTCACGGGCGTTCCGCACGGCATCGCCCCGATAGGACATGACCGACATGCGCGAGATGACCTTGAGATCACCGATCTTGGAGAGATTGGTGAGGATATCGTCCTGGATCCCGTCAGCGAAGTAGGCGTTCTCCTTTTCATCGCTGAGACTTTGGAAGGGCAGGACGGCGATCGACTTGTCGATCTTGCGCGCTGACGCCCGGGGCAAGAGGAAAAAACCCGCTCCAGCGGAAATGATCACGCCCGACGCAATCAGCATTAGCAAATTGCGGCGCCGGTGTGATCCCGGGGTGACGCGAATTCCCTGGGGCGTAACGTCGTAAGCCCAGGCAAGAATAAGAGCGATTGGAAATCCCATGAGCAAGAGCACGACTACAAGACGCAGTGTCCAGTTTGGCAATTCCCACGCCGGAAAAACCGCGGACCCGATCTGAATGATGAATCCCGCAGCGATGATGTAAGCTGCAGCGACCCGATAGACTTTCCGCCGCTGCAACTCCTCGAAGAAGCCGCTCATAAACGGAGATGTAGATTCATCGCGCCGCGATCATAATTCAATCGCGAGTTTTGCAAACTCAGATAAGGACCGCGCCGGTGCCTAATATTCGCAGACCGCGTCGTCGGGATAACAATACAACCAGCGCTCGCTTGGTTGAGCCGAAGCAATTACCGGATGGGCGCTTGCACGCGCATGTTTACTGGCGTGCCGATTCGGCGAGCTATCACAGCACAGCGTCACGCCGCACGTTTGGCATGTGCGCAGGTGAACCCAGGACGCGCCGATCTTCACGCATTCCTCGCATTCGCGACGTTGCGGTTGTTTAACAGACGCGATCGCGTCAAGATGAGGGCAGCCTCGGTCAGCCATTGCTTTTAAGTCGTGTTGTCATGCGTTTCTTGAACCAGTTTCAACGAACCGAAATCATCGAAGCCGGGATCTGTCAGGGAATTTCAAAAATCTCGATCTGATTTGCGATGCCGCGGAGTGAGCGCTTCTCCGGGGTCGCGGCGATTCCGTTTGATTGCAACAGCCTCGACGCTTCGCTGTCAGTAACGACTCGTCGGGTCGCGAAAATGGAGCGCGACGTCGCGAGTCCTTGGACGCGAGCTGCGATGTTTACAGTCCGTCCGAAGTAGTCCTGTCGATCGTTGAGTGAAACAGCCAGGCAAGGCCCTTCGTGGATGCCGATCTTAAGTAGCAACTCGCCTTTCAAGTCCTTCACGGCTTCTCGCATCTTCAGCGCCGCCGCCATCGCTCTGTCTGGCGTGGGGAACGTTGCCATCACGGCGTCGCCGATTGTCTTTACCACAGCACCGCTTTCTGCGGCGACGATTTCATTCAAGATACGGAAGTGGGCCCGGACCAAATCGTAGGCAGCCAGATCGCCAACTCGCTCGTAAAGTTCCGTTGAGCCTTTGAGGTCGGTAAACAGAAAGCTAAGACTGGTAATCTTGAGTCTCTGATCCACGTCGAGCGTATCAGTGCGGTAAATATCGCGGAATGTTTGGTTGGTCAGAAGACGTTTCGCGGTCAAGAACGGACGACGTTTGCTGACCAGCTCGTGAACCTTGTCGCTAACGATCCAAACAGCGGGTAGCGTGCGCACATTCAATCGGTTCTCCAACGTAATCTGCAGTGGGCCGGGGCGCATCTGAACGATGCCGGACGGTGCGTGATCCCTGGTCATGACGAAGGAAAGCGATCGGCTTTCGCGCGTCGGATCGCCGCTCACCTCGATATGCTGCGACATGTGAAGGACCGGATCGAACACAATCACGTATCCTTCTGGCAACTGGAGCGAGAGCACTATTTTTTCGCCAGCTGAAAGCGCGACTGCATCCAGCGTTGTTTCCTTAAACCATTTTGCCAATGCCTCGTCATCGGGCAAATCGACACCTGAACTCCAGAACACCTGTCTGTAATATTCAATGAAAGGTAACGTCTCAGGATCGTGCGCGGCGATTCTCCGCACACGCGGACTAATGGTGAACGTGACCTCGACGATTTCGTCGAGTGTTGGTTCGCAATCCTCGGCGCAGAGCACGCACGTGTATCCGGCCTGTTTTACTGTTTTAAGCGTTGCGCCTGAATCGAGCACGCCACCGCAAGCCGGACAGAGGATGTTCCAGGAGATATCGAAAATGCCGAGTCGCGCGCCATGTAGAAAAGCCGCGATAACATCCTCCTCATTGAGCTTATGCTTGGCGGCAAAGGCGAGGGCGTTGATACGGCAAAGCTCGCGGTCCGGCCCGTCCTGGATCAGTTTTTCGATCGCGTTTACCGGCTTCGGTTTCGCCGATTGTCGCAATGCGTTGAAGAGAGTGTCTGTTTCGACGGGAAGTTTCATGGTACGTTTGGATCAATTGCGGTGACAGTTACCGTGTCGCTGGGAAAAACAGAACGCAAGTGACAGATGCGAAAAAACCGTAGTGCCAGTGACGCCGTCTGTTCCTGGCATAACTCGCACAGGATCGGCGCCCACGCCCCGTTCGGTAACACCGGCCTTCAGGCGGTGGTAACGCGCGGATTGGAATAAGCCGTTTAGACCGCTTCGTTGAGTTAGCTCATCAAACACCGGCTTAAGAGCCGGTGTTTAATGAAAGCGTCGCTCAGTTTTATTGCGCTACCCAGCCGCCATCGACGATCAGCGAGGTTCCCGTCGTGAATTTTGCGTCGTCGGAGCACAGATACAAAACTGCCGCTGCAATTTCCTCGCTTGCGCCTTTACGCCCGACAGGAATCATCGAGGTAATCTGATCGCCCAATTCACCTCCGGCGAAACGCGCAAACATATCGGTTTCGATCACACCAGGAGCGACCGCATTGACGCGTATGTTTTGTCTGGCGACTTCAAGCGCGACAGACTTGGTAAGGCCTTCGACCGCGTGCTTGGACGCAATGTAAATACTGACCTCGCCCATACCTATGTGCCCGGCGACGCTGGAATTATTCACGATGGCCCCGCCGCCATTCTTGAGCATCGCAGGAATTTCGTGACGCATCGAATTGAGAACGCCCCAAACGTTGATGTCAAAAACGCGCCGATACTCAGCTTCGATAGCCTGGTCGAGCGGGCCTTTCCATTCAACGCCGGCGTTGTTA
>JBKPRQ010000007.1:0-8016 GCA_046734635.1 Verrucomicrobiota bacterium
CACAAGGCCTCCATCCAACGTGTCGCCGACAAAAAATCGAAAGAATACTAAGGCCGAAACAGGTGCGCATCCTGACGGCGACACGCAGGCGAAAAAGCCGCGAGGGCCAATGCATTGCCAATCTGTCGTCTCATAGCCAGGACATTGAGAAATTTCTGCGTGCAGTGTCAAGCAATCTCCTGATAAGATCCGCTCGTGAAAATTCTCCACGGCACCAGGATTGCGACAATGTCGATGTTGTGTGGAGCGTCAGCGTTCGCGGCGGATCCGTCTCTGGATGTGAAAGCAGACCTGCATCCGATTGTAGAAGTGAAAAGCGGATATCTTTTTGGCGCCACCGCCAATGGTAGATGGATCAAATCGAAAGAAGCCGTAAAGCTATTTACCGATGAGATCACATATCGGATTTATGGGTTGACCGAATCATTCGGTGAAGCCAAGGGAGGCAAGCCGAAACCTTCAGAAGAAGAGGTGTGTTCAGATGTGCTGACAGTTGAGCTTTCGCCAACGCCCGAGAAAGGTGCGATCGCGTTGGCAGCTTCATGGAATGCGTTGCCGCGAAAGCCGCAAACGACCGATCCAACGCAAAAAGTTTATGTCGATGCCGTGCGCGATTTCCTACAAACAAAGGGAATCAAGCAGCCGACGGTGAAGATCGAAAATATTACTCGCGTCGATTTGGACGGTGATGGCGAAGAAGAAGCCCTGATTAGCGCGACGAACTATTTCCAAAAGGAAGAAGGCGTGCCGATGCGATCGCCGGCTGGCAGTTATTCAATGGTGTTGTTGCGGAGGGTCGTGGCGGGAAAGGTGGAAACGCAGCTGGTAGAAGGTGAATTCTATCCAAAAGCTTACGCGTCCGACGACGCCAACTTCAACGCACCGAATGCCTACAAAGTGATCGCCGTGCTCGACCTCGACGGGGACGGTAAGATGGAAGTGGTCGTGGAGTCTCAATATTACGAGGGAGGAGCCACTACGATTTACCGGTGCGATCCGAAGAAGATTGAGGAGTTACTTTCCGTCTCGTGCGGGGTGTAAAGCGCGGACGATAACCAACAAGTTATCGCGGATCGCTCAATAGATTCTACTTCTTCTCAGCTTCGCGTTTTCGCAATTCCGAGGAGCGTTCCTCAGTAAGCTTACGCAGAACGCGGTCGCGAACGATGCGTGCGTTCTCGGAGTCGCTCTTGTTGCGCACTGCTTCATCCGCCTGTCGATCGCGTTGTTCAAGCCAGGCCCGTTGTTCGGTTCGAAGCGTGTTTTGCTGCGACGGATTGAGGCGCTTTAGTAGCGCGGCGTAAATCGCGTTCAATTCGCGGTCGGCTTTTGCAAGTCGTGCTGACTCTGAAAAGGGATCGTCCGGCAACGATCCAGGAGTAAGCCTGACGACAGTGGCAGTGGGACCTTCACCGGCACGGGTGAGCTTGAGCGAAAGAATGCCCTCGATGACGGATGCATCGTGTTCGCGATCCTTTGCAACAAATGGGAGCCCAACCGTGTTCGCACGGGAAAATCCGGTCTTCTTTCCAAGCTCCGGCAAACCAGTAAGCAGATATGTCGAATCGAACGGTCCCCGCAGCCGCGATTTGGTGCTTTTGATTTGCGCCTCGATAGACTTATCCAAAACAGGTCCAATCTGCGCTGAGCGACAGTCGTCCTGGCCCACGTCGAGAAGAAGCAAAGTATCGGTGCCCCATTTCCATTGGTAGGCGGCCAAAGCAAACCGTCTTCCATTCTCGATCGGCCCCCAGGCGACGCTCAATGTCCGATGGCTACCCGGCCGCACATAACCTCCGGTATCGCCTATCACGCCTACTTTCTTTTTGTCAGCGAGATTTATGACCCAGATCGCCTTTACCTCGTATTGTTCATAGAAACGATTGGGATCTTTTTCCAGCAGCGACCAATCTACTGGCCCATTGCTATCAACTGTCCAAGCCAGGGCATTGCGACCGTCTGCGGACTTTGAATCGCGAGCTATGACAGCTTTCTCCGACCCTATCTCAATCCATGGCGGCTGCGCCGAGGGTTCGGCCGCAGCAGCAAGTCTGCCAGTGCCAAATCGCGCAGCGACTAGCACACATGCGACACCGAAGATGTAAGCGCGCGGGGTCAATGCTTGGCATGATAGGTAGGACACGGAGCCAACACAATGGAATTCGGCAGCGCAGAGACGTGCTAACACGCTTCCATCACCAGAGTTTGCTTGCAATTGAGTGCTGTTATCCCCGACTCTCGAATCATGAAAAAGCTGGTTGAAAATCTTAGCATGGCCCAGCGACTGATTAATCGCTGGCTGCGTCAGACCGCATTTCTTTGCGCGGTTGCGGTGTGTTTCAGTTCTGCTTCAGGCCAGGAAACGTCTGACGTTCATGAGATGGTTCAGAAAATTGAGGAACTGAGCAACGCAGGCAAGTTTCGGGAAGCAATACCAATTGCCGAGCAAGTGTTGAAGTATTGCGAGAAAAATTACGGCCCGGAACATTCGGAGACCGCTGACAGCTTAAACGATCTCGCATACTTGTACAACTCGATGGGCGACCAGGCCAAAGCCTTGCCGCTTTACCAACGGGCGTTGAAGATCCGAGAAAAAGCGCTCGGTCCGAACCATCCATATACCGCGATTAGCCTCAACAATCTCGCCGAGACTTATCGAGAAAGTGGCGACTACGCAAAAGCGGAGCCGCTCTACAAACGAGCAATAAAGATTTGGGAAACCAAACTTGGCCCGAAGCATCCGAATACCCTGTCAGGCATGAGCAACCTCGCGTTGCTCTACCAGGACAAAGGGGATTCAGCCAAAGCCGAACCGTTATATGTACGAGTCTTGAAAGTCCGCGAGGAAACGCTTGGCCCCGACAACCCTCAGGTTGCAAACAGCCTGATCAACCTGGGCACGCTCTATTATCACCAAGGCAACTACGCGAAAGCAGAACCGATGTATCAGCGCGCCTTGAAGATCTACGAAAAAGCGGTCGGAGCGGAAAACCCTCACACCGCAAACGTCCAAAACAATCTCGGCGCCATTTACCTCGATCAAGGCGACCTGGTAAAGGCCGAATCGTTTTTTAAGCAGGCATTCGAAACGCGCGAGAAAATGCTTGGCCCTAACAACCCCGCGACTGGGGAAAGCGTTAATAACCTGGCCTGGGTTTATATGGACGCAGGCGACTATGCCAAGGCTGAACCACTTTATCAGCGTTCCCTTAAAATTACCGAACAAAGCGCCGGTCCCGATCACCCAAACACAGCTACTAGTCTTAACAACCTCGGAGTGCTCTACCAGATGATGGGCGACTACAAGAAAGCCGAGCCATTTTATCAGCGGGCCCTAAAGATCCGCGAAAAAGCTTTAGGGCCAAACAATCCCGATCTGGTCTCGAGCATCGGTGGTTTGGCAGATCTGTATCGCCTCGAAAAAGATTACGCCAAGGCTGAACCTCTGGCCCAACAGGCCTTGCAGCTTTCCGAAAAAAAATTCGGCCCCAAGCATCAGATGACGGCCACTGCTTATAATAACCTCGGCGCTATTTACGAGGGCATGGGTAAGTACGATAAAGCCGAATCGATGTTCCAAAAGGGATTAAAGCTTTTTGAAGACACACTCGGACCAAATCATTACAAGACCGGCGCAGCTCTCGATAATCTCGGTGCCCTTTATCGTGAAAAAGGCGAATACAAAAAGGCCGAATCGTACGCGCTACGTGCGGTGGAGGTAACCGAGAAGGCCCGAGGCCCGGACCATCCCGAGACCGCCACCTGCCTTAATGATCTTGCCAAGGTCTATGACGCAATGGGTGACAAGGCCAAGGCCGATCCGCTCCGGCAGCGAGCCGCAGAAATCCGCGGAAAAACCAAAACGAAATCTGCGCCGCCGCAGCTCAGTCCGTCGCCTGGTCCGACCTGAGGTCCTTCGCCGGACACCATCTTACTATTTGTTGAGAACCACCTGGCGCGTCAATTTGGTTTGCTGCAGCTGAGCGCTCACTTTTTGAAGCCCTGATGTTAAGGCTTCGATTCGTTCTTCCTGTTGGGCAAGCTTGGATTCAAAGCTCTTCTCTTGCTGAGCGATAACCTCTTCATCCCTCTGGATCGTAGACTTTAGTTCCTCAACTCGTTTGTGCTCTTTCAGGAACTCATTGAGCAGCATCGCGTCGATCTGCTCGTAACGAACCGTCTGCGGCTTGCCTTCCGTGTCGCGAATGACCAGATCGGGGTTTACTTTTTCTACCTCTTCGGCCACTAATCCAAACTGCGGTATGCCCTGTGGATCGATTTCCTTCTTATAGTGAAAGCAAACCGGCCTGAGTTCCAGGATAGCTTCACTGGATTTGTCCATCGGTTTAATCGCATCCTTGAACCGCGCTGAGGAAGTCAGTGTCCCGAGCTTGCCGTTCGCGTTCACAAAGACCCCCGCGCCACCAGACGCCGTTGCTCCACTAATTCCCCTGATAAAGGTGTCGGTGATATCTGTGTTGCCGATCCGGATGGTGTTACTTTCGCCTGCGAGACCGACAACATTGTAGCCGATATCAATATTGTTATCGCCAGTGGTTAGGTCGCTACCAGCATTAGCCCCCAAGGCTGTGTTGCCGAAGCCGGTGGTGTTGTTAGCGAGCGCGCCATAACCGTCGGCCGTATTGACGTTGCCGGTGGTGTTGGCAAAGAGTGTAGCAGCGCCAGTAGCGGCGTTGTCGTTGCCAGTGGTATCGCTGAAGAGTGCAAACGCTCCGTTGGCCGTGTTGTTGAAGCCGGTAGTGCTGTTTAAAAGGGCTCCCGCGCCAACGGCTGTATTGTCATCCGCCGTGTTGGCAAGGAGCGCTCCAGCGCCCACGCCTGTGTTGAAGCTCCCGTCAGTAAGGCTTAAGAGTGAAAACGCGCCAACTGCGGTATCGTACAGGCCGCTCGTAAGGCTAAGAAGGGCGCTTTGTCCCTCGGCGGTGTTACCACCAGTGTACCCTCCGTCTGGCGGCGGGCTAAGAGCCTGCGTTATTTGGGACAATGCAAAAATACTAAACGCCAGGAGTATCGTTTTGATCACGTTGTTTCGATATTTCATAACTTGGTTTTCTCTCATTGTCGTCGATTGTTTCGATCTTCTTTGAGTTCCGGCGACACGCGATTCTGCCGTTCATCGATCGTTAGTAACGACCGCTGGTCTGGCCTTTCTCATCTCGATCCGATCACTCACATTCTGGATTTTTGCCTCGTGTTCTTTGAGGCGAGCGAGAACAGAGGCCATCTCGTTCTTTAACTGCGCGATCGTTGATTCCTGTTCCTCGACCTTGTGATGTTCTTTAAGGAACTCGTTGAGCAGCATCGCGTTGATCTGCTCGTAGCGAACCGCGTGGGGTTTGCCTTCGCGATCACGAGTGATCAGAGCGGGATTTACCTGTGCTACTTCCTCAGCAATCAGTCCAAACTCCGGAATTCCTTTCGGATCGATCTCTTTCTTGTACCGAAAGCTCACTGGTCGCAACGCCAGAATGGCTTCACTGGCTTTGCCCATGGGCTTGATTTCGTCCTTGAACCGCGTCGAGGAGGTCGTCGTGCCCAGTTTGCCATTGGAATTCACAAAGACTGCATCGCCTCCAGCGACCGTCACTCCACTGATTCCTCTGATAAATGTGTCGGTGATGTCTGTGTTGCCGATCCGGATCGTGTTACTCTCCCCGGCGAGACCGACAACATTGTAGCCAATATCGATATTATTGTCGCCGCTGAGGGCGTCGCCGGCAAAAGTGCCCACCGCCGTGTTGAAGCTTCCGGAAGTATTCGACTCGAGCGCACCAATGCCGATACCGGTGTTCTCGTCGCCGAGGTTGTCCCGAAGTGCCAGATAACCAACGGCCGTGTTGTTGGTGCCGGCGATGTTATCATTAAGTGCAAAAGTACCGACGGCCACGTTGCCGCCGCCGGTGGTGTTGCTAAAAAGAGCGAACGTCCCATTGGCTGTATTGGCGGTGCCAGTACTGTTGGTTAAAAGCGCTCCCGCTCCGGTGGCCGTATTATCTTGTCCGGTGCTGGCAAGGAGCGTTCCAGCGCCGATAGCTGTGTTGAAACTGCCGTCGGTGAGGCTTAGAAGCGAAAACATTCCAACTGCGGTATTGTAAAAGCCGGTGCTAAGGCTTAAAAGCGCGGCATCGCCTTCTGCGGTGTTGCCTCCAGGATAGCCTCCATCCGGCGCCGGACTTATCGCCTGGGCCGCTGGCGAAAACACAAAGCAGGTGAACGCCAATATCACGAGCCGGCGATGCATAATATTCCTTATCGTTTTCATCTGTTTCTTCCTTTCATCATTTGTGGGCTAGGCGGCGTCCGCCGCCGCGGACGCGCTGCAAATCTTCTATTGATTGTCTGCGACGGTCCTTGTCACCGACTTCTGCAGGTCAATCTGCGCGTTCACTTTCTGAATTTGCGACGCCTGCTCCTTCACCGTTGCGACGAGCGCAGCGACGCTGGCTTCCAAAGCCGCGACCTTTTTGTGCTCTTTAAGGAACTCGTTGAGCAGCATCGCGTTCACTTTGTCATAGCGCACGCTGTAGACCTGGCCGTTCTCGTCGCGAGTGACCAGTTGAGCGTTTACCTTCTCTACATCTTCAGCCACAAGTCCGAACTGTTGTGTTCCGGTCGGATCAATCTCCTTCTTGTATCGAAAGGTAACCGGTTTCAGTGAAAATAGCGTTTCGCTCGCTTTGTCCATAGGCATGACATCTTGCTTAAAACGCCTTGATGAAGTGAGCGTACCGAGGTGGCCATTCGAAGCTATCAGGACTGCGTCGCCACTGGCGACCGTCGCTCCACTGATTCCTCTGATAAAGGTGTCAGTGATGTCCGTGTTACCGATCCGGATGGTGTTGTTCTCCCCTGCGACGCCCGGAACACCTGACCCAATATTGATGTTATTATCACCCGTCACGTCGGCCCCGGCATTGAAACCCATGGCCGTGTTGTTGCTGCCGGTCGCGTTTTCAGAAAGTGCGCCGCTACCCATGGCCGTGTTGCCGTTGCTGAGGTTGAAATGGAGCGCCTCATGACCCGTGGCGGTATTGTCATTGCCACTGTCGTTGCCACTGAGCGCGCTTAAACCAGTAGCCGTGTTGCGATTCCCACTAGTGTTGTTCTCAAGCGCTTGAAGGCCGACGGCCGTGTTGACGCCGCCGGTGGTGTTATTGAACAAGGCGCTGTCGCCGACGGCTGTGTTGCTGCCACCAGTAGTGTTGCTAAAGAGCGCCTGGCGACCGACTGCTGTGTTATCACTGCCTTCCGTATTCGTCTGGAGCGCAGACGCACCAGTGGCAGTGTTGTTCTGGCCGATAGTGTTGCTAAACAGGGCGAACGCGCCATGAGCGGTGTTGTCGCCACCAGTAGTGTTACTTAAAAGCGCTCCAGCGCCGGTGGCCGTATTTTCACCTGAGGTGTTGGCAAGGAGCGCCCCAGCGCCGACGCCTGTGCAAAAACTGCCCTCCGTGAGGCTCAGAAGCGAGTATATGCCAATTCCTGTATTGTAAAGGCCGCTGCCAAGGCTCAAGAGGGCATTTTGCCCTTCCGCGGTGTTACCCCCCGCATAGCCTCCGTCCGGCGGCGGACTTACCGCCTGCATCTCCTGCGGAAGCGCAAGCGAACCAAGCGTGAAGATGACGAGGGACAAGGCAGCTGTTGTCTTACGCTTAATCGATATCTGCATGATGTTCATGAGTTTCCTTTCAATTTTTAAGGTTGTGTGGCACCGAGTTGCACCATGTCTTCACCAACTAAGGCGGAAATCCCGACTAAAACCCGCCATGATTTTTAGGTTTGTCGCGTTTTTCTTGTAAGAATTGCCGACACGTATTTAAATTTGCGGCGTCGAGCACCTGTATGACACCGTCCACGCTCTTGCAGCAAGAGGTCACCCAACTGCTAGGCGAATGGCGGGGCGGAGATGAGCGAGCACTGGAGAAACTGATTCCGCTGGTGCAACCAGAATTGCGCCGACTGGCCCACCATTACATGAGCCGCGAAGGTGGGGGT
>JBKPRQ010000008.1:0-28246 GCA_046734635.1 Verrucomicrobiota bacterium
ATACTAGAAGGCTCGCCCGCCCGAACCAAGACGATTATTGATCAATCCACGATCGTGCATATGGCGAATATCCGCCATGTCGCGGTCTGCTTTTATCATGCGATTGACGTTGAGGCGATCTGCGTTGGTCGTGTTGGTCCCCTGGCGATGTTTGTCATGGGGAACTCTAAGCTTCCTATCAGGGCCACGCACAGCACCGTCGAGCAACGAAAGCAACTGGCCGCTGTTGTTGATATTGATCACTTTGTTGCTCCTTTTGCCATTCGTGGGACTGCCCGGCGGCGGAGCACCAAACGGCGGCGCCTCCGAAAGTGGCCGTGGCCTGTTCGCGCCCGCGCCGGCAAACGTCCCGGTCGTAGAGCCATTGCCACCGAAGCCAGTATAATTGGCATTGTTTGTAAAAATTTCAGCCGGGGCTTTGCCGCCTATGGTTACCACAACGTTGTCGAAGATCGTAATTGAATTCGCTGCGAGAATCTTTTTGCTGTTCCCATCGAGAGTGACGTTAGAAAGGAAGTTAAGCGCGCCATTACTTCCCGGCGCGTAAAGTTTCAACGTTGTATCAGCCGACAAGGTGCCACCGCCGATATTGAGCACGCCATTTGCGCCAAATACTCCTGCTTTCAGTATATCTGCGTGAGCGCTGGCATTGTTGAATGTGATCGATCCATTCCCGTCCATGTAGCTGAGAAACGTCCCGCCAACGTTGTAGTTACCGCCATTAATCAGAATCGCGCTCGCCGCGGCTCCGTCGCTACCGAAGAATGCAATTGTCGCGTCGTTGGCAATGTTTGCATTGCCGGCAACATCCATTTCGATGATGCCTGCACCGCCGATAACACCGCCCTTGCTGTTATCGATCTGAGCCAACAAGGAATTTGCGCTGAGGTTCCCCGCCGCAACGGCAATGGCGGTATTTTGATCCATTAATCCGCCGGTATTCTGAATCTCGAAAACGGCCTCGCCATGAGCAGTGATGTTGCCTGCCACGGCTAGGTCAACAATACCGCCATTCCCGATTTCTCCGCCATTGTTCCATAACTCAAGCGTTAGATTGTTCGTGGTCAGATTTCCTCCGATTGCCGCGAGAATGTTCGCCCCGGTCTCGACGTGATTGATATTGTTGTTAATGAAAAGCGTAGTATCGCCCCCGGCATCGGTAGTCAGGTTGTTTCCGACACTTAGGAAAAGGTTCGCGCCGGCGGTAACTGTTTGCTGAACAGGAGTAATTATCTCAAGGTCGATTCCCCCGGTGTTGGCGTCATTGTGAGCAATCAGATTCTGGCCCACGGAGAGCGTAATGTTTTCGCCGTTGTCTTGTGGAGCCTGCACAGCGAGCTCAACCCCAAGAAACAAATCCGCTGCGGTTAACGTGCCGCCAACGCGAAGGTCAATATTGGCTCCGGTTCCTGATTGCGCGGTTGTCGATGTCTGCAAAGTGAGCGACCCGCCAACGGTGAGGTTTCCGTTCGCCAGGACATCAATGTTAGCTCCAGTTGTTAAATTGCTAATGTCGGTTGCGATTCCGAGGTCGCCGCCCACTAGCAAATCAGTGCCGGCATAAAGCACGATGTTCAGGCCCGAAGTAATTCCCCCATTTCGTCGAATAATAGTCAGATCATTGGTAATATTGAGCATCTGCCCGGCAGCGATGCTTACGTTACCGCTGGAATTGAGTGCCGTTTCATCGGACGTTTGGCCGCTCCAATGCAGGTTCTGGCCGGCGAACAGAGTAATTGTTGGAGCTTGGATGAGCGCTCCACCATCAATCGAAATGTTGCGGCCAACGAATGCGTATAGATTGTCCGTGGTGATGCTCGATGTCATTAACAGGTCGCGTTCGGCAAACAGGCTGACCTGGCTTGTTGTGTTAATATTGGAGCCCAGGCTCAAATCGCTGCTGGCACCGCGAGCGTAAATCGTCAGATCGTGCAAGCCGGAGAAAGAAATCTCCGAACCCAGCGTAATTGGACCATTTTGCGTTGCGAGCAAAAGCCCGCGGATACCTTCGAAGGTCAATACGCCGCCAGGACCACCGGAGGTAATGCCGTTAACGGCGATCAGCCCGAGATTGATTTCACCATTCGTCGTGTCGATGGTTGGATCACCGGTTAACTGGAGAGCAGTAAACTTAAACGCCGCTCCCGAACTATCGCCAATTAACGCGTCGAAGCCGCTTGCGGTATCAAAAGCCGATGTAGATCCAAAGGCCCACGCGGAAATCGGACCGTCAATCGATTGTCCCCGATAGATTTTGCCGTAATCAGTTACTCCGTTGGTTGCGATCGCGGGATCAGTCGTAATGACTGTCTCACTCGTTATTACGTAAGGATTCGGGGAAGTAATGGTACTTGGTGTCCCGTACTTACTTGGTGTTCCCGATGGGGACGGCGTTGGCGTCGGTGGCGATGGAGTGGGTGTTGGCGGCGGCGGCGTTGGGGGTGGCGGCGTCGGCGGCGGGGGAGTCGGTGGCGGGGGTGTCGGCGGTGGGGGTGTTGGCGGCGGTGGCGGTGGCGGTGGTGGCGGACTTGGATTCGAAGTCGAATTGTTTACTAAAATGATTGGATTGGCATTCGCGTTTTGGTCCGTAGTGCCGACCACATCTACCAGGTCCTTGGCAAGCGTCTGACTATTTAGACTAGCCAGTAGCTGCTGTGCGAGCTGCAGGTTCATTACATCCAGAATCAAAGGCATATTTTCCAAGGGAGGAAAATCCTTGATCAAGCGCGATGTCTTGAGGACGAGCTTTACATCGAACTTCTCTGGCTTGGTCATGCGCCCGTCTGCTGTCATCGTCATCATTTCGCCGCCGTGCACGGTGGCAGTTCTCTCGGGATGACCAGCGGGATAAAACGTGCCGATTCCTTCCAAGATCATGAATTTCGTGGGTGGGCCTGTCGAGAAAAGAGCTGTCCCACCGGTCACAGCCGCAGTAACTGCCGAAGTGCTGATCTTGACTGCCGGTGCTTTGGGCGGCACCTCCAAGAGGACCGCACCGCTCGTCAGATCGAGTTCGCGCGCCCCCTGTTTAAAACTGAAAATCGTGTTCGCGCCGAGTCGAGTTAGCGTCAAATCAGTGAAGGTCAGTTCCGCGCGCGATTCCACACCGGTGCGAACACCCATCTGCTGCGTGACTGTATCGTTCACAGCTGCCGGACGCGGCGCGCCATGAGACTCCAACAACCGCACGTCCTGAATTACCTGGGACACACGCGCCTGCTCCGCTTGCGCTGGGGTAATAAGCGATGCCGCTACTATGAGCCAAAACGGAACGATGAATCCACGCGAGAAGGTTTGGATAAAAGATTTTTTCATATTCGGGTCGCTAAGGCACCGCGGGAGCCGTGTTGCGATTCAAGCTAGAAACCCGACGCGGCGGCACTAGAGCTGCGCTTGTGCGAGGCTCTAGATCGGTCTGCTCCTGACCGATGTCCGACACTTGCGTGCCACCGCCAAAAATGACGAGGTTTGTATCGCGCAGAGTCTTACTCGATTTCTCACGTTGCTGCTTTTGACCCTCAGCCACGATCGATTTCTCGTTGGGCAGTGGAGGAAAATCTTTAATGAAGCCACTCGTCTTCATGAAGCGGGTAATATCAACGTCCACGGGGTCGCTAACTGCAGCCTCCGGGTTGCCGAACACCATCTGACCCGGAACAACAAGAACCGAATCGCCGATGTGGCCGGGACGATACAATCGGCCGGTGCCTTCCAGCACTAAAAACTTACAGACGCCGGGATGATACTCGATCATCACCGTAGTTCCCGCCACGGCTGCTGCGACGCCGCCTGCGTGAATTGTCGCGCCTCGCGCTCCCTTCGGAGCCTGAACCAACACTGCCCCCTCTTTCAGACTCAAACCGCGGGTTCCGCGATCGAAATCAAACACAGTATGGGCGGCCAGCCGCACAACGGTTTCGTCGGAAAAAGTCAACTCGGCGCGCGATTCGTTGCCAGTCCGCACCGCAGTCTTCTCGCGGACAACGTCGTTTAACGAGGCCCCGTGCGCAGCGTTCTTGAAACCCTCTAATTTAACGTGATTTTTTACCCGTGTGACTCGGGCTTCATTAGGGGTAGCGGCGCTGAGACGGCAGGGAAGCCAAGTCGCGAGCGACGCCGTGATCGTTATAAAAGCAAAGAGGCAAAGCTGCCGGTTCATGGCACGTTGGTCGAAAGACCTAATTCCGGCGGGCTTTTTGACGCCTAAACCTTGTTAGGTCAAGGATTTTTTACACCCCTACACGGTACTAATCCGGAAACGGCGCAGCCAAGTTTCTTAAAAAGTTCAAGTTTCGTTGTTTGCTATACCGGGCCGAGCGATCCTGGGGATTCCAGCGCCAGTTTTCCCTATACAGGCTGCCTACGGAGTTGCCGGCTCCTTGTTCCCGAGGACCGAAAGGCCCAGCAACTCGCGTTGCCATGGGGCCAGCAATGCCGGAGCTCGTGTAGCGTCCCCGGCGATCGCTTCGAGTGTGCTTCGAGGTGCAATGAACGAAGGCTCCAACCCGAGTTCTTCAGCGGATTGGTCGCGCCGCTCGCGCAACTCTTCTGCACGCTGGACAGTCTCAGTGGTCGGCCGCGTTCCGGCGCGGCGACGTGAAACCGGCCATTCTGATTCAGGGGCGCACAGTGCAACCTGTGCTGCTTCGCGAAATGCCTGACGCCGGCGGAATGAAAAATGCCTGTAGTCAGGGACAGTTCCTGAAGCGAATTTCACGGCAGCCTTCAAGAGGTCCTCGTTCTGCAAAATGTGAAACGGCGGGCGATCTGACCTTTCTGCTTCTTTTTCGCGCCATTGCCAAAGCGCACGAAGTACTGCCGCCGCGCGTCCACGCAGTACGCCTGATCCGCGAATACGCCAAAGTTCGTCGTGGTTACGGGTGCGCGCCACCGCGGCCTGCTCAATGGCACGCTGGCATGATTGCCGCAGCCAATCCCGCCGTTCGCAACGATCCAATTCGGCTTCCAATTTTTCAGCAAGAGGCAGCAAGTAATGCACATCGTTGATCGCATATTCGGCCATGCGCGCAGGCAAAGGTCGGCGCGCCCAATTCGCCTTTTGCGAACCCTTCAGGAGCGTGAGGTCGAAATAACGTTTCACTAACGCAGCGAGGCTAAATTCTCGAATTCCAAGGAGACGAGCCGCAATCATTGTGTCGAAGATCCGGTTCGCTACGAGATTCAGACCGCGGCGCAGCATTCTCAGATCGTAATCGGCGCCGTGCAGAACAATTTCTTTACTTTCCAGCACGCGACGCAGCGGCTGCAGATCGATATCGGATAGCGGATCAACAATGCAGTCATGGGAGCCGTCAGCGTCGACCGCGGGTGGAACGCTTATTTGAAGCAAACACAGCTTTTCGCGATACGAATGAAGACTGTCCGCTTCCGTATCGACTGCAATGCGATCGGCAGATTCGATTTGCTGAATTAAACTCGCGAGCTGCCCGACGTCCGTGATCACATTTACCGTCAGCGCAATCCGCTCAAGAGCAATTCAGCGTTAGTTTTTGTCGCCTGCAAATTATCGATCAACTTTTCCATCGCTTCCAATGGTGGAAGCGCCGCCATCGTTTTGCGCAGCATCAGCACGCGTTCCCATTCATCGGGATGATACAATAATTCTTCGCGCCGGGTCGCTGAGAGCAACGGATGGATTGCTGGATAGAGCCGTTTCTCCTGGAGAGCGCGATCGAGGTGCAACTCCATATTGCCGGTGCCCTTGAACTCTTCGAAAATCAATTCATCCATTCGACTACCGGTTTCGGTTAAAGCGGTCGCGAGGATGGTCAGGCTGCCGCCTTCTTCCGCATTCCGGGCAGAACCGAAAAATTTCTTTGGTTTGATTAGCGCCTTAGTCTCTACACCACCCGACATGATTCGGCCCCTGCCTGGTTGCATGTTGTTGTACCCGCGCGAAAGCCGGGTGATACTGTCGAGTAACAGCACCACGTCCTGTTTCATTTCCATGAGGCGTTTGGCGCGCTCCATCACCATCTCTGCCACTTGCACGTGGCGCTGCACGCTTTCGTCAAAATTGGAATGATAAATCTGGCAATCCACTTCCCGTTCCAAGTCCGTCACTTCTTCCGGCCGTTCGTCCACCAACAGTAATAAAAGAACAATGTCGGGATGATTTACCCGAATCGCTTTGGCGATTTCCTTTAGCAGGATAGTTTTGCCCACTCGCGGCGGTGCAACGATAAGCCCACGCTGCCCGCGACCGAGTGGAGTGAGCAAATCCACCGCGCGCGCAGTAATGGAATTCGTCTTTGGATTTTCCAGAATGATTCTGCCCTGTGGAAACTGCGGAGTTAGCTTTTCAAAGTCGGTTGGCTCCGTCCATTTCTCAGCTGCTTGGCCCTCAATTTTTGTGACTTTGTCCAGAGACAGGAATTTCCCGCGCTGGCCTGGCAACTGCACGGTTCCCGCAATCTTTTGTCCCGGCCGCAAATGATGCTGCTCGATGACAGCACGAGAGACGCAAACATCCTCCGGGACGGGCAGAAAGTTCAATCTCGGCCACCGCAGCATGCCAAACGAATCGCCGGCCTGGTCGAGGAAACCTTCGGCAGTGACGGTGGCGCCGCTTGCTAATGCGGCGCGGATGATATCAAGAATATGCTGATGACGCGATCGCGTGGGGTGCAGATAAACATCCAAATCCCGGCCCAATGCCTCGAGTTCTTCACCAGAAGACTCTTGCAGCGCGTTCAGATCAAGCGCGAGGTCGGTCCTTGATTCGCCACGGGACGAATCCTCCGTGGCGGACTTACGTTCTTCCTTCGATAGCATCTCGGGGGTTTGGGGAACCTCAGCAGCACTTTGGAGATGTGCAGATGAGATTCCTCGTTCTACTGTTTCGGTCTGCGAGGTCGAGACCTTTACCTTTTCTTCCATGATTGCTCTTGCCAAAACGCGACAAGACTCTTCGCCTGCTTCATTAGCGTCGCTCGGTCGCCGTTATTCCAAACGACATGATCCGCACGCTTGATTTTCTCATCGAGGTCCATTTGTGAGTTGATCATTTTTTCGGCTTCGGAGCTTGATATTCGCTTCTCCAACCGGTCTAACTGCACCTTGCGCGAACAAGCGACCACGACGACTCGCTCACACCATCCTTCACCGCCGGTCTCATAAAGAAGTGGAATGTCAGCAAAGAAAAAATCAGGAGAGTTACGATACCTTTCCGCCTGCGCCATCCACTGGCGACGAATTCTAGGGTGAAGAATTTGTTCGAGCGCGCGCCTCTTGGTCGCGTTGTCGAATACTATCGCCCGAAGTTCCGCTCGATTCAAGTCTCCGGTTGCCGAAAAGACTCCGCTGCCAAACTGACCGCGGATTTCCTCCTTCACCTCCGGAAGCTCGGCGACTGAACGCGCTGCCAGATCCGCATCAAAAAATTTCGCCGTCGGCAAAATTTCGCGCAGGCAATCACAAAACGTGCTCTTGCCTGTGGAAATTCCGCCCGTGATCCCAATTGCAGGCATGGCGCGAGCGTCACCGCGGAGTGATGCCTTCAGCGAGATCAACGTGAAACGTCTGTTTCACCTTCGTTGTGCCGAACGTTAGCTCCGCCGTGTAATCTCCGGCTGGGAGAAGCCGCTTGGGATCGTCGCCGCCGTACTCGGCAATCACGTCTTTTGTCGGCCGCAAGTCCCAGTTCAACCGAATAAAACCCTGTGTGCCCGGTGATTTTAGATTCGCCACTGGTTGCCCGGTCGATTTTGTCACCACGATTTTGATCTCATCACCTGTGAACTCCCGCACCCAGACTGTGAAGAGCGCCCCTTCGGGTGGATTTTGGCCGCGATAGATCCCCTTCCCGTTCGCATCAACAAAGCCCGGTTGAAGATAAGCGCCGGTCACGGAACGCACGCTAAACAACTGAGCGGGTTTTGATGCAATCTCCGGTGTGAATTCGCGAAACGGGATTGTGTCGTCAAGAATGGCGATGCTGCGACCATGCGTTGCAATGACAAGGTCTGACGTGCGTGGATGAATCTGGATGTCGTCCACGCGAACCGAAGGAACATCGCCGATGCGCACCCAGTGCGCGCCTTGATCAAACGACGCGAACACACCGAAGTGCGTTCCCGCATAAAGCAACTTTGGATTGACGAGATCCTCACGGACCACTTCCACAGGATCGCCTTGCGGAAGATCGCCACTGACAGCTTGCCATGTTTTGCCCAGATCAGCCGTGCGCAGAATTAAGGGGCTGTCATTACCCGAGCGATACGCATTGATCGCAACGTACGCCACGTTCGCATCGAAATTGGACGGCTCAATGCGCACGATCCATTGACCGCGGGCTGACTCCGGCAAATTGCTCGTCAATTCGGTCCACTTGCCGCCGTCATTCTCTGTCACCCAGAGCCGCCCATCATCCGTCCCCGCCCACAAAAGACCAGCGCGCTTCGCTGACTCGGCAAGTGAAAAGACAACGCCGTAATTCTCCGCGCCACTTCCCGTAGCATTTGTTTTAGTCGGATCGTTGTAGGTAAGGTCTGGACTGATCACCGAATATTTTTCCATCCGGTCGCTGAGTTTGAAGACACAATTCCCGCCCAGGTAAATGATGCCGGGTTTATGGCGGCTCATGATCATCGGGGAATTCCAATGGAAGCGATAACGCGGCTGGCCTTCGGCGGGCTCGGGACGCAAACGGCGTATTTCGCCATTTCGCAGATTGATCCGATGGACTTCGCCTCCCTGACTTTCCGCATAAAAGGTGTCGCGATCGGACGGATCGAACAGGACATAAAACCCGTCACCACCAGCCAGCGCAGTCCAGTCCGAGTTGCGAATACCTTCCTTGCTCTGCACTCCGCTCGGTCCGACCCAGTTCTCGTTGTCCTGGAGACCACCGGCAATTCGGAAATACGGTTTCGTGTCATCGAGCGAAATCCGATAATATTCCCCGGAAGGAATCTTGTTCAGATGGTCCCAGTTTTTGCCGCCGGCAAAACTTTGATACACACCACCATCCGTCCCGAGCACCAGACGCTGGCAAACTTGTGGTTTCGGAGGCTTGTTTTTGTCTTCCGGTTTTGGCGGCTTCTGCGGAGGCACGGTGCCGGGCTGAATTGCCAGCGCATGACAATCCGGATGAAGTTTCTCGCTTAGATCCTCACGAAAATTTTTTCCGCCGTCATCAGATACCAGGAGAGCGAAGCCAAGAACATAGACGCGTTGGTCGTTTGCAGGATCGATGCGAATCTGACTGAAATAAAATGGACGCGGATTCATGGCACTCATGCGTGTCCATTTTTCCCCTCCGTCGTCCGATCGAAAAACGCCGCCGGTTTTGCTGCGCAGATCATCCAGCTTTCCAAATCCTCCTTCGTAGCTTTGCACGACTGCCATGACTATCCTTGGGTTACTCGCGCTGATCGCCAGGCCAATACGACCTGTCTGACCAGGCAAACCACCAGCAAGCTTCGTCCAGGTCGTGCCACCATCGGTGCTCTTAAAAATTCCGCCCACGTCTTCGCCACCGGTCACGCTGGGACCCGAAGCGAAACTCCAGGGTGTGCGTTGTCGTGCATAAAGCGCAGCGTAAACAGTCTCCGCATTCGTAGGATCGATGATCACGTCGCCACACCCCGTATGCGCATCGTGCGGAGCAGCCGCTTTCAAAATCAGTTTCCACGTTTTGCCCGCATCAGTTGTCTTGAACAATCCGCGTTCGCCCCCGTCCGCCCACAAATTGCCCATTGCGGCGACGTAAGCGACGTCCGGCTTTTTCGGATCGACAACAATGCGCGCGATGGTGCGACTGTTTTTTAAGCCGACGTTCTGCCACTTCTCCCCGCCATCGGTTGACCGATAAACGCCGTCGCCCCAGTCGGACGAATTCCGATCGTTAGCCTCACCGGTTCCCACCCAAATCACATCCGGATCGGATTGCGCGACTGCGACTGCACCGATTGAGAGAGTCGGTTGCTTGTCAAAAATCGGATCGAACGTAACCCCGCTGTCGTTCGTTTTGAAAATGCCGCCGTGCCCGAGGCCGACGTAGAAGACAAACGGATTGTTTGGGCTAATTGCAATATCCGAGACGCGACCACCCATCACCGCCGGACCAATCGAGCGCGCCTTTAGATTCTTGAACAGAACGTCAGTCAGCTCGGTAGGAGTCGCCGAAGACGCAGGCGTCGCGGACGAAGACACGGTAGCCGTGGGCGACGCGACCGTGGTCGGCAAACGGCCAGGTTCTGTTTCCTGTTGTGCGAGCAAGATCGGAACCGCACCGGTCAAAAAAAGCAAAGCACAGCAGTAAAAAAGTCGATTAGTCATGAGAGTGCTACCATTCGCGTTCTACGGCTGCAGGGCAAGCGCTTCGGTTGCCGATTCCATGACTGATAGCCGAAGCGCTCGCCTTGTAATCGGTTATCATGAGCTCGACGGTTTGCGATGCGCCGAATCGTTGTAACCTTGTAGCTTGTTTTAACTTTTTTATGACTCAGCAAATTTTGGCAGGAAAAATTGGCCTGGTCTTTGGCGTAGCAAACAAACGCAGCATTGCGTGGGCGATCGCAAAAGCATGGGCTGGCGCCGGCGCGCGCCTGATTTTCAATTATCAGGGCGAACGACTAAAGGAAAACGTTGAGGAACTGATCGGCGAATTCGGGGAACAAACTGCCCTGTTTCCATGCGACGTTTCCAGCGACGACGAGATCAAAGCCTTTTTCGAAAACGTGCGTGGGCAAACCGATCGGGTGGACTTGATGCTTCACTCGCTGGCGTTCGCGCCGCGGGAAGCATTGGAAGGCGATTTTGTCAGCACAACGCGCGAAGCGTTCCGCGTGGCGCACGATATTAGTGCCTACTCACTCGTGGCGCTGGCGCGCGAAGCAACACCTTTGATGACAAATGGCGGCAGCATCGTTGCCATGACTTATTACGGCGCTGAAAAAGTCGTTCCTCACTACAACGTAATGGGCGTAGCCAAGGCCAGCCTCGAAGCCAGCGCGCGTTATCTTGCGTACGATCTCGGTCCTAAAAAAATACGGGTAAACTGCATTTCTGCCGGACCGGTGCAGACGCTGGCCGCGCGTGGCATCAGCGGATTCACGTCAATGTTGAAGCATTACCAGGAACGTGCGCCGTTAAAACGCAGTTGCGATCCGGCAGAACTTGGCGCTACTGGAGTTTTTCTCGCCAGCGACGGAGCCGCGGCGATAACCGGCCAGGTCATCTACGTCGATGGCGGCTATCAAATAATGGGAATGTGACTGCGGTTTTACTCTTTCTCATGCTCTTGCTCATGAATCGAACATGGACCGGCGCGCCTGACGCCAGTCCGGCTCGGACCGGTCGCGACCTACCAGCATAACGCGATATGATCGCGCGGATCTGGCGCGGCTGGACGAAACGAGCCGACGCGAAGACCTACGAGAACATGCTGCGCGACGAAATTTTCCCGAGCATCGCCGCGCGAAACATTAAAGGCTACCGCAGCGCGGAATTGTTCATCCGCGAAGATGGCGATGAAATGGAATTCGTTACCCTGCTTCGATTCGATTCAATGGACGCTGTGAAAGAATTCGCCGGATCCGATGAGACCAGGCCCGTGATTTTTCCGGGAGTTGAAAAACTTCTTACACGAATGGAGCAGGCGCGGCATTATCGAATCGCGATTTAGCCTCGTGCTCGTGCTCCTCGTCGTAATCGACTAGTTTAGATCGAGCATGAGCACGAATCTCGTATCGAAACTGCGCGATTTGTTGGGCAACCAAGTTGTCGCAGACGATCCAGATGTTTTGGCAGCTCACGGCAGGGACAAATGGTTCGCAGCTCATGAACCTGATGCCGTCGTTTTCGCAAAGTCGACAAGTGACGTCAGCAAACTGCTTCAGTTTGCATCACACGAAAGGATTCCGGTCACGGCGCGTGGCGGTGGATTTGGTTATGTGGGCGGATGTGTCCCAGCGCGCGGCGGAATCGCGCTTTCACTGGCGCAAATGAATCGGATCAAGGAAATCAGCTTCCCCGACGCAGTCGCAGTTGTCGAACCCGGTGTGTTTACCGCTGACCTCAAGGCAGCAGCGCGCGCGCAAAAGTTATTTTACCCCCCGGACCCTGCGAGCATGAAAGACTGCACGATCGGTGGAAATGTCGCCACGAACGCAGGCGGCCCGCGTTGTCTAAAATACGGCGTGACGCGAAACTACGTAATCGGGCTTGAAGCGGTGCTGGCCAATGGCGAATTGCTGCGAACAGGCGGGCGTGTGCATAAGAACAAGACCGGATTCGATCTGATCGGTCTTTTCGTTGGCTCGGAAGGAATGCTCGGCGTGGTGACTGAGATCACGCTGCGTTTGCTTCCGCTTCCGCCAGAGCGCGCGACTTTGTCCGCCGCGTTTGCGACTGCGGCGCAAGCCGCCGAAGCGGTGCAGGCAATTTTTGCGGCGGGGTTTTTGCCTTCTTCGCTGGAAATCGCCGATCACTTTACCTTGGAAGCGGCACGACGCGACCTGGGTAAAATGCTCGTGCCCGAGGGTAACGCACATCTGCTCGTCGATCTTGACGGACAGCAGGAAAGTGTTCGTAGCGAATCCGCCGCTGTTCGTGAATTGCTCGAGAAAAGAAAACCAAATGCGCTTGAGCTAGCAATCGGTGAGGCGGATTGCGAAAAACTCTGGGCATTGCGCCGGGAGTTCAGCAATTCACTGCGCGCAACCGGCCTGACGAAGTTAAACGAGGACGTGGTGGTGCCACGCAGTCGTCTGGTCGAGCTCATGGAATTCACGGAAACACTGCAGGCCAAGTATGGATTTCCGATTGCCTGCTTTGGTCACGCCGGGGACGGCAACATTCACGTCAACCTCATGGCCGACCGTTACAATCGCGACGCCGCGGTACGCGAAAAAGTCCAGCACGCACTCGACGATCTCTTCGCACAGGTGCTCGCCTGGGGCGGCGTAATTACTGGCGAACACGGCATTGGCCTGGCTAAAAAACGCTGGTGGCCGGAGGCGACCAGCGGCGTGGCGCGCGAGTTGCATCGCCGGCTCAAAGAAGCGCTCGATCCAAACGGAATTTTGAATCCGGGAAAATTTGTTGACTAATGTGAATCCCAAGCGAGATTCGTCGAGCATTTTACCGCGCATCCAAATTCGCGACGACTGACGCGCATCCGCGTCCTCCCGAACGAAAATAAAGAAAGATGCACATCTTCCTTTTTCGCGCTGACCTAACACCACAACAATGAAGCCAGGAAAATTTACCCACACGATCGCGGTCATCCTATCGTCGATTTCATCTCTTTTTGCACACGGCACGGGAGAAAAAGCGGAACCTGCCAAGACAAAGTTCAGCAAAAAATCCCAGAAATCAGAAGACGATCGTTCTACCGCCGGCACATCACTCTCATTTGTCCCCGGGCAATTATTCAAAGCACAATCGAGCACCGCGCAGCGGTATTCGTGGAAAAGCAATATCGTCACAACCATTTTTTGGATTGGCGAGCAACCGAGCGGAAATAATCTGGTGCCGAATCGCACGAGCTCATGGGACAAACAATGGACGAAGAACTACGGCGGTTTTGATGATCCCAATCCCGCACGTCGCAGTAATTACATTCCGGTAAAATTCACACCGCGACAGAATCCATTCTACTGCGCGCTTCCCTACAACGATAAAGCGCGCACGGGTCATCGGCCGGAAGCGTCGCGCGTTGTTCCCTGGTTTAAGGACGCGTACCAGGGCCCCGCTGTTTCTACCTGCAAGGATCGATGGGTCGCCATTCGCAAAGGCAATCGGACCGTCTATGCGCAATGGGAAGATGCAGGTCCGTTCCGCACCGATCACTGGCAATATGTATTCGGCAACGAACGTCCAAAGCCGAACCTGAACAAAGGTGCCGGCCTCGATGTTTCTCCTGCTGTGCGCGACTATCTCGGACTAAAGGAAACAGACGTGACCGACTGGAAGTTTGTAGAATTCAGTGAAGTCCCGCGCGGCCCATGGTCCACGCACGGCGAAAACAACACCTTCGTAATTAACGATCGCAAAAAAGGCAAGACGCTAGTCGAAAAGTCGGGGATGATCCCGCGGTAAGTTTTCTGTGGAGGCAGCCGTGTCGGCTGCATAATTCATTCCTTCGCAGGCGACACGCCTGCCACTACAGTTCGACAATCCACGCGATCATCGACTGCTACCCGATTCCACAAGAGTAATGCGGAATCGTCGATTCGCTCGCGTTTCTTCTTGTGCGCTTTCCGTCGTACTTACTCTTGGCATCGCCGCATCGATAGGCGCAGCTGCAGAGCCTGGCACGCTCCGCACCGGCCTGGCTGCAATGGGCGATTGGAGAAGCGATGCACCTGGGGTGCGCCGCAAGATCGTTGTTCAAGATTTGCCTCCGCCTGGTTCAAATGTTTTGGCGGTTAATCGCGCGCGCGTGATTGATCGTCCGGCGGATGTTCAACCCCAGGTTCCGCCAGGTTTCAAAATCAACTTGTACGCCAGCGGATTTCGCGATCCGCGATTTCTACTCACCGCGCCAAATGGCGACATCTTTGTCGTGGAAAGTCGCGCCAATCAAATTCGGGTGTTGCGCGATACAAAGAAGAGCGGCACGCCCGACACCAATGAAATCTTCACAGAACAGGGCTTGAACAAACCATTCGGGATCGCGTTTTATCCACCCGGTAATGATCCTCAGTTCTTGTACGTCGCGAATACCGACGGCATGATTCGGTTTCCCTATCGAAACGGCGATCTCAAGGCGCGCGGTCCAGCACAACCGCTGGCTGCTCATCTTTCTCCTGGCGGATTATTGCGCGGTGGTGGTCACTGGACGCGTGACATCGTTTTCTCGCCGGATGGCAAAAAGATGTACGTGTCGATCGGTTCACGCTCAAATGTGTCAGATAAGGCGGCGGAGGAAAATCGGGCGCGCATCTTCGAGTTTAATCCCGATGGCACTGGACAAAAGGTTTACGCGTGGGGCATCCGCAACGCTGTCGGAATTGCGTTTCGGCCCGGCACCAACGAGCTCTGGATGAGTACAAACGAACGAGACGAGATCGGTGAAGATCTGCCTCCGGACTACGTTAGCAGCGTGCGTCCCGGCGGCTTTTATGGCTGGCCATGGTTTTACATCGGCAATCATCCGGATCCACGACACAAGGGAAAACATCCCGAGCTCGCCGATAAGGTGATCGTTCCTGATGTGCTGGTTCAGGCGCACTCGGCCAGTCTTAATTTGTGTTTCTACGCCGGCGACCAATTTCCGTCTGAATACAAGGGCGACATCTTTGCCGCCTTTCATGGCTCGTGGAATCGGATGAAACGGACGGGTTACAAAGTCGTACGCGTGCCGTTGGATCATTCGACAGGCAAAGCGCGCAATGAATACGAGGATTTCGTGACCGGTTTTGTTACGTCCGAGGGCAAAGTCTGGGGGCGCCCAGTGGGAATCACCGTGGCTAACGACGGCAGCCTTCTCATCAGCGAAGATGGGAATGGCACTATCTGGCGAGTCAGCCACCGCAAATAAGCCAACCCGCTTCGATGACACATCAGCCCGCTGTGCAAGCTACGCACTCTTATTTTCTGCCGTCCCAGACGTGGAACGTGTAAGTAAACGACGCGTAACCGCTCACTTCGTGCGAACTATTGTTAGTCACAAAGATCGCTGAACTGACCTGCAAATCACGAGTGATATTGCATACAATGCCGATGGTTGACGAATTGCCGAAACCGCTTTGCCAATCGACTTGGAGGCGCCAGGTTTCATTGAAATCGTAGGCGTATCCGAGGAGCGCTTCGTTGCGAAAATCCGTGTGGGTCGCGCCGGCGACGAATTGGTGTCGACCGAAATAGTAGCCGGCTACTGCGAAAGGTTGAGGATCAACATGGTTGTGCGGCGACCAGTTTAGAAACCCAACGGAAAAGAGGTAGGGTCCCTTTGCGAATAATCCAATCTCGGTCTCGATAGTCTGGTCGTTAGGCTTGAAGCCCTGGAAGATGTCCATCTCTAGCCACTTGGTTAGTCCTATCTCTGCCTGGATTTGATATGGGTTGCCAATTTTCCGCTCTTGCAGGTTGAAGGTGAGTGCGAGCGTGCCTTCCGCCTGCACATCCGGTGTTGCGATTTGATTTAAGCCTTGGGTCGTGGCGAATGACGAAGAAGCGCTTAGGAGAACGGCGATTATCGTCACTGCGACCGTCACGAAGTTGATCGGCTCCTCGCTCGTCGCTCCTCTACGCAAAGACACTGGCGCGAGTAAACCGACTACTCAGGTATTTGTCGATTCCGTATTGATTTCGAAAGTCCGCCAATCGGAGGGACTCGTCCTGACTCAGCCTTTCAGGATTGAACATATGCGCCCGGCAATTTTAGGATTGCGCCGATGCGCGTACACATTGCTTTCTTAATTCGTCATGAAATCTAACGGCACCTGGAACGTCGGCCTGTTTATCGCAATCGGAGCGATAGGCGTATTGCACGGTGCTTCAACAGAACCGCGAACTGAACCGGAAACCGTTAAACTATTCGTGCGCGAGTCGCCCATCACCGTGCTTGGCAAAACAGTTAAGGTCACGGCTCTTACTCAATCCAACGGAGAGCAGGGATATAGCCCGGAGAAGACCAAGGGCTTTCATGTTGAAGTTGTTAATCAGCTTCCTGTCCCTACGTCGATCCATTGGCATGGCTTGGTTCTACCTAATTTGATGGATGGCGTACCTTTTGTTACTCAGGATCCCATCCCGCAAGGCGCTTCACGTCGCTACGACTTCCCGTTGAAGCAGAGCGGGAGTTACTGGATGCACTCTCACTACGGACTGCAAGAACAACAGCTCTTATCAGCGCCGATGGTTATTCGCTCGCCTACGCAAGCCAAGTTAGCGGATGCCGAGTTCACGGTGATGCTTAGCGATTTCTCGTTCAGCAGCCCGAGAGACATCCTCAAAGGACTCACGGCCAAAAAGCCCGTGACGAATGGGAAGACCCGCGACGGCGTGTCTGACTCACGTGGGCGCGGAATGAGCATGGCGGCGCAGAAGCGTTCTCTCGTTGTGCAACAATGGGACGAAGCGTCGAAACGCCTCGTCTCTCGCGAAGTTCAAGCGGCGCTACCTGACATCGATGTGAATTACGACGCGCTCCTGGCCAATCGAAGAACGATTGATGATCCTCAGGTATTCGACGTCAAACCGGGGCAAAGTGTGCTGTTGCGCCTGATGGGAGCTGCCTCGGCTACCAACTTTTTCATCGATACCGGCGCGCTGGAAGCGACGATTATTGCCACCGACGGAGAAGAGGTCCAACCTTTGAAGGGCAATTTCTTCCAGCTTTCCATCGCACAGCGGCTTGACCTGCTGGTTACCATTCCTCAAACAGGCGGCGTGTTTCCGATTCTTGCGTCAGCCGAGGGAACGTCGCTACAGACAGGCGTGTTACTCGTTACCCCCAGCGCCAAAATTCCCAAGCAGCAGTTAGCAGTTCGAACGCAAAAGATGATGGGCGCATTGGACAACACGCAGGAGGTCCGTCTCATGGCAAAGCAGCCGCTGCCCGATAAGCCAGTGCAGCGCTCATTACCATCTGTCCTTGGTGGCAACATGATGACCTACACTTGGACAATCAATGGGGCGCCCTATCCAAACCAGAACAGCCTTAACGTCAAAGAGGGCGAGCGGGTTGAACTTGTGATCTCAAACACAACCGGGATGTCTCACCCCATGCATTTACATGGACACGTGTTCGAAGTTACCGAAATCGACGGGCAGAAAATTGCCGGTGCAAAACGGGACACCATCCTGGTTCCACCGAAATCGACAATCAAAGTTGTCTTCGATGCCGATAATCCAGGCGTGTGGGCCTATCACTGTCATATTCTCTATCATCTCGCGACAGGCATGTTCACGGTCCTGAAATACGAAGGTGCTGACGCAAAATATTGGAAGCCCGACAAAACGGAGAGCGAGCTTCAAAATCCCCTTGAGCTCAGTAACGCAACTACGTTTTGGAAGGAAATGACTGATGAGCTTTTAGTCTCCGGGGGACCAGCTATTTCCCCGTAGGGCGACACAAAAGAAAATTGCTGCTTTCGATGTTGCGCATAATCTGCCATAGCGCGACATGAAGATTGGCTTTGCTCAAATTAACCCGACCGTCGGAGATTTGAGGGGCAATTGCGAACTGATCATTGGCGCTTACCAGAGGCTGGCGAACGCGGGCGCGGAATTAGTGCTCACGCCGGAACTAGCCATTACCGGGTATCCTCCGCAGGACCTGGTTTTTAAGTCGCGGTTCGTTCCCGAGAATCTTGCCGTGCTGGAGAAGTTGCATGGTCACCTTGGAAACGCGCCGTTGCTTGTCGGATTCGTTGATCGGAATGAGGGGCGCGGCAAACCCTTTCATAATGCAGCTGCGTTGCTCGAGCGCGGCAAACCGATTCGGAAAGCTTACAAGTGCCTCTTGCCGACTTACGACGTTTTCGACGAGGACCGTTACTTCGAGCCAGCCAGTCGCATCGAGCCGTTCGAGTTCAATGGCAAAAAAATTGGCGTCACCATCTGCGAAGATATCTGGACGGACGATTATCTGCCGCGACCGCTTTACGACGTCGAACCGGTGCGCAGTCTCGTAGAGCAAGGCGCAGAGATCATTCTAAACCTGAGCTCGTCACCATTTCGCCTTGGCGCGCCGGCGTGCCGGCTTGAGATGATCGCAGCACAGGCCCGGACTTATCGACGACCGATTTGTTACTGCAACGTCGTTGGCGGGAACGATCAACTTGTCTTCGATGGAAACTCGATCGCCGTGAATGCTTCGGGAGATTTGATCGAACAGCTGGCGCCGTTTCGCGAAGACGAGAAAATTGTCGATACGAATTCTACCACCGCGATTAAATTCCACGAAGGCAAAACGTCGGCGCAACTTTTCGCCGCGCTTTCACTCGGAGTTCGCGATTATTTTCGCAAATGCAATTTCCATTCCGCCGTAGTCGGTCTGAGCGGTGGAATCGATTCTGCGGTGACCGCGGTCATCGCAGTTGATGCACTGGGAGCTGAGAATGTGACGGGCGTGTCCATGCCGAGCCCGTACTCGTCTCGCGGGAGCATTGATGACGCTCGCGCACTGGCGCGCGCTCTCGGAATTAAGTTTCTCGAGATTCCAATCACGGAGGCGTTTAGAGATTTTAAATCGCAGTTCAAAGAAATCTTCAAAGGCCTGGCCGAAAACGAAACAGAAGAAAATATGCAACCACGCTTGCGCGCGATCACCTTGATGGCGCTCTCAAACAAGTTCGGCCACCTCCTGCTTAGCACTGGCAACAAGAGCGAACTGGCTGTCGGCTACTGCACGCTCTATGGCGATATGGCTGGCGGCCTCGCTGTGATCAGCGATGTGCCGAAAACGATGATCTATGAGCTGGCGCACTGGATCAACCGCAAGCGCGAGGTCATTCCAAGATCGACAATCGAAAAAGCGCCCAGCGCGGAGTTGAAACCAAATCAGAAAGATCAGGATACATTGCCGCCGTATGAGGTTCTCGATCAGATCCTGCAGCTTTACGTCGAAGAAAACTTGAGCGCGCGTGACATCATCGCGCGCGGATTCGATGAGAAGACAGTTCGCTGGGTGCAACGCCGCGTTGACCTGAACGAATACAAGAGGGAGCAAGCCGCGCCCGGCTTAAAGGTAACAAGCCGCGCCTTCGGAATCGGCCGCAAAATGCCGATCGCGCAACGATACGTGGATTGATCAAATCGTATGCACCGTGCAGGAATCGAACCTGCAACCCAGTGATTAAGAGTCACTTGCTCTGCCAATTGAGCTAACGGTGCAAATGGCTATTTCCCAGAATAATGCTGCGCAAACGCGTACTTCCATGCATTCCAAAATCGGTAGCAAAATGGTAGCACGAAATGTATCGAAATGTAAAACCGGCTGCGAATCAGACAAAACCTTCCGGTAAGATTAAGTAATTAGGTGAATACCACTGAGCTCAGAAAACTTGCGATCATTTCGCAAGCAGTCTTGACAGTTTCCACGTTTTTGACTGCTGCAAGGACCCACGTCAATGACGCAGCGATTTTCGACCTGTTCGGTTTAGGTTTGTGGAGCTCTGACTCGACATCGACCACGATTTCGCGTAATTCGCGTCTCCGTTCGTCGCCGGTTGGAATCGCTTCCAGATGGTTTTTGATGGAATCAAGCGCTTCCAATAACTTTTCGGATTCGCGGTTCGTTATTGATATACCCGTCCCAACGACAGAGTGGTCGCCGGTTTGAATGGCTCCCACTTGCGAATTTGCGAATGAAATGAGCTGGTGGGCGGATTTCTAGGATTGATTATCGCTGTCGGGCTATTGGTTATTACCATAGTCTGGATCATCTTTCCTTTTATCGTAAACAGCGCACTAAGCCGCATCCAGAAACAACTCGCCGAGCAGAATGACTTGCTAGGGCAAATCAACGACCGTCAGAATGAAACGAACAAGGCACTCCAATGGATCGTGAACGATTCGACTTCGCACGGATGATCGCGTCTAAAATCGCGGATGATGTCGCGGCGTCTGCGTATTCGATTCGCGGACACGCGCCAATCCATCGACGCGATATGCGCGAATCTTAGGGGTGTGATTTTGTTGTCTCACCCGGCACGGGTGGACCCGAAGGTTCGGTGGTTGTTGCGGTCTCGTCGGATGCAAAAGGGTTAAATGCACTTGGAATACTTTCGCACGAAGCCAGCATCATCGCCGCTAAAGAGAGGGTCGAAATGAAAACGATTCGTAGCGGTTCTCTTACTGATCGCGGCATACCAAATACTTCCCTAGATTCATCGAAATGTGCAGAAATCGTTGATGACATCATGCTGGAATATGTTGGTGTCCGGCAATCAAAATCGATTCTAGCGCGATCCTGAGCGCTTGCCGAGCCATCCAATTTGTAGCAACAGTTCTCGCAACGGACAAACGTACACGAGGGAAGACAATATCCCTCTCAAAGCTGTGCCAAAGTTACACCGTTTTATCCACTCGTGGAAAAAAGTCGGCGTTATTTGAGCGAACGTGAGATCATTGCCAATTCGAGGTTTTACCTAGCGTTGAACGCGTGAGATAGCGTCAAGATAAAAGTGAGAAAAGCAACCGGTTATTGATGCCATTGAGGCGCTCTACCATCAGCTAACTACGTGGTGTTCGTCGGCACGTCGGTTACAACTACCTGGTGATCGGTGGCTAACTTCGAAGCAAAATCAGCTCTGTGTTGATCACGCAGTGACTTTGAATCATTAAGGCGCTTTTCGGCAAGTCCCGCGATTTAGGGCGACGCCAAGCAATGTAAGCGGAAGGAGTGACACTAAGAATGTCAGGTGATACCAAATCGGGAATTTACTCCAGAGCAGGTAGTGATTAGGAATGAAGAGACCCAGCAATACGATGCCTGTGAGCGTGGCTGCTCTCATCCGCCCCTTGTCAATCCATGCGGCCACAAATCCCGCGGCGAGAGTAGATGTGGCTCCCAAAACGAGCCGGGCAAGCTTCATCGCAAAGGTAAAATTGAAGGCGGTTTCGGCCTCATGATAGTGTGACCACGAGGCGCGTAGCGCCAGATTTAGCACGGTGGCGACGAAGATCCAGACGACTAGACCTGCAATGACAGCGCCGACGGTTTTGAACGTCGCGTGACTGCTGGACGGCACATCGGGCTGAGTGTTTACTAAGGGTATTGTTTCCATATTAGTTTAATTGTAGTATTACAATTAGAATATGAAAGCTGAATTTTATATCCTCGGCGTTCTCCACCGCGGGGACTTCCATCCCTATGAAATTAAACGGCGGCTCAATAACGCTTTGGTCGAGTGCTACACTGACGTCGACGTCGGCACCCTTTATTATGCTGTGCGCCAACTCGTCAAATCCGGCGATATCGCGCCGAAAACGAGGCAGAAGGTTACGCGTGGCGGCGAACGCACGATTTACCGAATTACATCTAGGGGCCGAAGGCGGTTTCAGGAGCTTTTGCTTGAGCGATTTCAGGAACAGGGAACCGTGGCGCAAACGATTTATCCCGCTCTGCTCTTTCTCGATCTCGCCGAGCTGCCCGCTGTAGCCGAGCTATTGCGTGAGCGTTTGCGCCAAACCGAATCAGCGCTCGCGAAGACCAGTGCGATTAAAGAGCAGCTTGGCGCCGGTCTCGGGAGCGGCAATTCCCATCTCATGGATCACCTGATCCAAGTTCGCCAACTCGATTGCAAATCGTTGCGGCGATTGCTACGCGAAGTTGAAACGGGAAAAATTCGAGCACCTCAGCTTGCTGCAATCAAGCAGCTGGGTTCGCTGTCCGCGGGTGCGAAGCAGGGCTCCTAGAGGGGGCTTTTAGTTTTCGCGAATTTTCATCCTCAACTTTGTAATCTTTTCTTTACCTCGAGGATGTTTTTTTACCGGCAAGTGATTTAAGATCAGTTGAGTCTACACACTGGCGAATTGGAACAAGCTTCCCCTCAATCCAACAATCTCGGTCGAATATCGTTTCGGTCTCGACAATGCGGTGCAGGATTCGGGCAAACTCGCGCTGCTGATCTCGTCGCACAATAAAAGGCTTGGTAATCGGCCCCACGTTGGCATGGCGTCCAATAAAGAGCGAGCGCTTCGATCTCTCCCCTCTTTTCGGTTGCAGTAATCACACCCCCGCGTTGCAGATGTTTGCGGTGTTCTCCTTCTCTTTTGGCGGGACTGCCGAAGCAGAAGCGGAGACACCCGCTTCCGCACGCGGCCACTGATTTTGTTGATTCGCAGCACGGATCCCCGATTCCAGTTCCAAAAACGCCGTTAGCTTCTCACCTGCGCGCACAACGAAACGCTTTCGATCATCTCGGTGCGCATCCACAATCCAGATTGTTCGCCCTTCACGGTCCACGGTTGCGACACAGCCCCACGTCCATCCCGACTTGCTGAGCCTATCGGCCACTTTCTCCCAGGATCGCTTCACGTCGTCGATTGTTCCTTTCTTGCGCCCCAATGGACGCCTGTAGTTCCAAAAATGCGGAGAGCCTTTCGTTTGCCAAAACAGTGAACCGGCGTCCATCGCGAGCGTATGCGTCTGCAGTGTAGGTTACGCGACCAGCTGAAACACTCTCTTCTTTGAAATTTCGATGCACGAGGATGCGAAACCGAGAGGAAAAGTCCGCGATCGCGAGGACGCAATCGCCAACACGCCAGAGGCGTGCGCTACCCAGTTACGCGCCGTCGCGGGAACTCGCGAGTTTTCGCGAGTTCCCGCATAAGTAATCCGAACCTCGCGCTAAGGCGTCAGGGACGCGGATGCGGGGTTGGGCGCGGCCGCGGCGTTGGAGGCGGTCTTGGAGTCGGGGTGACAACAGGCGTAGGGGTCGGGGTTGGTGTGGTAGGTGTCGCCGTCGGTGTAGGTGTCGGCGTTGGCGTCGGTGACGCACAAGGACTCACCGGGCAATTAAAGATTTCCATCGAGGCGATGATGGCCAGGCCACTGTCGTAGCCCCCGGCTTTCCAGATATTGTTAGTGCCATCAGTGTCGGCTGCGAAGTTACGCCCCGCAATTGCGAACGGAGTACCCACCGACCACGTGCCACTAACTGGATCGAAGATCTGCACCTCATTAGTGGGCGCGTTAAAGTTCCCACCCAACACATACATCAGGTTACAGAAGTTGACCGCCCGGGTGTTACTTGTGGCGTCTGGTATGTCGGTATTGATGGAGATGGAGTCTATCCCTGGGTCATAGATAAATGCGTGGTTCGTATCGGTGAGAACGCCTCCCGTGATATCAACGCCACCACCTGTGTAGATGAGATTCCCGATAGTCGTGGTTGGTATATAGCCCAGCGGAAACGGCAGGACTGCATTTTTCTGCACCCAGCCAGCGGGGTTAGGCGTAAACTCCCAAATCTGGTCGATGCCAGAGCCATTAGGGATGTCGAAGCCACCGAAAGTGTAAAGCTTATTGCTGAAAACAGTGAAGCCCCCCGGCAGAGTGCCGTTGTCGCCAGGCGGCCAGTTTGCACCGACGTCAATGATCACGTCAGCGATAGGGTCATAACGAAATACGTGACCGCTCGTGGTCTGGCCGGTGAACTCCGATCCGCCCGCGCAGTAAATATAGTCCGTTCCGCTGTCGTTAAGCACGCTGCAAGCCATGTTGTTCACGTGGTTGTCAGGGTAAGTGGCCGACTTGGTTGTCCAAGTATTGCTGCCGGGATTGTACTCAAACGGATGAGTGAGCTCGATGTTATTGGCGTCACGTCCGCCCATAACGTAAAACTTCCCGTTCGCCGGGAAAAATACACCGACCGAGCGAGTGTCGGCACTTGGCAAGTCCGGACCGGCTGACCAGAGGCAGGGCGGGATACCCTCAACTGTATAACTCCCTGAGAAGTCCGCGTTAGGATTGCCAAACGTATCGGCGATCGCGCCTGCGGCAATGTGCGCAGTCAAGCTGCCACCGAACTGAATATTGATCGTGAAGTGGATGGTCATGTCGCCGTTCTCCAAGCTGTGCCCGGTCACACTGCCGCCAGCGTTGCCACTCAGCTGCAAATCGGTGTCCTGGACTGAATTTGGATTCACCGGTATGTTCAAGTTCACGAGGTAGTCATAGCTGCCGGGTGCTGGCGGTGTGAATGTCCCGCCAACGGGCGGATCGGTATCAGTCACCGCTAGCTGCTCTTGACCATAACGGAACGTGCAGTCGAATTCCAAGACCGGGTCGTTATTCGAAGCTTGGTTAAAGGCGCCGGCATCAATATGCATCGTGTTAGAGCCCTGTACCACCGGCGACGAGTTGAAGTCGAATTCGATGCTCAGGCCATCTCCGGCGACGATGCTGCCGTCCGCCGGTGTTCCATTAACCTTGAAATCGCTCGGGTCGACGGTGGCCGGATTCACCGGATCGCTCAGGTCAACTGTGAACGCAGTCGGCGCAGTGCCCACAACGAAACTGCCGCAGGCAGGATCGGCGGTGGTCACGGCAAATCCAACCAGATCCCTATCGGTGAAGGCATCCTGCTGGGATTGGTTATTGATGGCCACGCGCCCATCCGCCCACGAAGTGACGTGCTTGACGGCTATCGCGGAGCCGTAGTCGTAGTCGCCCACGTAGACCGACACGATGTTCGGGTCAGGTTGCGCCGGCAGCGGGCTTACCACATCCGACAGCGTATCGTCAGGTAGCCAGCTTGCGCCATTGTCGTTGGACTTGCGCGACCACATCCGGTAACACGGAACACCCGTGTTACCTACCGTGCAGTTGGCGCTCTCACGAGCGTCATACCATGTCGCCAGAAGAGTACCGGTCGGGCTGACCGACAGGTTAGGCTGCCACTGGGGACGAGTGCCGCCGTCAGTGTTCAACATGAACGGAGCGCCAAAGGTAGAACCACCGTCGGTGGAGCGAATGTAGAAGACATCGCCTGGGTCAGTGCCAGCGCCGTGCTGGGCATAAACCAGGTGGACGAAGTTACCGTGCGCGGCGGGTTCACCCCAGCCTTCATGCCGCCAGTAGCCGCCGAGATCAGAAAACATGCAGGCGAAGTAACCCACAGAAGTAACGCCAGGTCCCGGGAAGACGGGGCCGGTGTATGGGTGACTCCACGTGAGGCCGCCGTCAGTCGATTTGAAGATGTGGTTGATGTCATTGTGTGGGAAGCCGCCGCCGCCTTCGTCCATACCAGCGATGTACACTGTCCCGCCACCGGCCATGTCACCCGTGATCTGCACATCGCGGATGAAGGTACCAGTGTTGCTCACTAGTACCGGGCTGTGCCAGGTGACGCCGTTATCACTGGAGAAGGTGACCGAGAGAGCGCCGCCGCCAATATTGAAGTCGTTCCAAGAAACATACATCCGCCCGAAGAAGGGAGAAGATGGATTGTTGTCCGCCCAACCAGACTCACGGTCGTCACCGGAGCCGTTGTTGTGAACGCAGGAATAATGGACCCAGCTATTCGGGTCCCAGGGAGTGCTGGACTTGTAGCCCCCGAGGCCACCGCCGCACTGCCCGTCGAAGATCCACACCGTGAACCACTCGTTGCTTGCCTTGTCGTAGAGAACAACAGGGTCACCCAGGGTATTGTCGAAGGGGCTTTGACCGCTGGCCTTGGTAAGCCGGGTGAAGGTTAAACCGCCGTCGGTAGAGGCGGACGCTCCGGAGATGTTGATAGGATTAGCATTGACACCCCGTGAGTCGTTGTAGGCCACCACGATCACATTGGGGTCGTCGGGATTAGCCGTAGTGAATGTCTCTGACTGGGTAATATTGGGAGAGCTCTCTGTGCCGGTGATCAGATCCACGTCCGTGCCGCCATATACCAGGGGTGCAGTCAGGTTATGCACAAGCTTGGAGAAGGCACTAGCAGCTCCGCCTTGATCGGGCTCTGCGCCACCCTTTGCCTGGCCGCAGTGAATCATGATCGCTCCGGCCCTCATGTTTTCCTGTTTGTCGATGCCAAGCTCGTGAATCTTGGAACAGTCAAACGCGGCAGGAACCAACGGGTCAAAGGACGACCTAGTTGTAACTTTGTATTTCGGCTGTTGCTTCTGCCGCACTGGTGCGGCGGCTGGTCTGAATGGATTGGCGCCGAAGAGCGCGAGCGAGATGCCAGTCATCGCGACAAATAGCGCGAGCAAGACGCGAAAATTAAAGAATGCGGATTGCGAAGTGGATTTCTTTTTCACTGTGGAGCTTCTTTCCTTTCTTCCCCCCACCGAGTTGTATTCTTGATTGCGGGTCTGGAGGAGACGAAGAACCTAGCGGCGGGGGAAATGTCCTTCGCCTGATTCAGATCCGTTTAGCGACGTCGAGCATGGCGAAAATTGTGTCAGCTGGTCAAGACAATTCGGCGCAACCGCAGACGGCCGATTCCAGTTCCACAAACGCAGTTAGCTTTTCATCAGCGTGTACAACAAACCGTTGATGTCGCCCCGATGCGCGTCAGCAACGAACATTGTTCGCCCTTCGCAATCCCCGGTTGCGATATAGCCCCACGTCCATATTGGTAGCTTATTAGGTGACCCGTTGTTGCGAACTCCCGAAACGCTATCAATCGCGACTGACTTTGAATCAGCTGATCCGAAGATTTGATTTCGTGTCAGATGTTTGCGGGTGGCCATTCGTCGTAAGCAGACCCCTTGCAGCATTATGCTGTTGTTGTTCATTCCGCCAACCAGTTTTGCGCCTGTTCCAGTTCGTTAGGCGCAAAAAACTTCACTGGCGCCAGGCGAACTCCTGCTCCCGCGAACGCGAGCGCAAGAGTCTCCCATCGTGGCTCGGCGACAATAGCGATCTTCGTGATTCTGTGGCTGTACGACAGAAGAAAATCGAGGTCATTCCAATCCGCACCGCGCTCCCAGCCGTCAAAGTTTTCAAGAATGACAAGCAAGCGAGGTTTCGCGCCGGTTTCGATCCTGCGGGACAATGCGCTTTGCTCTGCGGCAAATTCGGATTGCTTCAAAATACCGCTGATTCGTAGCACACAGACGTCGTTGGGCAGATATTGGATGTTCAGCGGCATATAAGGGCATTCGAGAAAGCGTCTGGTGTGGCCGGATCAGTATCGATCAGCCATCGGCAAGAGGCAAAAAGCCACAGGGTTTATTCTGCGCTGCCTGTGCGGCGCTTTTGTCTTCCCTTAGTTCGCCCACTGGTTTTTTTCGGAACCCGATAATCGGGGAAGTGCTCCTCATCATGGACAATCTTTCCAATCACCTCGCCAAGATCCGACATCAGCAACCAATCGACTGCTATGCGCACAAACTTTGACGTATCCAGGATCGCGCTTCGCTCCACGATCGCGTTAATTCGCTCTTCCTGATCCGGCCTAAGCCGAATATTCACGATTTTTTTGATTTTTTTTCCCGCCATTTCGTCTCTCCTGGTTCGATTCGCTGTATATTTTTGATCTCTTTTGTAGGGCGACGTAACACGAAAACTGCGGTCTGTCACGCTCTTTTCTTTATGAATCTTTGGTCCGATTTGTAGTCCATATTTTTTTGTTGACTTTCGTAATACGTTACATATTATATATGATACAATATGAATACAACAAGTGCTAAGACGGTGACCGAATCCGAACAGCACGAGCTCGACATGCTTCTATGGCAAGCAGATGTCCATGAGAGAGACGGCAGAAAACGGGGAGGCATCCGAAATCAAGGGGTGGGTTGCTGATTTCGTCGCCCGACAGGAAAAACATGAAAACAATAATGAAAACAGAAACCGAATATTCGCGGAGCGGCACTAGGA
>JBKPRQ010000009.1:0-7189 GCA_046734635.1 Verrucomicrobiota bacterium
GATTTGAAATCCGATAAGCGGGAACAGTGACCTGGCAGCCTTTCCAAGAATAAACTCGACGATGGGAACTAAACTATACGTAGGCAATCTTTCCTTCAACACGACGGAAAACGAACTGCAGGAGCTTTTCTCACAGGCCGGCACTGTGCAGGAAGTTACCCTCATGCAAGACAAATTCACCGGCAAATCGCGTGGCTTTGCATTTGTCACGATGGGCTCCGACGAGGACGCTCAAAACGCCATCTCGAAATTCAACGGCCAAACCGTTGAAGGCCGGGCATTGACGGTGAACGAGGCTCGCCCGCGAGAACCGAGACCCCCCGGCGGCGGCGGTGGCGGACGTGGCTACGGCGGTGGCGGTGGATATGGCGGCCGTCGCGAAGGCGGCCAGCGGCGGGGCTACTAGACATCTCGTAAAGCAAGTGGCTGTAACGCCCGCTGTCTCAGCGGATTTGCTGATCCATGCGCTGAAGACGGCGTACGTTCACAGCACCAACGTCTGAAGCGACGTAAAGATTTGGGCAGGGCTGGATTCGAACCAGCGAAGGCGTAAAGCCAGCAGATTTACAGTCTGCCCCGTTTGGCCACTTCGGTACCTACCCGTTTGAGTGCGAGCGATTCATATAGGCTCGCGCCGCGCGGCTTGCAAGTATCCCGCCACGAGCACCGTCAGCTATAAAACTCCGCTATCGCATCGACCACATACTGCTGCGCTTCGCGAGTAATTTCGGGGTAAATGGGTAGCGCGAGCGTCTCCCGCGCGGCGCGTTCGGTCTCGGGAAAATCACCTCTTTTGTAGCCGAGATAGGCAAAGCACTTCTGTTCGTGGAGCCCGAGCGGATAGTAAATCGCCGTCTCGACTTCGTGCTCTCCCAAGTGCTCGCGCAAAGCATCCCGCGTCGGTGTACGGATGACATATTGATGATAAACGTGATGATTCGTTAGGCCACGCTTACGGTAAGGTTCGGCGGGTACCGTGATTTTTTCAGTCAACCCAGCGCGTGCCAATTCCACGCCATAAAAATCCGCAGCGGCGCGCCGTGCGGCTGCCCATTTTTCCAGATTCGGAAGCTTAACTGCGAGAATTGCCGCTTGTATTTCGTCGAGGCGAAAATTGCCTCCAATGACATGATGAAAGTACCGCGGTTCCATCCCGTGTTCTCTGACGGTGCGCAGCTTTTGCGCCAGCTCCTCATCCCTGCAAACGACCATGCCGGCATCGCCGGCAGCTCCAAGATTCTTCGAAGGATAAAAGCTAAACAACCCGACTTCGCCCGTCGTTCCGGCTTTGGCGATTCTCTCAGGGAATGGAAACTCCGCTCCAATCGCCTGGGCTGCGTCTTCGATCAAAACAAGACCGTAACGCTCCGCAACCTGAAGAAGCGCCTCCATCTCGCAACACAGGCCAAACAAATGGACCGGAATCATTGCGCGGACCTTTTCTCCGCTCTTTGTTTTGCATGTGCCATCCGTGTCAGGCTGACAATTTTTCTCGATGCACTCCTGAATCGCGGATGGCCCAACGTTGTACGTCTCCGGATCGATATCGGCAAAAAGTGGTCGCGCGCCGACGCGGGCAATGCATCCAGCAGTAGCAAAGAATGTGTAAGGCGTGGTGATAACGGCATCACCGCGTCCGATTCCAAGCGCCATCAAAATAGCCAGCAAAGCATCTGTTCCCGACGAAACACCGATCGCGTGCGGCGTGTTGCAATAGGTGCACGTCGCTTTCTCGAATGCCGTGACTTTGGGGCCGAGGATGAAACGGCCGCTCGCCAGGACGTCGTTTGTTGCCTCGCGAACTGAATCGCCGAGGGAGCGATATTGTTCACTCAGATCGAGCAGCGGCACATGCATGGCCAGATAGCTTGGCAGTTTCGCCATGCCATTCAAGACGTTGTCGTTTCATTGGCCAGTATTGATCGCCGTGTCCGCACGCGTTAGCCTGTTTGCATGGTGCTCCTGCGGGGCTTTTTTTGGCTGATCCTGTTCATCGTTCTGACTTTTTGTTTTGTTGTGCTGTTCGAACACGGGCCACACGATTTCACCAATGGCGTTCAGAAGGAGTATGCCCGGGTGAAATCGTTCGTTGTAAAGCAAGTTGAAACGACGGGGAAACCGAAGAAGAACCGATGATCAGCGGTCTCGCGCGCAGCTGAAGATCCAATTGTCTCGATTAAAAACCCGGAGTGACTGTTTCGAGCACTTCTATCGGCAAGGGAGCAAGAAATTCTTTTGCATTCTCGATCTGCAGAACCGGTTGCGCCAGATGTGCTGCGAGAAAACTGGTATCTGCCGTAACAGCAATCCCCGCCTGGGCCCAGATTTCACATTTGCCTAATTGCTCAATAACATGCGCAACCTGGTCGTAGCATTGGCTTCCAGCCAATCGATTATCGACAGGATATCGATGCCACGTTGTAAATTGAACTGTGGAAATACCTGGTGCGGTTGCTTCCACAAATGGGCTGAGCGTAAACGCGTAGTGAAGCAATATTTCCTGGATCGATTTTTCCTGGGTGCGTGCCCGAACTTTGATCACTACCTGCAAAGATCGCGCCAAAGCCTGGCTTGGAGTCATTCCTTTGCAGATCCCGGCCTCTTCGGCGATATCGTTCAGTTGAATGATCACAGGTTTTTTTTCCTGTTCCTCGATTAAGGCTACCGGTTTTGCACAAAGTCCGGGCTGATGGCGCATGGCGGCTTGCAAATAAAAGTTCGGCAAATAAATCGTCGCAAACATCAGTGCCCTCCCACGAGGTAGGAACGACCCGCTGCGTCGTCCGGACATCGCAGCGCGATGTCCCTACCAACAACCCGGCTGAGATGTGATCGTTTTACAACAATCCGTAGTTGAGAAATCGCATTCTGCTTAGTTTCCAAGTTCCAGGAATTTTGAAGAACAAGCTTCAGTTGTGCGCTACTCACCATTTCATATCGGGTGAGGACCAGACATACTGTCGGCACCGATTCGACGAGCCGTTGCAAGCGATACCAGGTGGTTTGCGGAATTTTGCGCAATTCTTCCGGCGAATTGAGAATCAGATCGACAATCACCAGCGGGAAGTTGCCATCTCGCAAGAGCAGATCCGCCGCTTTGACTGCTTCGAGGGCTTTAGTGCAACGAACCCAAAGCAGCTGACGCAGAATGGAATCGCCCAGCTCACAAGGATCGAACGAATCACGTCCATCGATCAGTGCCACGAAATATTGATCACGATATGCGGCATGGATGAAAGCGTGAACGAGCAACGCGCTTCCTGCGCTTCTGTGTGGACTAATTAATTCGGTAATCGCTCCTTTAGGCAAGCCGCCAACAGGTTGATCGAAGCAAGCTAAACCGGTGACTAAACGCGTTCCCATCGGCATGGGCGCGTGCGGGAAACGACTCGCAAGAAGATTGCGCAGATCAATAATCTTCCCGCTCATAGCCATTGCAGAAAATGGCATACCTGAATATATGTTCAAGTGAACAGTTTAGAATGGGAGGTTGAAAGGCGATGCGAGGACGCATCGCACTCCAAAAAGGCTTGGTGCAAATTCAGACAGCCTCTATTAGCTTCGCTCAAGCCAGGCGCTAAATAGAGCATCAAACGCGTTGCATTTGCGGCCTGACTCAATGCCGTTTCCGGCGCTCTTGCTTTCGAACCAGTGATATCATCACGCCTTGAATCTTCAGTTCGCGGGCCGGAACCAGATTCGGGTAGCGCGAGTTTTCTGCCTTCAGATACGGGCGACCGCGCTCGACGACATAACGTTTTAATGTCGTTTCGCCGTCGATCAATGCAGCAACGATATCGCCGTCGTGAACGTCTTTGGCGTTTTCCAAAATCACGATGTCGCCATCGACAATGTGAGCGCCGATCATCGAATCGCCGCGAACTCGCAAGGCAAATGTGCCGCGATTCTTTTGCACATTGGCGGAGCGCGCATCAAGCGAGACGTGGCCTTCAATGGTCTGCTCAGTCAACGCCGACATGCCAGCAGGAATCTGTCCATAGATTGGAATATCAGTAATCCTGACCTTCATGGCTGGAGTGATCAAAGCCCGGGCCTTGCGTGCATGCCGATCAAGAAAACCTTTTCGCTCCAGCGCAGAGATGTATTGCATTACCGACGTCTGGCTGGCAAAACCGAAATGATTTTGGATTTCACGTGTGCTTGGCGTGATCCCTTTTTCGCGTTGCTCGCGCTGGATGAAATCGAGAACTCTCCTTTGCCGCTCGGTCAGCATCCTTTTATGATCGTCCGAACTGCTACGAAGGCAAGTTCAAATGAACATTATATCATTCCGAGCCAAGTCGAGGAAAACCCCGCGGAACGGCCTTGAAGGTAAGAAAACGGGATCCTTCGACTTCGGTCCGCTTCGCTCAGGATGCGCCAGCTACAACCGTACTAGATCGACCAAAAACTGGCACCACAGATAGAACATTCCGCGCCAGGAATATTTTACGTCGCCCGCTGCCGTTTGTTTGAGAACGCCCTTATGAATGTTGTGCGCGATCTGGTCGCGTAGATCGTTTTCCATTTCCGTCTCAATCTGCTCCTCGTTGAGCGGATCGATTGCGGCCGGGTTCACGCCGTTTCGCCGAAGAAATTCGCGATGGCTTTGATAAAGTTGCCAGAATGATCTGTCGGGTCGTTGTCGATTAATTCGAAACAGGGGAGTCAGCTTGAGACCATAGGAGAGCGGATAATTCCAGGTGGTCCAAACCGTACCGCCTTTGGCGCGCGACGAAATGCGCAGATAATAGAAAGAGAAATCGCGCTGTTCGTTGAGGCAGATGGCAGCCTGGGCTCGATCTTCCTCTCTATAAAATAGCCGGAAAAACTGCCGATAATCTTCCCAATCCCAACCGGCGTCGCCCACGTGTACAAATCCTTCCTCCTCGATTTCGCGCGTGATTTCGCTTAGCGCTGGAAATGTGTCCGACGAAGGCGGACTTTTCGGTCGAAGCCGTTTTTCCTTTGGAAGCCGGAGCGCGCGAATCCGGGTGAGAATTTCCAACCACGGCAGAAACAGCCAGCTCATTGCGCCGACAAAACCCCACATCCAGCTGCCGGTGATAAAGTAGACGCCGAGGAAAGTGGCAGCGAGAATCCCGAGGGCGCCCGCCTTTTGGGCATACGAGTTTTGAAAACTGCGCAAGCCCGCGCTGAGGACGGCTACGCCGAGTGTAAAGAAAAAACCAAAAAGCATCAGGAAGTGGTCGGATTGATCTGGTGCTCGGTTAGGAACTTCTCGAGCTGATTGGTATCGAAATTTGCCAAAACCTTATCACCCGCCACGAACGTTGGCACATACGTCTGCGAGGAAAGGTGCTTCATTTCCTCATACGCTTGTCGATCTTTGCCGACGTCGACTTCCTGAAAACGATAGCCTTTTTCGTTCAGATAATCTTTCGCGTCGATGCACCAGGAACACCACTTGCGGCTGTAGAGGGTCAGTTCCATGGGCAGCGCGCAAATAAACGAACTATGATCGCCGCGTCAACTGACATGCTTGTCATAAAATCAAAGGACCCTGGATTCTAATACGATTTCGCCCAAACAACCCGCCGTGCGCTGGGTTCCCCCGTGAAAATACATTTCCCGGGCTCGGCCGAATCCGCCAGCGGAATGACGCGGATGGTAACTTTGAGGTCGTTCTTGATTTGTTCTTCCACTTCCCGAGAGCCGTTCCAATGTGCGAGGGCAAAACCGCCATGTATTTCCGGTTTGGCTGAATTTTCAGGCGTGAAGAAATCGTAAAAATCTTTTTTGGATTCGATCACGCGCGTGTTTGATTCCCGGAATTTCTTAGCACGGTCAAGAAGGTTCTGTTGAATAGACGTGAGAACTTCCGGTACGGTGACGACGAATTCCTGAATCGGCATCGATTCTTTGGTTTTAATCGGCTGATCGCGGCGACTGATAACCAGCGCGTTCTTCTCAAGGTCCCGTGGTCCGATTTCGATCCGGACTGGCACACCTTTCTTGATCCACTCCCAATTCTTGACGCCGCCACCGAGATCCCGCCTGTCCACCTCCACCTCCAGCGGAGCCTCGCCAAAGCACTTTCCACGCAGTTGCAACGCGAGACTGTCGCAAGCCTCCATTACTCTGGCGCGCGACTCCTCCTTTGTCGCCACCGGCACTATGACAATCTGGGTGGGCGCAATCCGTGGGGGCAAAATAATCCCGTCATCATCTCCATGCATCATGATCAGCGTGCCAATCAGGCGCGTTGTCATTCCCCAGCTCGTCGTCCACCCAAATTCCTGTTTGCCTTCTCGATTTTGAAATTGGATGCCGCTCGCACGCGCAAAGTTTTGGCCGAGAAAATGCGATGTGCCCGCCTGGATTGCCCGCCGATCCTGCACCATCGCTTCGATCGTTAGCGTCTGTACAGCCCCCGGGAATTTTTCGCTGTCGGATTTTTCGCCGGTGAATACAGGGATCGCCAGGTAGTCGCGGACGAAACGCTCGTAAAGGTCGAGGATCAATTTCGATTCTGCGCGAGCTTCAGCCTCCGTTTCGTGAACAGTGTGGCCTTCCTGCCAGAGGAATTCAGTCGTGCGCAAAAACAGTCGAGGCCGCATCTCCCATCGGACGACGTTTGCCCACTGATTGATGAGGATCGGCAGATCACGATAAGATTGCACCCATCTTGCATAACTGGCGCCGATGATTGTTTCCGAAGTCGGCCTGACCACGAGCGGCTCCGTTAACGGACTGGCCGGCTTCATCCTTCCATCCTCGCCCACTTCAAGGCGAGTGTGCGTGACGACGGCGCATTCCTTGGCAAAACCTTCAACGTGTTCCGCCTCTTTCGCGAAATAACTCAGCGGAATGAAAAGCGGGAAATAAGCATTGCGATGGCCGGTCGCGTGAAACATCGCGTCGAGTTGACGCTGCATGTTTTCCCAAATCCCGTAACCCCACGGGCGGATCACCATGCAACCGCGCACGTCCGAGGGTTCAGCCAGCTCCGCCGCTCGGATTACCTGCTGATACCACTCCGGAAAGTCCTGGTCGCGGCGCGGCGTGATCGCCGTCTTTTCGGTTAAGTTAGACATTGGGCAGAGAATTAAGCGCACAAGCGCACGTTGACCAGTGAGCATTTCCGCGATTGACCCTGTCTCTCCTACAAGACTCGCGTATCTTGTTTAGAGCCGATAAGTTGACAGGCGCTTGCACTCCTCGTAGT
>JBKPRQ010000010.1:0-8106 GCA_046734635.1 Verrucomicrobiota bacterium
TACGCGTTTCAAGGTCTGGGCGAGAACGGTTGGCAGATCATGACCGAGATTCGCAAGGCGTTTGGACTAAAGATCGTCACCGAAGCGCTCGAAGAACATCACATCGATTTAATCGAACAGTATGGCGACGTGATTCAAATCGGCGCTCGTAACATGCAGAACTTTTCGCTTCTCAGGCGCGCGGGCCGGTCGTCATTGCCAGTCCTGTTGAAGCGAGGAATGGCTGCGACACTAGAAGAATGGCTGCTGGCAGCGGAATACATCATGGCCGAGGGCAATTACAACGTGATCTTGTGCGAGCGCGGTGTACGAACCTTCACCCAGCACACGCGTAACACACTCGACCTAGCTTCCGTGCCGGCAATCCGGCGGATTTCTCATCTACCGGTGATTGTAGATCCATCGCACGGCACGGGTAGCGCGTACATGGTTACTCCCCTCGCCCGGGCCGGCGTGGCTGTGGGAGCGGACGGACTCATGGTGGAAGTCCACAATCATCCAGAGCTTGCGCTTTCCGATGGGATCCAAGCCCTGACGCCACCGGAGTATGCGCAGCTGATCAGAGAAGTTCGTGCGATCCGGGACGTCACCACTCCCAACGTTAACCAGAGTCGAATCGAAACGAAAGTCGCCTAACGAATCAAACCCAATGCTTCTCCTGATCGATAACTACGATTCGTTCACTTACAACCTGGCCCATTATTTTGGCGAGCTTGGGTGCAAGCTTCTGGTCAAGCGGAATGATGAAATCTCGCTTGAGGAAATCACTGCGCTAGCGCCCAGCTATATCTGTATTTCGCCGGGGCCCTGCACACCTCGCGAGGCGGGAATAAGCAAAGACGTTGCCCTGCGTTTTGGGGGAAAGATTCCAATCCTTGGCGTTTGCCTTGGACATCAATGCATCGCCGAAGCGTACGGAGGAAAAATCATGCGCGCTTCCGCTCTCGTGCACGGGAAGTCATCCATGATCAGGCACAATGGCAGCGGGCTCTTCACCGATTTGCCCAAGCCGTTTGCGGCCGGTCGGTATCACTCGTTGGTGGTCGAACGGAGTTCTTTTCCGAGATGCCTCGAGATCACCGCCGAGAGCGAAGACGGGGAGATCATGGCGTTGCGACATCGCCAGTTCCCGATGCACGGCGTGCAATTTCATCCCGAATCGATCCTCACACGCGAGGGCAGGAAAATTCTCGCGCATTTTCTTTTGGATCCGCCCAATCGATGAAAACACAAATCACTCCGAGCATGGACGAGTTCCGCGAACTCGCGCAAGGCGGTAACGTTGTCCCTGTGTTCGCAGAGTTTATCGCCGACAACGAAACGCCCGTTTCGGCATTTAAGACGTTAGATTCTGGCGGTTGCAGTTTCCTGTTCGAATCGACTGAGAAAAATGATGTGTCGGGACGCTTCTCGTTTGTCGGGACCGACCCGCGAATGGTGATAAAAAGTCGCGGACGCGAACTACAAATCGTCGAATCGGGAGAGGAACAACGGGCTGAGATACCAGACGACCCATTGAATGAGATCCGCAAAGTGATGGCGCGCTATCGGTCTGTCTCGCTCCCGGGATTACCTCGCTTCAGCGGCGGCGCTGTCGGTTTCCTCGGCTATGAAGCGATTCATTTCTTCGAACCCAAAGTTCCGGCTGCGGAGGGTGACGAACTGCAATTGCCCGAAATGATTTTCCTGATCACCAGCAATCTTCTTATCTTCGATCATCGACTACGCACCTTAAAGATCGTCGCGAACGCCTTCCTCGATGATGGCCCAATCGAAAAAGTCTATGCGCGAGCGGTTGAATCGATTGCGGCCACCGCGCACAAACTTGCGAAACCAAGCGATCTTACCCTTCTCCCACCTGCAGATTCGGAAAGGCAGTCTTTTGGCAGGGACAGCGTGCTGCGCGGTCCGGACATCGCGGCGCGATGTCCCTACCACAGCAACTTCCGCCCCGAGGAGTTCGAGCGCTTAGTAGAACGAGTGAAAGAATACATTCGCGCTGGAGACGTGTTCCAAGTTGTCCTGTCGCAGAGGTTCGAATCCGATTTCAACGGCGACCCGATCGATTTTTATCGATGCCTTCGTTTCATCAATCCTTCGCCGTACATGTTTTGTTTGAAGTTCGGCGACGACCTTTCGCTTGTTGGCAGTTCGCCGGAGATGCATGTGCGCCTGACCGGCAATGCGATCGAGATTCGCCCACTCGCCGGCACGCGCCCGCGCGCCGCCACTTCTGCGCAAGACGAGAAGAACGCCGCCGAACTCCTCGCCGATCCAAAGGAATGTGCCGAGCACATCATGCTCGTCGATCTGGCACGTAACGACATCGGTCGGGTTTCAGACTTCGGCACCGTGCGTGTGACTGAGTTGATGGAGATCGAGCGCTTCAGCCACGTCATGCACATCGTGTCAGATGTCACTGGTCGCCTGCGCGCGGGCTGCACTGGCTTCGACCTGGTCAAAGCAACGTTTCCCGCAGGGACTGTCTCTGGCGCGCCGAAGGTTCGCGCCATGCAAATCATCAGCGAACTGGAGGGGACAAGACGCGGTTGTTACGCGGGCGCGATCGGCTATTTCGGATTCGATGGCAATGTCGACTCCTGCATCGCGTTGCGCTGCGCGGTTTTGAAAGATGGGAAGGCATACTTCCAAGCCGGCGCGGGCATCGTCGCCGACTCAAATCCACATTCGGAATACGAGGAAACCGTTAACAAAGCGCGCGCAATGGCCAACGCGCTCTCAATGGCTACACAGATCAAGCCACCCCGAAACAGTAAACATCGACGCAACGCAAGCGAACACGGCGATTGCGAGCTGCGTGACCTAACGCTGCGTTTGATGCGCGGTGAGAACCTGAGCCGCGCTGAGGCTGTAAATTTTCTAGGGTGTTTGCTGGACCCGCGTGCTACAGACGCGCAGATAGCAGCCGCGCTCACCAGCCTCGCCGTAAAGGGCGAGACTTTCGATGAGCTTGCAGGAATCGCCAAAGGAATGCGGGATCGTGCGCTTCCATTGCGATCGCGTCACGCGCGCTTCGTCGATACAGCGGGCACTGGATCAAGCGTTGCAAAAACTTTTAATGTTTCAACGGCGGCGGCGTTCGTAATTGCGGGTGCCGGACTGCCGGTGGCGAAACACGGCTCACGAGCGGCGACGTCGCGTTGCGGCAGTGCCGATGTGCTCAAGGCGCTGGGCGTCAACACCGCCGCCCCACTCGAGACCGTGGAACGCTGCCTTAACGAACACGAAATCTGTTTCATGTTTGCGCCGCTTTTCCATAGCGCGACCGCGCGTGTTGCGAATGTGCGCCGCGAGCTCGGGATACACACCACATTTAATTTGGTCGGCCCCCTAACGAATCCTGCGCGGACCCCCTTTCAGATTGTGGGCGTCTGGCAGCTCTCTTTACTTGAACGCGTCGCATTAGCCCTTGCGAGTCTCGGTGTTAAGAAAGCATGGGTGGTGCATGGCGCCGATGGGCTGGATGAGATAACAATTGCGGACAAGACGTACGTAGCCGCGTGTTCCTCCATCGGAGAGGTGAAAACATTTACATTGTCGCCTGAAGACTTTGGATTGGAGCGCCAACGCTTCGATGGATTTGGCGGGAATGGGCCGCAAGAAAACGCGCAACTGATCCGCGCAATTTTGCGAGGCGAGAAGACGAAGGCGACAAATGCGGCGCGCGATCTCGTCATTATTAACGCCGCGGCGGCGCTCCATCTGGCGGACATGGCTCCGGATCTCGCTCATGCGGCTAGCCTGGCCCGGGAAAGCATCGACAGCGGCAGCGCAGCATCAAAGTTGGATGCGCTGGTCAATGAGACAAATCGAAGCTCATGATCAAAAACATTTTCTCTCAAATCCTGGATAGAAAACGAGACGCCGTAGCACAACTTCGAGCGGATCCTTCTTCGCGCGCGTTTCGCGAGCGCGCAGTGAAAGCTCGAAAGAATGCTGACTCGCATTGCTTGCGTAGAGCGCTCGAGTCGAACTCGCCGCGACCAAATATTATCGCGGAGTTCAAACGCCGATCGCCTTCCGCTGGAATTATTCGTGACGATTTAACGGTCAGTCAGATTGTTGACTACTACGACCGCGGCGGCGCTTGCGCGATCTCCGTTCTCACCGATCAGGAATATTTTGGTGGTTCGATCGGAGACCTTCGTACAGCTCGATCCAGCACGGAGCTCCCGCTTTTGCGCAAAGATTTCGTTATCGATCCAATCCAAATTTTCGAAGCCGCCGTCGCGGGAGCCGACGCCGTATTGCTCATTGCCGCCGCACTGGATGACGCCTCGTTAGGCAAATTGCGCGTGCTTGCCGAGGACGACCTGGGGCTCGATGCGCTCGTCGAAGTTCATACTACGGAAGAATTGAACCGCGCGCTGAATGCAGGCGCGAAAATCATCGGTGTAAATAATCGCGATCTCAGAACGTTTCGCGTTTCATTGAACACAAGTGAAAGTTTGATCGCCAGAGCTCCGCGCGATCGAATAATGATTAGCGAAAGCGGACTGCAAGACCCGGGATCTTTGCGCCATCTTCAATCGCTCGGATTTCGCGGCTTCCTGATAGGCGAAGCCTTGATGCGCGCGCCTGATCCGGAAACAGCTCTTCGCGACTTTGTCGCCGCTGCTGAAGATCGGCAACCTACAGGAGTTTCAACTGGAGCTGGACAATGATGACTCCAGTGCAAATCAAGATTTGCGGTATCACGAATCTTGAAGACGCCAGAGCGTGCGCCGAACTCGGCGCCAGCATGATTGGGTTCAACTTTTATCCCCAGAGCTCACGTTATATTGAACCAACGGTCGCCCGGCGAATTATCGAGGCGATACCGGCTGGTGTTTGTTTGGTCGGAGTTTTCGTGGACGCCGACGCTGAAGAAGTTCGGAATACCGCGAAGGCGACTGGCATTCGATGCGTGCAATTACACGGGAATACGTCAGCCGACACATGCAGCGAGCTAGCTCACGAATATCGCGTAATCCGAGCCTTCTCGACGAATCTTCAGTTCCGACCAGAAGAGATCTCTCCGTTTAGCGATTGCGACGTGCTGGTTGATGCGCACCATCCGGACCTCCGCGGCGGGACCGGTCTGACCTGTGATTGGCTAGCCGCACGAACAAGCCGTTCCTTCACGCGATTCCTCATTCTCTCAGGCGGCTTAACCGAACAAAATGTCGGCAAAGCCCTGGCAATTGTAGCGCCGCAGGCCGTCGACGTTTGTAGCGGCGTTGAGAGCGCTCCAGGAGTGAAAGATCATCGCGCCCTCGAAGATTTCATCGCTGCTGTGCGAAGATCCAGGTCTTCGACAAATGCGTTCTCCTCTCCATGAATCCGATGCAAAAATCGCCGATTACAAAGAGCGAGCCCGACGAGCAAGGGCATTGGGGTAAGTTTGGCGGCCGATACGTTCCGGAAACGCTGGTAGCGCCACTCGATGAACTGACTAACGAGTTCATGCGCGCGAGAAAAGATCCGGATTTCTGGCGCGAGCTCAACCAACTGCTGCACGATTATTGTGGACGGCCAACACCGTTGTTTCACGCGCGTCGCTTAACAGCTCACGGAGGGGGAGCGCAAATCTATTTGAAGCGCGAGGATCTCTTGCACACTGGCGCGCATAAAATCAATAACGCTGCGGGTCAGGTGTTGCTTGCGCGTCGAATGGGCAAACGTCGCGTCATCGCTGAGACCGGCGCAGGGCAGCACGGTGTCGCAACAGCGACCGTCTGTGCGTTGTTCGGATTGCGCTGTGTCATTTACATGGGCGCCGAAGACGTCCGACGGCAAACGCTAAACGCTTTCAGGATGCAATTGCTCGGCGCCGAGGTGGTCACTGTAAATGCCGGCACGCGCACCTTAAAGGATGCCATCAACGAGGCGCTGCGCGATTGGGTGACGAATCCGCATGATACGTACTATCTGCTCGGCAGCGCACTCGGTCCGCATCCGTACCCGTTCATGGTACGCGAGTTTCAAAGCGTCATTGGACGTGAAGCACGCGAACAAGTTCTATCTGCGACAGGAAAATTTCCGCGCGCGCTCATCGCATGTGTCGGTGGAGGCTCAAACGCCATCGGTTTGTTTCATCCTTTCATCGCAGACAAAGAAGTCCGGTTAATCGGTGTAGAAGCAGGAGGGCGCGGAGACTCGTTAGGCCAACATGCTGCGCGATTTCACCGCGGATCGGCCAGCGGCGGTAGCCAGGTTGGCGTCTTGCAAGGTACGATGTCCTATGTGCTTCAAGATGCGAACGGCCAGATTGCAACGACTCATTCGGTCTCAGCCGGCCTCGATTACTCAGCGATCGGCCCTGAACATGCGTTCCTTCACGATAGCGGACGAGCCGAATACATCCGGGCAAGCGACGCCGAGGCGCTCGAAGGATTTCGACTTTGCGCGAAACTGGAAGGAATTATTCCCGCGCTGGAGACGTCACATGCTATCATGCCAGCGATTCGCATCGCGGGTGAGTTGCCACAAGACGATTTCATTATCATCAATCTCTCCGGACGCGGCGACAAAGATGTCCAACTCGTTGCAGATCTGCGAGCGGAATGAGTCGATTGAGCGACACCTTTGTTGAGCTCAAGCGCGCCGGCCGCGGCGGATTCATCCCGTTTATTACAACAGGCGACCCAGATCTGATAACCACGGAACTGTTGCTCGTTGAACTGACAGCGGCCGGGGCCGACATCATCGAGCTGGGTTTGCCGTTCAGCGATCCGGTTGCGGATGGAGCGGTGATTCAGCGCGCATCCGATCGCGCGCTGCGAAAAGGGGTGACACTTTCCGACGCACTAACATGCGTTTCGAATGCAAAGAAACGCATCGACACCCCGATTGTGCTATTCAGTTATCTTAATCCGCTTTTAAGGTTTGGCCGGGAGCGGCTGGCAAGAGAAGCCAAACAAGCCGGTGTGGACGCCGTGCTTGTCACAGATCTGATTCCTGAAGAAGCAACGGTTTGGAACACAGCGTTTCGTGACCAGGGCTTGGACCTGATTTTTCTCGTCGCACCTACGACCTCGGACGCCCGGCTAAAGCGCATCGCTCAGGAGGCTAGTGGATTCATTTACGCGGTTTCACGCGCAGGCGTTACCGGCGCGCGAGATGAAATGCCGTGTGACGCCGAGAGTCTCGTAAAACGTGTGCGCGCCGTGAGCGACCTGCCGGTCGCTGTGGGATTCGGCATCTCAAATCCGGAACAAGTTCGCCAAGTCTGGCGCTTTGCGGACGCGGCGGTGATCGGCAGCGCTATCGTGAGCCAAATCGAGAAACTTGCCGGGTCGCCGGATTTAGTAGCTCACGTAGGCGAATTCACGCGGTCGCTTCTCGAATCGACATCAGTTGATCGATAAGCTGATGCTTCGCGAAGATTTTCAACTCCGGTTAAGCTGACAAGCCCCCGGGGAAGAACAATATTCACATTATTCCGGGCAGAACATCCTCGCTCGCTCGCTGAACCGAAAGCGCAACGAGCGTCAACCCTGCTCTTGGCCGATTCATTACGGCCGCTTCAGTCAAAGGCTTGCTTTGTTTGTGAGTGAGTCGTTTCCCCAATTCAATGAACGGTTTCTCAACCGTGCGGTGAAGCAACCAACTGGCTAAGATGACTGGCGGTAGTGAGATTGCGAGCAGGATGATGGCGCGAGTAATCGGTTCCGTGCCAACTGGCAAATAGGCATTGATTAACGCAACAAGGGGATAGTGGACCAGGTAAATTGGATAACTAATTTCACCCAGCCAAACAAGCGGCCCGAGCACTCGCGGCACGGGCCAGCTACCAAGCTTGGGCCAATAAGTAAAAAGCAGCGCGCCAGCGATGAACAAATAGAGTTTCTGTGGCAGGAACGCACCCATGTTACTCCACTCGTACGCCCGCCAATGAAGCTGTGGTATTAGCACGCACAAACTGATAGCCCACAGTCGCCAACCCGCTGTCTTACCCAGCAAAACGACGATGAACGGTGCGACCAGATAAAGCTGAAGTTCAAGCCCTATACTCCAAGCAGGGGGAAGCAGCGCGGCGCTTGAGTTCGGCAGGACGAAATCGGGCACGACACCAAATGTCATCGCTAAATGATTAATCACGTG
>JBKPRQ010000011.1:0-38089 GCA_046734635.1 Verrucomicrobiota bacterium
GTTTTTGGCGTCGTCGGCGTTTTCCTCATGCTCGCTTCGTTGTTGTGGACGATGATCGATCGCTATCCGGGCCAGAACTTCTTCCCGACGGGCAAAATGCTCGCGATGCCGTTGCTCAATATGTTCATTGCGATCATCGGCGCGTTTATCATCATTGCTTTGCTTGCGCGCTACCTGCCGCGCACCAGCATTTATCGCCGGTTCGCCTTGATGGATTCAAATCCGCCAGGGCCGTCTCTCGCCGGCGTGCCACGTCAATTTGCGACTGCGCTCACACTCGCGCCCGGAACCCAAGGCACGGCCGTCACCGTTTTGCGGCCGAGTGGTAAGGCGCGTTTCGCCGATCACATTGTTGATGTCGTCACCGAAGGCGAGTTCATCGCTCCGCAAACACCCGTCACCGTTATTCAAACAGACGGAATGCGCGTCGTAGTAAAGAGCGCCGCGCAAATCTGAAGAGAAGAATTGTAAATAACTCTCTAACCGCCGGCGACGACGCGGACAAATTCGACACGATCGGCTTCAGCCAAGGACCGCTCCGCCCATTCATGCCGATGGACGGCGACGCCGTTGTGCTCGACCAAAATGGATTGCGATGGCAATTGATAACGGTCAACTAACTCCGCAATCGTTTGTGCCCCACGCGTGTCGATAGATTCGCCGTTGAGTGAAATCTTCATGCACCGCAAAGCGCCTGGTCCCAGTCCTTCCAGACCGGCTCCAGTCCGCGACGACGCAGGAGGGCGGCGATTTCGGCAGGGGAACGTTCGTCGCTGATTTCGAATTGGCCCGTGGCGAGTTCATCTTCGCCGTCCTGGTATTCGGGTGCGACGATGCGACCGCGCACGGTCCGATGAAGATGTTCCCGGCCCTGTCGCGTGTAACCGCCGGGCTCGGTGTGGCTGCCGGCGCTCATCATCGTTACGCCGATTGACGCCAGCGAATCCCGAAGCGAAGCGCGCTCGCGCGTACTAAGCACGATTCCAAGCTGGGGAAAGGAAATTCGCAATGCGCAAACCAGTTCCACCAGCTCGCGGTCCGTCATCGAAAACAGCGGATGAAATCCGCCAGCTGCCGGACGCAACCGCGGCAAGCTTACCGTGATTTGCGCTTGCCAGCAGTGTTTGAACAAATGTTCCAAATGTGCTGCTAGCGCAATCGCTTCATCCTGCCAACGGGACAAACCAATCAGCGCGCCGACGCCGAGCCGGCGAAACCCGGCTGCGTAACCACGCTCGACGCAATCAAGCCGAAAATTAAAATCGCGTTTCGGCCCGGAAGTATGCATCTCCGCATAAACCCCGCGATTGTAGGTCTCCTGATAAACGACGAGTCCTTCCGCGCCTGCCTTCACAATCGGCAGATAATCTTTTGTCTCCATCGGGCCGACCTCGATGGATATTGACGAAAAATCAGGGGCGAGCGCGCGTACGCATTGGGCAAGATAGTCGCGCCCCGCAAATTTTGGATGTTCGCCAGCAACAAGCAAGATCTGCCGAAATCCCTGACGCGCGAGATGCTTCGCTTCGGCGACTACTTCCTCCAAATCAAGCGTGACGCGCAGGATTGGGTTGTCGCGTGAGAAACCGCAATACATGCAGTTGTTAATGCATTCGTTGGAAAGATACAGCGGAGCGAACAGACGCATCGTGCGTCCAAAATTCTGCACGGTCAGCGAGCGCGAAGCCTGCGCCATTGCTTCGAGCTCCTGATCGGATTTCGGCGCGATCAGGCACTCGAAGCGCTCAACCAGCTCCGATTTCCGTAGCGCCAAATTGTCCAGAGTCTCGACAAACGACATCACTATAAATTCATTCGCACGCTGAAGTTCGCAAATGCCAATCGTACTTGGTCAACCCATGACCAAAAACAAAAGCGGCGTCCGATAATTCGGACGCCGCTTTGGCAAAATACGATTTTCGGTGCCTTAGAATGCGAAGTTAACCCCGGTGCGAACCATCCCGAAGTTGTTCTTCGGTCCGTCCACAAAATTCCAGCTGAAATCGCTGACCCAGCCGATGTGCGGTGTCATGCGAACTTCCATGCCGCCGCCGACCTGGCCGATTGCCCGCGTCTCGGAACCGGTTTGTTCCGTGCGAATGATTCCGTCGTTCACGACAACGTTCGTGCTTTGACCTCCACCAAAGATTCCGCCGCCTCCGCCAAAAATGTAGGGCGAGAAGCGCGTGCAGGGAATCGGGTAACGCAGCGTCAAGGTACCTAACACGGAACCCACCGCGCGGCTCTCGTGCCCAGTATGGACATCGAAGACGCCGTTATTGAGATCGACAAAAACATCCTCAAACGCGCGTCTGGCGTCCACGGCCCATCCTTCAATGCCGACACCGAAATACCGGTGGAAAAAGTACTTAAGGTCGATACCGCCACCAAACGCATGATCGCTTTCGAGATAGCGATCATCCTGCCAGTTGTTTCCGGTGAAAACATATGTGCCCCACAGACCAACGTTAAACTCGTTGTCTGCGTACCATTGCGGACACGGTGGTGGTGCCACCTGTTTCATCTCCTTTCCAGAATAGGTTTCCCCAGCAACTGCTGCAGAAGTGATTGCAGCGATGCATAACAACCCCAACACCAATCTTTTCATTCTATTTCTCCTTTGGTTAAGTCTCTCCTCAGTTTCTCAAGCTCCAAACACTCCTCTGGAGCACGCAAGGTAATAACGAAACTCGTTGTTACCCTGGATGCCCGACTCTTGGGCAGGCAACGGGAAATTGCAAGGATTTTTTGGGACGGTCTAAGGCGGGGACCTACTCAGGGGTGGAGTTCCGCACCCGTGTTAGCGTCGGTAATGACAAACTTTTCGTGATGAAATGTGGGATCGCCGCGAAAGGAGAGCCGGCCCGCGTAGCGGCGCTCCAACTCCACCAGCGATTCTTCGTCTTCTTCCTTCAACCGCTTCAATACACCTGGATTCAGAATCACCCGGATATCATGAATGCTATCCTGATACTTGCGCATGACGGTATTGAGAGTTCGATGCAATTCCACGCTCGTGGTCATGGAAGTTTTTACGACGCCGCGCCCTCCGCAGTACGGACAATTCTCGTAAATCGTATCGCTCAGGCTTTCCTGCGCTCTTTGCCGGGTCATCTCCATCAGACCGAGCTGTGAAATGGGAAGAATATGTGTCTTGGCTTTGTCGCGATTGAGCCGTTCTTTCATCAAACCGTAAACTGCCTGCTGGTCTTTGCGGCTCTTCATGTCGATGAAATCAGCTATGATCAGTCCACCGATATTGCGTAAGCGAAGCTGGCGCGCGATCTCGTCTGCGGCCTCCAGGTTGGTTTGCAAGATAGTTTTTTCCACGTCTCGCCCGCCTTTGTTTCGGCCCGTGTTCACGTCAATGGCCACCAGCGCTTCGGTCTCGTCGATCACAATATAGCCACCGCATTTCAGCCAGACTTGCCGATGAAAAGCGTCGTCGATTTGCTTTTGCACGCCGTAAGTCTCGAAAATCGGCATCGCGCCATCGTAATGGTGCACCCGATTCCGGGCGCGTCTGGAAATCTGCCCGATCATTTCGATCATCCGATCTGTTGACACCTGGTCATCGCAAAGGACTTCGTCGACTTCTTCCGTGAGAAAATCGCGCACTGTCCGCCCGACCAAATCGGGCTCCTCAAAGAGACGGCACGGAGCTGGCTCTTCACGAATGAACTGTTCGACCTGGGCCCATTGATCGAGAAGAAAACGCAGGTCCCGGACAAAATATCTCGCCCGCTGACCTTCACCCACGGTGCGGATAATGACTCCGACGCCGTCGGGGATCTCCAATTCCCGGACAATCTTTCGCAACCGTTCGCGCTCCTTCTGGTTTTCGATTTTTCGCGAGATACCGCTGCGATCGCTGAATGGCATCAGCACCAGGTAGCGCCCGGCAAAACTGAGATTCGTAGTGACCCTTGGGCCTTTGTTCCCGATGGGACCCTTGGTCACCTGCACAATGACGTCCGAGCCGACCGGATAAATACTCGGTATATCTTTAACCGTAATCCGTTTTCGAGGGCGCTTACTCCCACGTCGATCGATTTCCTCTACGCCGCTGTCGAGCGCAGCTGGAATCGCATCCCAAAAATGAAGAAACGCATTTTTCTCGAAGCCGATGTCGACAAACATCGCCTTCAACCCCATCTCGATGTTTTTGACTTTACCCTTATAAACGCTGCCGACGATATTCCGTGAGCTTTTCCGCTCAACACTGTACTCCTCGAGCCGGCCATTCTCGAGCAAGGCGACCCGGGACTCGAGCTTTTCTACACTCAGAATGAGCTTTTTGCCGGTCTTTCGTGAGGAAAGACCCAAAAGTTTTCTTACTTTGTCTATCATAAAGCGAAAGGGGTTGTCCGATCAGAATTGGAACTGACCAAATGCACTGAAGCGATGATTCTGGTCGGGTGTTCATCTTGGTGGTGTTCCACGCTTGCGATTAGGCGGCTGGGGCGGCGGCGCAGGCGCGGGCTGCCGCTTTATTCCAAAGAGCCGCTGGAAAAAGTTACGAGAAGCTGGCGTCGCAGCCGGTACAGCGCGGGCCACAGCAGCCCCGGCTTTCCGTCTCACTTTGCCCTGAGAATCTGCTTCCGGTTCGACGTCAGGCGCTGCGTCTGAACTTGCCATTTGGGCAGTAGCGGTTGAGGCCGGGGCATCCTCTTCGTCCCCGCCTCCGAGGTTGCCGCCTTTGTCATTATACGACACCGACTTGATCAGTTGGAGCGGATTCGCGTGATGCGCGGGTGCGAGCCACGCCACCGGGATATCGAATTTGCCTTCCTCCAGAGCGAGCGACCGCTCCAAGATTCTATCTGCGATCGGTCCCGCGACTTCGCCGCCGTGGCCGGAGGCGCCTTGAACCATCACTACGACGACGTACTTCGGATGATCATATGGCGCGAAACACGCAAACCAAGCCACGTTTTCCTCTTGTCCGCGCTCAGTGGCCTGTGCAGTACCCGTTTTGCCCGCCACTACCCAATCTTTCAGACGCGCTCTGCCGCCGGTGCCGCCGTCTTCATTGACAACCTTCCAAAGACCTTTGCGAACCAACTCGATGTTTTCAGGGGAGATTTCCTGTCGTAAATCCGATCGCACACGCGGCGGTGGCGCTGCCGGATTACCTTGCTCATCCAAAACCGGAGAGCCGTCTTGATTTAAAACCTTATCGACGAGACGAGGGTAGTAACAGATACCACCGTTTGCGATCGCCACGTAGGCCATCGCCAATTGCAGCGGCGACACAAGCGTGTAACCCTGGCCGATTGTAACATTGGCGGTTTGGGCTTGTGACCATCTCTCCTGGGGATGGTGAATTTGCATCCATTCTGGCCCGGGCATATTGCCGGTTTGTTCGCCTGACAGCTGCAGGCCCGATTCTTCGCCCATGCCCAGCATCTTGCCGACGTGGTCAATCGATTGAATGCCCGCGGCGTTACCGTACTGATAGAAATAGGAGTCGCAGGAAACCTTAAGCGCGTCGGCTACTCCGATCGTCCCGTGCGTGTAATGCTTTTCGGCCACCCAGCATCGGAAAAAGTGGTCGCCGTAACTCACACCCCCTCCACAACTGTATTTGGCGCCCGCTAGATTTTTCCCGCCCTGCAGCAACCCGCCGAGTGCTGTGATGAGCTTGAACGTTGACCCTGGCGGCAAGCAACTGATTGCGCGGTTGACCAATGGATCGCCCTCGTCCTTTTGCAATGCCTTCCAATCTTTCGCCTTAATGCTCGGTATGAAAGTGTTTGGATCGAACGAAGGGACAGAAGCCAGCGCCAAAATATTGCCGTTGTTTGGATCAACGACTACTGCGCCCGCACGACTTACGGCGCGCAGCGCTTCTTCTGCAATAGCTTGGATGCGCGCGTCGATCGTCAGGAAAACGTTGGCTCCTTGTTGCGGTGGATCTTCGCGCAACACGCCGTCGATGGTGCCCTTCGCATTGCGCCGCAAATAACGAACACCAGGTTTTCCGCGGAGGGAATGATCCATCGTTTTTTCCACGTTCGATTTCCCTTCCACGTCTCCCTGGTAAAACGTGAATTTACCGGCGTCCTCTTTATCCACATCATCTGGCATGCCGACATAACCCAGAAGATGCGAGGCAAGAGCCCCATAGACGTAAGAGCGCACCGGTTTGATGGCGAGTTCCACTCCCGGCAAGCCGACATCGTGTTCGGAAAATTTCGCCAAAGTTGGAAAGTCGATGTCTTTGACGTAGGAAAACGGAACTTCGGTATCGTTGCGATAGTGCTTCTGCAGCTTGCCCGCGTTGTAATCGCTCGCAAGATCGAGATCGTTGAGACGCGGGACGACGCCGTTATTGACGATCTTGATGATGTCCGGTTCCTTCATGTCTTTCGGCATTCCATTGATGGTTGCTCGATACTCGGTCACGGGCGGACGACCAAAGCGTTCGCGATAGCCTTTGACCATCTCGGGCAGGTAAAAATCGACCTCATAACTCGCCCGGTTTTGGACGAGTGTCACTCCGTTGCGATCCCTGATCTCGCCGCGCACCGAAGGAATGCGCACCGTCGCTTGGGAGCTACCGCGGAGCTGCGCGGTCCAGTCATTGCCATGCGCCACCTGGATCCACCAAAGTTTAAGACCGAGAGCGCCCAGGCCCATCAGCATTAATACTCCAATCAATTGAATCCGGAGACGCGAACTAATGCGGTGCCTGCTCATTCAAGCCGCCCCCTTTCGAGTTGATAGGAGTAGGCGGTAACCCGTCCCATCCATTGTAAGAACCAGAACAGAACCGGAGCCATCGCCATGGCAACGAGACCAGGCCCGCCGATCTGCCACCAAATTTCGCGGGTGAAAACTATGGAGCCGCGACGAAATGTAATCATCAAATATTGAGCCAGAACTATTAAGGAGGTGAACACGCCACTCAGGATGCAGTGCACTTCCCAACGCCCGCGCGCAAAGAGCGGTCTCAGGCCATGCATTACTCCTGCCAGCACACCGTAAACCAGTATCGATGATCCAGTTGAAATTTCAACCTTTCCCCCGATCACCTGCACAGTAAGGGCATCCAGCAAAATCCCTGCGTACAAGGCAAGCGCCAGCATGAGGGGAAATGGCAGCGCCATTGCACCATAGAAGACAATCACCGGCACGATGTACACGTGCGCGTCATAAAGCCACGGCATTGCCGGAATGAAAAACTCCGCAATCTGCGCCATCAACACAAGCAGTAGTAAAACAAAAAAGAAAATCATTTTCGACCCGTTACTACGAACGCATCCTCCAGGTGCGATAGATCCACTGCGGGCGTGAGCTGCGCTTGCCCATCCAGTTCTCGCAGACGGAAAGTTTTCACACTGCCAATCAGCAAACCCGACGGGAACACCCCGCCAACTCCCGAAGTATAGACTTTTTGACCAGGTTTCAGGTCAGCCTGTTTTGACAAGAAATTCAGGTTCAAAACAGGCGTGAGTCCCGTGGTCACACGCTCGCCGGACACGATTCCCTGTTCCCGGCTTCCCTCTACTTTGGCAGCGACGCGGCAGTTTTCGTCGGAAATCAGCAAGACCACCGAGACGCTGTCGCTCACGCTCGTAATTTTTCCTATTAATCCCTCGTCCGTGGCGACAGGCATGTCGATTTCGATGCCATCTCGCTTGCCACGGTTAATCGTAACCGTTCGCCACCAGGTCGACGAATCGCGCGCGACAATCTCCGCTGCGATTAACTTAAAGACTGAGCGCTCGCGATAATTGAGTGCGTGGCGCAAGCGATTCACCTCGTTCTCGGCGTCGCGCAGACCCTGGTTAGTCGCGCGCAACTCTCGATTTTCCACCTGCAAATTAGAGTTTTCGCGCTCTAACTGGTCGAGCGACTTCAAGCCTGTACGCACCGATGTAAGCTGTTTTTTTATTCCGGAGCCGCCGGTGAAAAACGGTGCTAGCAGCTGATAGACGCCAGCCTTGAACTTCTGCGTGGTCGTCGGCCCAAAACTGAGAAAGTACCCGAGAATTGCGCCAAAAATCAGCAGCGCGATGAAGTTCGTGCGGCTCATTACAATTGCGGAGTGGTTTCGTCGTCCCTACTGACGCGGTTGCTTGCTAATCCGCAATCCGCAGTCCGCAAACCGCAATTAGCATTACCGCCACTGGCGGTCTGCCGAGGCCACTTGACGCAAGAATTTAAGTTCATTGAGGCATTTGCCAGTCCCTTCCGCCACTGCACTGAGCGGATCTTCAGCAACATGGACAGGCAAACCTGTTTCCTCGCTCAAAAGCTTGTCAAAGCCCCGCAGCAACGCGCCCCCGCCTGCCAGGACCAGGCCGCGATCGACGAGGTCCGCCGAAAGCTCGGGCGGACAGCGTTCAAGAGTAATCCGCACGGAATCGACAATAGTCGAGATCGGTTCAAGCAATGCTTCGCGCACTTCCTGGGATGTAATCATGAGCGTCTTAGGCAGACCGGCGACCAGATCGCGCCCCTTAACTTCTACGCTCGTCTCTTTTTCGCTGGGATATGCTGAGCCAATTTTAATTTTTATCTCCTCGGCTGTGCGTTCGCCGACCATTAGATTGTAGGCGCGCTTCATATACTGCACGATCGCTTCGTCCAGTTCATCGCCGGCGACGCGCACGCTGCGGCTAAACACAATTCCCGATAGCGAGATAAGTGCGACCTCTGTCGTGCCTCCTCCGATATCGATGATCATATTACCGGCCGGGTCCTGCACCGGAAGTCCCACTCCGATCGCCGCTGCCATTGGTTCTTCGATCAAATAAACTTCACGCGCTCCGGCGTGGGTCGCCGACTCACGCACCGCGCGCTTTTCCACTTCGGTGATCCCCGATGGCACTGCAATGACAACACGTGGTCTCGCCTTCACCCGGCGATTGTGCACTTTGGTGATGAAGTGCCGCAGCATCGCTTCTGTGACTTCGAAGTCCGCTATGACGCCATCCTTGAGCGGACGCACCGCGACAATGTTTGCCGGTGTGCGACCGAGCATCCGCTTGGCCTCGTCACCGACGGCCAGCACTCTGTTGGTGCCCGCCTGCACGGCCACCACGGATGGCTCGCGCAGAACGATCCCTTGATCCTTTACGTAAACAAGAGTGTTTGCCGTGCCCAGATCGATCCCGATGTCGCTGGATAACCAGCCGAAAAGTCCGTTGAACATGAATTATTTATTAGCAGAAACTTTCCAGCCCTAGAAGAAGCGCGTTCATCCGCCTGAGGCGGCCATCTTCACAGGACCCTCCCCACGAGCGCGATTCGGCCGGCTGAAACGCGGTAACATGAAACAGAGCGGCACGCCGTCAAGAGCATTCTTGATCGGAGTAATGGAGTAGTGGAGTAGTGGAGTGCTGGAATTTGCCCGATTACTCCAATACTCCGTCACTCCATGGAAAGAATTATCGTCGCCCCATCCATTCTGGCCGCAGATTTCTCGCGACTCGGTGACGAAATCCATCGGGTAGAGGCAGCGGGGGCCGATTGGATCCACTGCGACATCATGGATGGACATTTCGTCGATAACATTTCGTTCGGCCCGGAGATTGTCGGACGCGTGCGCGGCCTAACAAGTCTCCCGCTCGATGTCCATCTTATGATCGAACACGCCGATCATTACGTTCCGCGATTCATTAAAGCTGGCGCTAACTCGATCACGGTTCACGTGGAACCGGACGCGAAACACAGCGTCGAGAAAACATTGCAGCAAATTCGAGACGGCGGTTGCCGGGCCGGTCTCACTCTAAATCCTGAAACCCCATTCGATTTGGTTCAGCCTTTCCTGGAAAAAATCGACATACTACTGATAATGACCGTGCATCCGGGTTTCGGGGGCCAATCCTTTCGAGCCGATCAAATGCAAAAAGTTAAGCGTGCACGATCTCTGAGCGACGCAATTGACATTGAAGTAGACGGCGGCATCAACCCCGAGACTGCACGAGTGTCGATCGAGAACGGTGCAAATGTACTCGTCGCTGGCACCTCGATTTTTCACGCGACCGACTACGCAGAAGCGATCCGCGAATTACGGGGGGGTGGGTAGCGCACGCGTCTCCCGTGTTGGTTTCGGCGTCGCGCCGAAACAACCTTCCCTTGCGCGTCGCCGCATCGCGTGCTCGGAACGTCAAAGAGAATTCACGATCGCGAGGACGCGCTCGCCAGCACGCGAGACGCGTGCGCTACCCAATTGACATCTCACTCCAGGAACGCTAGCCCGCTACTACCGGCTCGGCTTCCTCAGTCGTTTCAGCCATTACCTCATCAGTTTGCGTGACCCGAACCACTTCTTCGATGGTTGTTTTGCCTTCAGCGACACGTCGCCAGCCGTCCTGTCGGAGAGTCTGCATACCTTCTGCAATGGCGCATTGCTTGAGCTCGCCGCCATCGCGCTTTTGCATGATCAATTTTCTTAGCGGCTCCGTGATAACACAAATCTCATAAATTGCCGCGCGGCCCTGATAGCCGGTCTGACGGCATTGATCGCAACCGGCGCCGCGTCTGAAACGTGTGCCGAGTTCTTTGACGGGAAGACCAATGCCGGCAAGATAATCGTGCGGATAGTCAACCCATTGCGCGCAGTCTGGACAAATGGTGCGCACGAGTCGCTGCGCGATGAATGATTTGACTACCGAGGAGAGCAGGAACGGTTCCACGTCCATGTCCAGCAAACGCGTGATACCGCCTACGGCATCGTTGGTGTGGAGCGTACTGAAAACGAGGTGACCTGTCATTGCCGCGCGAATCGCGATATCCGCAGTTTCCACGTCACGAATCTCGCCGACCATAACGACGTTTGGGTCCTGTCGCAAAATGTGACGCAGACCTTTGGCGAATGTCAGATCGATCTCTGGTTTCACATCGATTTGCGAGACACCGGGAATTCGATATTCGACCGGCTCTTCCACTGTGATAATACGCCGTTGCACAGAATTGATGCTGCTCAGAAAGCAATAAAGCGATGTTGATTTCCCACAGCCTGTTGGGCCGGTGAGAAGAATGATCCCGTTGGGCTGCGCCAATAGATGCCGAATAGTTTTCTCCTGCTTCTCGCTAAGATCGAGACGGTCAAATCCGAATTGCTGTTCGCCGCTGCGGCTGAGCAAACGCAGACTGATGGATTCGCCGTTTACTGTGGGAATGGTCGAAACACGCACATCGATGTTTTGATTGTTCGACTGCAAATTTATACGGCCGTCCTGGGGCAGACGGCGCTCCGCGATGTCCATGTGTGACATCACTTTCAGACGCGAAATGATGGCCGATTGCAAAACCCGCAATTGCGGCGGCACAGCGACCTCGTGCAAAATTCCGTCGATTCGATAGCGAATCCGCAGATCGTTTTCCTGTGGTTCAACGTGAATATCGGTCGCGCGCTCGAAGATTGCTTCGCGAATAATCTGGTTTACGAATTTCACCACCGAAGCCTCGGGGTCATCGTCATTCAACTCGATAGCGGTGTCAGTGTCCTGCAACACCTCGAAGGAACGGTTGGTCTTAAGAATTTCGTCGAACGTTTCAGCGCCAACGCCGTAGAGAGTTTTCATCGCGCGCAGTACTTGGGCGCGCGGCACCAGCACCCATTCCACCGGCTTTTTCAAAAGCTGCGAGGCAAGCTGGCGGCCAATCGAATTGAAAAGATCGTATGTAGCCAGCACCACCGCGTTTTCCTTTATCTCAACCGGCAGAATGTGGTGTTGAAAAACAAAACGGCTGGGTAAAACCGACAACGTTGCCCGGTCGATCGTTTTCGCGTCGATGGACATCACCGGCACGCGGAAGAAATTGCCGATCGCGCTGAGGAAACGTTGCTCGTCCACTTTGCCGGAATCGAGCACCTGGCTCACCCACGAACCGCCGTTCAGGTTCACCGCCAACTCTGCGGCTTCTTCAGGCGAAGAGACGCCGCTTTCCAGCAGCAAATTAATCAATGATTGATTGGCAGGTGAACTCATGAAGCGCGGCGTTCAGTTAGAATCGACAACGCAAAATTGGAAGCGTTCGAATGAAGCCCATTTAGGCCGTTTCGCAAGCGCTTTCACGCATAATGCGTAGTAGCAGGGACATCACGCTGGGAAGTGTCGCCGCTGCGACCGCAGCGCCGTCCCTACCTACGTCGTCTACGGCATATGCAATGCGCGCCGGACGGGATCGGTAAGCGTCCCCGTGACGTGCATTGAATAATTCTTTTGCAGTCGCGCGATGGCATCGCTTACTTCCGGTGTAAATACTCCGTTGATTGGACCGCAATAATAGCCAAGCCGGCGCAACGCTGTTTGCATCGAGCCTACATAAGCCGGTTGAAGAATTACTTGTTCGGGGGCTTTGAAGTAGTAGCAAAATCGCCACTTGTACCGTGGCGAGAAGTCAGTCGCGTTTACATGCTTTCCCTGGTGAAGCAGTCCGTGTTCGTCTCGTTGCGCCAACGGATCCGTCGACCGAAAAATATCGTGGTAGAAAATATCGTACTGGTCGGCTTGCGCGATGCTCGCGCCGAAGCAAAAAGCTAATATCAGAGCTAGTCGTTTCATAAGAAGAAGCAAGTTACCGTATATCTTTCGGTTCGGGAATATCAGGTGGTGGCAATGTCAATTGCTTGCCCTCCCTCGTCTTGGGGCAATCGGGACACTCGTTCTGGTCCAGATCCGCGCCAAAATGAGTGGTGTCCTCGTACCTCTGGCGCAGTCGATAAGAATCCAGCTTGGTCAGCGTTACCTGCGGACACATAAGAATGATCAGCTCCCGCCGCGCCTTGGTACTTGCCGTGCTACGGAACGCCGCGCCGATCAGGGGAATGCGGGAGAGATAAGGAAAGCCTTCGTAATTCCTCTGTTTTTGGTCCTCGATCAGTCCACCCAGGATAATAGTCGATCCGTTCGGAGCAGAAACGTTGGTGCGGATATACTTCGTGTCGATTGTTGGGACATTATTCCCGCTGATCCGTACGTCACCGTTCGGCACAACGTTGTCCAGCTTCTGCAAAATATCGAGCGACACTTCCTTCTCGGAATTAATGAGCGGGACGACCTCTAGTTGGAGCACGACCTTCTTGTACTCGATGCTTGATGATACCGACGCTACGTTAAGATTCGTAGTAGCATTTGTAAGAGTGTTCGTTGGCACGGGGATCTCCCGGCCTGAGGCGATGATAGCTTTCTTGTTGTTGCTTGTGAAGACCGTCGGCCGCGACATGACCCTGAACCGGCCGCTGGACTCCAGCAAATGCACTATGGCTGCGAATGCATTGCCCGCTGCCACATAAATATTCGTCCCGGCGCCCACATTCCTAATGATTCGGGTGAAATTGATCAGGTTGGATGGATCGATAATGCCGCCACCAGTTGAGGGAGAGCCACCGGGGAGGGGAATATTGGGGTCGTTTGTCCCAAATTCGCTATTATTGCGCGAGGTGCCGACGAATCTTTTGTGGTATTTTGCAAACCAATCGACGCCGAATTCCTCGCTGTTGTCGAGTGTCAATTGACCGATCACCGTGCTCAACGCCACCTGTGGTGCCTTGACATCCATTTCGTCCAGGATCTTTTCAACTTTCACGACAACCTCGCGATTTCCGAGGACGATGATGGAATTTGCGCGCTGATCGGCGATGAGCTTGGAATTTCCGACGATGACCGCTTGCGGCGCGGTGTTTACCGGTTGCGTGGAGAGCTCCTCGGAAATATTGAGCGTGCTGCCACCGCCACCGCCAGCCGTGCTTGAGGTGCCGGTCTGGTCGCCCAAGTAGGAACCTGTTCCGGTGGAACCCAGGCGGCCTCGCTGTTGTTGTTGCTGCGGTTGCGGACTCGCACCGGGCAGGCCGCCACCGGGCACCGCGCCAGCGCCCTCCGTGCCCGGCTCGGTCAACGCCTGAACCAGCACCGGCAGAACGTCACCGGCAGAAACATATTTCAAATAGCGCGTAACCGGTTTTGCAAACTCAACGTTGGCATCAAATTCATGAACCAGTTCCTTAATGAAGGGCATGTTGATCGGCCGCGTGACCACATGGATACGATTGGTGCGCACGTCTGGAGTAAGCTTAATCTTACCCACGATGATGGCTTCTTCGGATAGCACGTTTAAGCCCGCACCTTCAATCTGCTGCGGTTGAGGAACCGCGCCGGGCACCTTCACATTACGGACGCCCGGCTGGGTCGGCGACTCGGTGCCTTTTTCGAAAATGTCCTTGAGCATGTCGCACACTTTGCTCGCGTCCGCGCGGTCGAGCTTGATAAACTCACTCACCACTTCCGCCGGCGCCACGTCCACCTGGTTAATCACGCTGGCAAGCTGCCGGATAATGTCGGCGTTTTGGGTTACCAGAAGAGCGGACGCTTTCGGCAACGCCAGAATGTTGATCGTCCCCGAGCTTCCCTGAAAATATGCCATCAACACTTGTTGGAGTTCCTGAGGATCCGCATATTGCAGTCGAAACAGGAAGCTGATCACCGGGTTTCCCGGCGGGATGTCCGCCAAATCGGAAACGATCGGGACCGGCGCTTTCCGAGGATTTTGGCCCGCTCCGACAACGTCGATTAAATCTCTGCCAGCCGGAACGAGCGAGATCCCGTTCAAGGACATGCTCATCTCGATGATCTTGATGGCTTCCTCGCGCGACACATCTTTGGCGATGAAGATGTTCACCTTCCCCTGCACGAAATTGTCCATCACCAGCTTCTTGCCCGTCAGTTGTTCGTAGAGATGCAGCACATCGACCACATCGCTGTTGGGGAATTGAAGCCGAACCATTGCCGGTGCGTTTGGAGGCGCAGTAGCAGGCGCTTCCGCCGGTGGTTTTGCCATCTCGGACGCCGCAGACGGTTGCGGGCGAGCCGGTTTATTCTGACCTAAGACCAGGCTTGCGCTGGCAAGCACGAGCGTCGCGATGCAGAAAAAGCGGTGCACAGCCTTGTTTAGATGGTTGGGCGACGCTAGTGCATTTATGAGACCCGTCAAAATATTTCCCTCGGTTGAACCAATGCTGGAGCTGGACGCAGCGGGGAGGAGCTTATAAGAGATTGCCATCATTGCAAACGAGAGTGACGCCACCAATCAGGGCCGCCCGCCTATCACGTGGGATCGCGATAACCGTTTGTATGCTAACCGCGCCGGTGATCTTCGCAGCGGCGCAACAAACCGAAACCGCAGTCGCTCAAATTCGATCTGTACTTCGGGTACAAGAGGACGCCTGGAACAGGGGCGATATCGACGGATTTATGAATGGATACGCTCGCTCAGCATCGACTGTCTTTATTTCCGAAGACACAATCACACGGGGCTGGCAAACCGTGCGCGATCGTTACAAGAAAAAATATTCCAGTCGCGCGAAGATGGGGACACTCACGTTTTCCGACCTTGAAATCACGCTGTTGTCATCGGATTCGGCAGTAGCGTCCGGACGTTGGAAACTGAAGCGTGCCGACGACGAGCCACACGGCCGATTCACTCTCATTCTTAAACGCCTGCACGAAGGCTGGCGAATTGTGCATGATCATACAAGCACGGCGCCGCCGCATTAGGAAGTAAGGCAACTTGCCTGACTTGGCCGCAGCAGCCTATCTTTCGATCACGCGCGCAGCCGTGCGAGGAGTTTCTCGTGGATATTGTCAAACCCGCCGTTACTGAAAACCGCGACGACGTCATTTGGCCGCAACATCGGAACGATTCGATCCACGATCGTATCGGCGTTTTTCTCATAAAAAGCCGGGCGCCCAGCCTTGGCGATCGCAGCTACAACTTTCTCCGGATTTAATCGCTCTTTTTCAGGGATCTGTTCCAGCTTGGCCACCTGCGCGATGAAAACTCCATCGGCCAACTTCAGCGCATCGGGAAGTTGCTGCTGGAAAACTGCGCGGCGCGTTGTGTTGGAGCGCGGTTCGAAGACCGCCCACAGCCGATTTCCCCGATACCGATGACGCAGCGCTCCCAGCGTCTGTGCAATCGCTGTTGGATGATGCCCAAAATCATCTACCACTTTCACTCCTCGCGCTTCACCGCGGACCTCTTGTCGCCGCGCAATCCCGGTAAAACTCTTGAACGCGCCATCGATTTTTGCCTTCGGCACATCGTAAAACCGCGCCGCCATTGCTGCCATCGCAGCGTTGTGCACATTGAATTCGCCTACCAGCGGAATTTCGAACGTCTCATCTCCAAGCTTGAACCTGGATCCTTCGGCCGAGCAGGAGACATCCCGGATTCGCTGCGCGCAATTCTTCGAGAAACCCACCTCAATCATTTGTGCGAGACAATCTTTAGCTACCTCGACGCAATTTGGGTCGTCACCGTTTACCAGCACCATGCCGTTTCGGGGAACGATGTTGAGCAATCGCCGGAAGCTGAGCTTGATCTCGTCGAGATCTTTGAAGATATCCGCATGATCGAACTCGATGTTGTTTATGATCAGCAACTCCGGCAGGTAATGAATAAATTTCGAGCGCTTGTCGAAAAAGGCTGAATCGTACTCGTCGCCTTCAATCACGAAATACTTGGAATCATTCAGACGCGCGCCCTGGCCAAGATTTTTCGGCAGCCCGCCGATGACATAACCGGGTTTGGATCCGGCTTTTTCCATGATCCAGGTGAGTAGCGCCGTTGTCGTTGTTTTACCGTGCGTTCCGGTAACGACGAGATTATGGCGACCACGCAGAAAATAATTTTTCAGCACTTCCGGCAGCGAAAGGTAAAGGAGCTTTCTGTTGAGCACAGCTTCCACTTCCGGATTGCCGCGCTTCATCGCGTTGCCGATTACTACCACATCGGCATCGGTCGGGATATTTTCAGCGCGATACCCTTCTTTTAATGAGACGCCTTTTTCCTGGAGAAAGGTCGACATCGGAGGATAAACGTTTTCGTCCGACCCCGTGACCTTGAATCCGCGTTCCTTTAGCGCCGCCGCCACGGACGCCATGGCCGTGCCGCAAATCCCAAGGAAATGAAATTTCTTCGGCGCTTCCTTCACGCGGACTCTTTACGACGCCCTGACAAAAAAAGAAACCGCGGATTACGCGGATTTCACAGATAAGGGTTTGTAATAAAAATTATCCGCTTCATCCGCGTAATCCGCGGTTCTTACTTCTTCTCAAACACCTCTATCGCCTCCCACGCTTCATCCGGCGGCGCTTGCTCGTAATCCAGCGCGCGATCCAGATACATCTTCGCCAGCAGATCGTCCGGATAAAATTCGAGGAAACGAGAGAACAGAATCTTGGCTTCCTTGAACTCGCGCGCCCTGAACTTTTCCAATCCTTCCTCGTACGTCTCGAGCCATTTGAGGAATTCCGGATCGACCTCTTCGTTTCGAGCACCAATAAACGTCAAGACATCCACCGGTTTTGTCTTGCCTTTCACCTGTACGCGAGCAACCGAACGAAGGTAAACCTCGTCTCGCACCAGCTCGGCGGCTGTCGCGCCGACTAGAATATCCAAGCCATAAACCCGGGTAAGACCTTCGATCCGCGAGGCCAGATTCGCCGAATCGCCAATAACTGTGGGATCCATGCGCTCGTGCGAGCCAACATTGCCGACGATTACTTCGCCATGATTGATGCCAATACCCATGCCAAAGCCCATTCGACCTTCTCCGCGCCATTTTTGATTGAGCTGTCGCAGCTCACGCCGCATTCCCAGCGCCGCGCGCGCACAATTCTTCGCGTCCTCTGCCATGCCAAGACTTCGCACATTTCCCCAAACGGCCATGATCCCGTCCCCGATGAATTTATCCAGTGTGCCGCCGTTACTGAAAACAACGGAAGTCATGTGGCTGAGATATTCATTAAGCTGTACAACCAGGGCCTCGGGATCGCCCTTCTCGGACAACGTCGTGAACCCGATCAGATCCGAAAACAGGACAGTCACAGGTAGCCGCGCGCCACGGAGCGAGCTGTAGTAGCTGTCCGGATTTTCCAAAACCTCCTTTACCAAATTTTTCGAGACATAGCGCTCGAGCGTCCGCCTGGTGCGTAGTTTCTCGCGCCACTCAAGTACGTATTCAAAACTGAGGGAAAATAATCCGCTCAGGACCAGAGCCGAAAGAACGGGAACTGTGAGAAGCAGCAGTCCTGTTTTATCGTAAAAGAATCGTGCCGCGCCGAGATATGCGCTCGTAATCACAATAAAGGCAGCAAGACAAAGCAATGGTCGGCGCAAAAAGGTGACCAGCGACCACGCCATCAGTCCCGCCGCGGCTACCAGCGCAAGGTCGACTTTCGCCGGGGTCGGTCGCAAAAATTCGTGGTTCATTGCCGCAGCCATTGCCTGCAAATGAAGCGCGGGACCTAACGTGGTCGGGCTCATCGGCGTAACGACCGTGTCGTGCTCCACCTGCGCTGACGATCCGACCATTACGATCTTGTCCTTGAAAAACGCTCCATCGGCGTAATTAGCATGCCAAAACTTTGGATCGAAAACTTCGTACAGCGGGCGGGGCGCAAACGCGTCCGGCGACGTGAAACGAATCATGTGACCACGGAAATCCTGCGGCACATCATTCGCGTGACCCATTTTGGCCAGTGCCCGGTCCGAGAGAGATTGGTAAACTTCTTCGCTTGGGTCTGGCGGTAAATCGGCGAGTTGCCGATCAGTCACGCGGTAAGTCGCGGCGCGGATTTTTCCGTCGATTGGATCGGCCCAGAAATTCACAAATCCGACGCGATCGTCCATCAATTGCGGCGGCGAAATCAGTGCGTTGTTCGGCGTGACGGCCTGGGCCGAGTTCGCCATGTCGAAATTAGCGCCCAGCACCACTTTGTCGTGGTAACGATCGAGCGCCGCGTGAAAGGTTGAATCCCCGTCATTGGGCGGACTAAAAATCATGTCAAAGATGACCACCCGCGCGCCTGCTCCGAATAACCGGTCAAGCAAAAGGGCCCAGACTTCGCGTGACCACGGGTATGGCTTCTCAGTCATCAGCTGAAACGCGCGGTTGCTCGCGATTTCTTCAGGGGTCAACGGCGGCAACTGCAATGTGCTCTGATCGATTCCGAGGAAAACAAAATCGGATGGCGCTGCCGTCTTCCGTCCTTCGCGTCGAAGCAAATCTTCAAAGCTCTGTTCACCGCGCCACGGCGCCGAAATAAATGGGACACCAGGAAAAAAATGACCGAGACCGACCAAACCTGTCCAAAAAGCGCAGATGAAAGCCAGGACCAGGAACCGATGACGCCCGAGCCAGTGCATGCGGGGAGCATATCAAAGAAAATGACGAAGCACGAATGTCATTGATTTTCAGTTGTCATTCTCGGCTCGCTACCTATTGTTCGTCCCTCGGCGCTGCCGCGTCGTGACGATCTGCGCACCTGGTCCCGCGCAACGGGACTGCATCAGCGAGTGAGGTCGCGAAGATCGATAATGAAACAAACAGCTCGCTGAACGAGGAGCTCCGGAGTGATTCGGAGCAAACAACCATGCCAAGAGCTACTAACGCCCCGGCGAGCCGGGCGCGACGCAAACGAGTCTTAAAAAAAGCCAAGGGCTACCGCGGACGCCGTTCAAAACTTTTCCGCTACGCCAAGGACGCGATCATGAAAGGTCAGTATTGGGCCTATCGCGACCGCAAAACCCGTAAACGCACGTTTCGTTATCTGTGGATTCAACGCCTGAACGCAGCTGCTCGTGCCAACGGGATGACCTACAGTCGTCTCGCAGAAGGATTGAAGGCTGCAGGCATCGATCTCGATCGAAAAATACTCGCGGATCTCGCCGTTGCTGACGAAGCCGCTTTCAAGTCGATCGTTGATCAGGCAAAAAGCGCGCTGGAAAAGAAAAGTAAGAAAGCGGCGTAACGGTTTCTCTGTAGCGGCGGTCTGTGACCGCCGACGCTGCTGGCGGGATTACACGCTTCGGCGCTCATAGAGCCGCTACAGCTCGCAACTTTGAATTGAACGTTCACCGTTCACCGTTCACCGTTCAACGTTTCATGACTCATCCACTCGAACAGGTTCGTGATGACGCACTGCGCGAAATTGAAGCCGCGCCCGACGAGCAGGCGCTTGAGGCGGCGCGCGTAAAATATCTCGGGAAAAGTGGCGGCATATCCGTGTGGGGAGAGCAGATCAAAACGCTCAGCAAAGATGAAAAGCCTGTAGTTGGAAAGTTGCTTAACGAGGTCCGTAGCGTCGTGACAACTGCGATCGAAGCGCGCGCGGCAAATTTTCGAGAGCAAAAGGAATCGGGCGCGCTGGCCAGGATCGACATCTCGTTACCGGGAACGCGGCACGAAATCGGCACGCTGCACCCGCTCACACAGATGTGGGAACGTTCGATCGAAATCTTTCGGCGGATGGGCTTCGCCCTCGCGGACGGAGGGGACATCGAGGACGAATGGCATTGTTTCGACGCGCTCAACACCCCGCCCGAACATCCGGCGCGCAATGAGCAAGACACATTTTATTTACCGGACGGCCGTTTGCTGCGAACGCACACGTCCACCGTGCAAATTCGAACAATGCAAGCCGCGCCCCCGCCGATTCGCGTGATTGCTCCCGGCGCCGCGTACCGTCGCGATGAACTCGACGCTACGCACAGCCCGCAGTTTCACCAGATCGAAGGACTTTATGTCGATAAAAACGTAAGCGTCGCTGATTTGAAAGGCGCCCTCGAATTCTTCATGCGCGAACTTTTCGGTTCGGGGACTGAAGTGCAATTTCGTCCGCACTTTTTCCCATTCACGGAGCCGAGTCTCGAGGTCTATGTGAAATCGAAAGCGCTCAAGGGTGGCGAGCGCTGGATCGAAGTCGCCGGCTCGGGCGTAGTGCATCCTGCCGTTTTCGAGCAGGTCAACAAAGCGCGCGGTGACAAAGCTTACGATCCCGAAAAGTGGAGCGGCTACGCGTTCGGTCTCGGGATGGACCGGCTCGCGATGATTCTGTTCGATATTCCTGACATCCGTCTCTTTGGGCAGAACGATTTGCGGTTCTTGAAGCAATTCGCATGAAGGCGTTTTTGTCATTGCAAGTAGGGGAGGTTCGCCGAACCGCCCGCGGGCGATTGAGGTCAATCGCCTCGACATGACATTGCGACGAAAATGAAATTCTCCGTTAATTGGTTGCGCGAATTTGTCGATCTCCCGGAAAATCCGGAAGAGATCGCGGATTTGCTCACTCGCGCCGGCGTTGAAACGGAAAACATCGAAAACCGCGGCGCGAAGATCGAGCAGGTGATCGTTTCCCAAATTACCGCAGCGTCGCGCCATCCAAATGCTGATCGGCTCACAGTTTGCGAAGTGGACGACGCCAGCGGCACTAAGCGGCAAATCGTTTGCGGCGCGACCAATTACAAAGTCGGCGACAAAATTCCGCTTGCGTTGCCGGGGGCAAAGCTGCCGAACGGACTGGAGATTCGTAAAAGCAAACTGCGCGGTGTCGAGTCGGAGGGCATGCTCTGCAGCCCAATCGAGCTCGGGCTCGGCGAGGACGCATCCGGTCTTTTGATTTTGTCGCCTGACGCAAAAATGGGTGCTCCGATCGCCGATCTTTTTCCGACTGACACCATTCTTGACGTCGAAATCACGCCAAACCGCGGTGATCTGTTGAGCCATTTTGGTCTCGCCCGCGAAATTGCGGCGCTCACTGGAAAAAAACTTAAATCAACGGTTCGCGAATCGAAAACCCCCGTCAAGAAGACCGGCGTGACCATCACCTCAACGCGGGAATGTCCGTTTTTCTCCGCGCGCAAGATCGACAACGTTACGGTCGGACCGAGTCCGCAGTGGCTGCGCGCCAGGATTGAGAGCGTCGGCGTTCGCTCGATCAACAATATCGTCGACATCTCGAACTTCGTAATGCTCGAGTTCGGACAACCGACGCACGCGTTCGACGCTGATAAATTGAAAGGCGGCATCAACGTGCGCCTCGCGCGTGACGGCGAGAAATTTCTAGCGCTCGATGGAAAGACTTATTCGCTTAAGCCCGGCAATTGTGTTGTCGCCGATCAAGAGCGCGCGGTCGGAATCGGCGGCGTAATGGGCGGCGAAGAAACCGGCGTGACCGAATCAACCAAAAATGTCTTGCTGGAGGCAGCCTACTTTTTGCCTGCGAGTATTCGTTTCGCAGCGCGCGAGCTAAATCTTCCGAGCGATGCCAGTTACCGGTTCGAGCGCGGCGTCGATCCTGAAATGGTGCTCCGGGCATCGCAGCGGGCCACCGAATTGATTCAAGAAATCGCAGGCGGAACTCCGGCAAAAGAAATCAACGTCGCTGGCAAGCCGCCGGCGAACCCTGCCGATGTTTCATTGAGTTACGAGAAATGCGACCGCGTTGTTGGGATCGCCATCAAACCGAAAACGGTCGATGAAGTTTTGACGAGATTCGGTTTGAAGAAAATCAGCGCGGCCAAAATTACGAAATGGAAAATTCCAAGCTTCCGACCCGATTTGCAGCGCGATGTCGATCTTATCGAAGAAGTCGTGCGAGCTTATGGCGCTGAGAGAATTCCGGGAACAGATCGCAGCCGATTCACGCCTTCGAGCGCGGCTGATCGCGCGCACGATTTGGAATCACAAATGCGCGAACGCCTTGTCGCAGCTGGCCTTAATGAAGTACGGACGTCAAAGTTGCTTCCGAGGGAAAGATTCGCGTTTGGGGAAAATGCGATCGAGTTACGTAATCCGCTGAGTGAAGATCACGTGGCACTACGCCCCAGCTTGTTGCCGGGATTGCTGGGAGTACTTGACCACAACATTCGTGCGGGAGCGGAACGCGTCGCGATTTTTGAAACAGGCAGGGTTTTCGAACCACCGAGCGGCGCAGAAAAGAAACGAGTAGCCATTCTCATTTGGGGTAACGTTGGCGGTGAAGTTCATTGGCGAGACGAAAAACGCCGTGTTGATTTCTTCGATTTAAAAGGAGCGATTGACCTCGCAAGAACCGATTTGTCTTTTCGTCGGGGCAAGCATGCCAATTTTGCACTCGCTCTAGAAATCACAGCCGGCAATCAACTGGTTGGACTTGCCGGGCAGCTGACAAATTCGCTGGCATCAACAGTTGACGCCTCTGGCGGCGTCTTCGTTGCCGAAGTGGCGCTTGATTTCCCGATCAGCAGTTTGGAATCGCGGACAACTTTCCGCGAACTTGGGAAATTTCCTGCCATTTCGCGCGACATTGCGATGATTGTTCCCGAGGATTTGCCCCACGAAAAAATATGGGAAGTGATTTGGCACCCAACGGAACCGTTGTTAGAACGAGTTGAATTTTTTGACCTTTTTGCCGGCCCTGAAATCGGTGAAGGCAAAAAGTCGCTTGCATATCGATTGACATATCGTGACCGGAGTCGCACACTGACAAGCGAGGAAGTGAATGCAGCGCACGCGAAAATTCGCGAGCGATTGCGAAGCGGCCTCGGCGCGGAATTGCGGGAATAGTTCTTTGAAAGTTTGAGAGTCGTTTGTTGAGGGTTGGGAAGAAAACCAGTGCTTTTCGCTCAACTCTCAACCAGCGGCTCTCGTCAGTCGCGGGTGCTTTCGCGCTTTACCCTGCGATGTTCGAGATTACAGGTGGGATTCCCGAACCGATATTTGGTTAACTTAAGGAGGCTGAGTCGCTCGGAGAAGATGGCAGGCCTTAATTGGAAGTCAGAAGCTGCGGCGACGGTCATCCGCCCGTTACGAAAAGGGAACGGGAGATCCGCCTAAACGGCATCAGCGGGGTAAGATTTCAAAAACCCGGATCGAGATTTCGATCCGGGTTTTTTTATTTATGGAGACACCACTCCCAAAACGCGCGGTCATCCCGAACGAAGGTGATGGATCTCACGCCTGAGTCACACAGATCACGCAAACGTAATTTGAGTGATCTTGGCGGTCCTTCGCTACGCTCAGGATGACATTTTAGTTGAGCGTTGGGCGTTGAGCGTTGAGCGTTGGGCGTTTTAATCCAATGAAAGCGCTCCTAGCCCTCGAAGACGGTCGAATTTTCGAGGGGGAATCCTTTGGCGCAACCGGCACCTGCGTAGGCGAAGTTTGTTTCAACACCGCCATGACCGGTTACCAGGAAGTATTAACCGATCCTTCCTATTGCGGACAGATCGTGGCTATGACTTATCCGTTGATCGGCAACTATGGCACGAACTCACTCGATCAGGAGAGCCGGTCGCCGCATGTACGCGGCTTTGTCATCGAAGAGCTAAGCGAAGTCCCGAGCAACTGGCGCTCGGAAATGTCGCTCGACGAATATTTGAAGAAATGGAACATCCCCGGAGCGCAAGGCATTGATACCCGCGCGTTGACCCGCCACCTGCGCGCCCGCGGCGCAATGAAAGCTTGTTTGACGACGAAAGAAATGTCGCCTGCGGATGCAACGCAGCAGGCGATCAAGGGCGAAGGCGTCATCGGAATGGATTACGTTCGGGAAGTTTCGGCGCGACAAATTTATCAATGGGACCCCGATGACAAGCTGAGCGAGCCGTGGTCGGTCAACGCCAGTAACGGTGGAATCAAACCCAAACTTCCACCGGTCCGGTTTCGCGTTGTGGCTTACGACTATGGGATCAAAGAAAATATTCTGCGTCTCCTGCGGCAGAAAGGGTTTCGCGTCACGGTTGTACCAGCAACCACAACCGCCGAAGAAGTGCTCGCGCTAAATCCGGATGGCATTTTTCTTTCCAATGGACCGGGAGATCCTGCGGCGCTGCCTTATGCACACAAGGCAACGCGCGATTTGATGGGTAAGAAACCGATTTTCGGGATTTGTCTCGGCCATCAGATTCTTGGGTTCGCATTCGGCGGGTCGACGTACAAACTGAAATTTGGGCACCACGGTGCGAACCAGCCCGTCAAAGATTTGCAAACCGGCAAAGTGGCAATCACAGCGCAAAATCACGGGTTCGCAGTCGACCCGGAGTCGCTGCCGTCAAACGTGGAGGTAACGCATATCAACTTGAACGACGGCACCGTGGAAGGAATGCGGCACAAGGATTTGCCTATCTTCAGCGTGCAATATCATCCCGAGGCCGCGCCTGGCCCGCATGACGCGTCATATTTCTTCGATCAGTTCGCAGATTTGATCGACAAACAGAGGTAGGGCACGCTCGCCGAGCGCGCCGAAACGAGCGGCCCGCCGATTCGTCCGCGTCGTTGACCAACGTGCTGAGCGGCCCACATTTGTCTCATGTTTAATTCAACAACAAACCAACACGCGATTATTAAAATCGCGGTCGCTGCAACACTCGTCGTCGCGCTGACAGCTGCGCCGCTCGCAGTCGCGCAGGAACATGAGCATGCCGGCGACGCTGCGACTTCAAAAGAAGTGACCGGCGAGGTAGTCGATATGATGTGCTACGTCGATCATAATGCGGTCGGCGAGAAACATGGCCAATCCTGCGGGGCGAAATGCATCAAGAACGGTGGACCGGTTGGCATTGTCAGCGAAGGCAAGGCCTACCTGGTGGTTGGCGAACACAAGCCGATTAACGATCAACTCGCCGAATACTGCGGTAAAAATATCACTGTCAAAGGCAAGGTCGCCGAGCGTGGCGGCATGGCCATGATTGAAAACGCCGAGATCGTTAAGAAATGACGAGCGCGCATCCGCTCGTCATCCTGAGTGGAGCGCAGCAGAGTCGAAGGATCCCGTGCAAATACCCGCGATTGTGCCGCGGGATTCCTCGACTTCGCTCGGAATGACCGAAGCGCTCACTTGTAATACGGCCGCAGCGAAGGCCGCAATTTCCCAACTCTAAGAGCGCTTTCAATTTCCAAATCAGAAACCGGGGCATCAGCGAGTCTGCGAATCTCGCCTGCTTCGAGCGCTGCGATTGGCAATCCGTCGCGAAATAAAATGCGATTTGCGGTCAGCGCCGCAATTCGCGGCCCCGGGGTCAGAATGCCTTGCAAATTCAGCGGATCGGCCCCGCTCAATTTAATCAGTTCCCCATTTGTCCGCGCCTTGCGAATCGAGCGCAACAGGCCAATCGCCTCAGGTAGCGCGAATTGTTCGCCGCCAATTCCTCCAACAAAGTAGCCACCGCGAATTTCGCCGCGTGCCTCCCAGCGGCGATAAATTCGCCCCAGCTCATACCAGGTAACTGGGAAACTCTCACGTTCGAGCAAGCGGCGAAACACGACGCCGTACCGATGCAACAACACCCGCGCGAATTGTTCCACGGCCACTTCGCGCGCGGAGCTTTCCGCTCCATTTCCTGATGATTGCGAAGCAACGTCAGTTCTCAGCAGCGACCAACGCCCTGCAAACTCGATACTGGCAAGATTCGTTTTGCGCCCTCGTTTCCCAATGTTGCGTCCAAACGTGGGACGTTTATTAGACGGCACCAAAAGAGCGCGCAAGCCATCGAAGCTATCCGAAGTTACCAGACCGAGCCCGGCTAGCTGCGACAAAGCTTCTTCAACTTGAGAAGGCAGCAATCCGCCACGGCGCACCAGTTCACTGAAAAAGACCGCCCCGGCGTCTGCGAGGGTTTCGAACAGAGTTCGAGCCGTGGCCGAAAGCTCAATCTCCGAATTCGTTCTGGTCAAGGCCAGCCAATGCTGGAGGTTCTCTCGTTGATAAAGGCCGATCGGACTGGTTCGCAGCGGAGCGGTCGTTCGCGCATTTGGGTTTTGTGGCGGGCTCAAACGTCCCCAGCCGATGCGGCCGGAAAGACAAAAGCGATCAAGCCATTCCGGGTCATAGTCAGAAACACGTGCCGCGAGGACTGCAGATTCCCAAGCGGCCAACGGCAGCTCGCAGCCGTCGAGTTGTTCGAGAACGGACTGCAAACCCTCGGGACCTTCGACGTGACGTTCATGATCGGCGCGTTGCCAGGCGAAGAGAAAGCGATAAAAATCCTGCGCTGATACCGGCTGAATTTCCGCGCGCAACCGATCGATCGTCAGCCGATGAATTCGCGCCAGCAGCCTGCGATCACACCATTCCTGCTCAGTTGCGTGCGGGCGAAACTTGCCGCGCAGCACGAATCCTTCGGTTTCCAGCGCCAGCAATGCAGCGTCGACCTCCGATACTGGCAATACCAATATATTTGACAGCTCACCGACAGTGATCGGTCCGCAAACTTCGATTCGCCCACGAACCAATTCGCGAATTGCGTTTGTGCGTTCCCAAATTTTTGCGCGCACCGAATCGGGAATAATCAATTCCGGCTCGAAACGAGCGTTGGGATAAACCGCCTGAACCATTGGAAGGTGTTCGGCGGCAGCCCAGAAATCTTTCTCGCTAAGTCGGACTTTCGTCGTTCGATTCGAGGCAACGAGTTCCTTTAGCAAATGTTCCGCAGGCGCGCCGTTTCCCTCACGTCGCGTGGAAACTGCCACGTCTTCTTCGGTCATCACTCCCAGCAGCATTAATGCATCGTGCAATTCATCGGCATTCGTTGCTTCGGGCCATGCTTCCTTTTGCACCTTCTCAATCGCTGCTGCATCGAGAACGCCTAAACCATCGCTCCCGTTGCGCTCCGACGTGCGCCGCGTGTACACGGCCTGGGTGCGGCGTTCTTCCAAAGGCGCGTTATCCAGAAACGCATACGGTCGCGCGTTGAGAATTTCAGACGCAAGCGGTGAGGGTTCCGGTAAGTCGCGCGCAATGCAGCGGATCTCGCCTCCTTCGATCCTGCGCAACACTTCTTCCAAACCCTCAATATCCATGGCTTCGGTCAAACAATCGTCGATTGTCTGTTTCACCAGCGGATGATCAGGGATTTCGCGGTCGCCCACGATATGTTCCAGACAAGCGAGCTGATCCGGGAAAACTGCCGCCAAAAGATTCTCCGACTCCATGCGTTGCAGTGGCGCGGCGATTTTTGCACCGCCACGAAAACGAGGCACCGCAAGCGAACGCGTCGCATTCCAGCGCCAGCGAATCGTGAACATCGGCGCGTCGAGCAATGCTTGGACCAGCAGGTCACGGACCGTTTTGGAATTTAGATAACGAAAAACTTCCTCTAGCGGGAACGAATGCTGCGTTCCGAGCGAAATCACAATGGCGTCGTCCGTAGCTGCCGCCTGGAGTTCGAAATTGAACGAGCGACAAAAACGCTTTCGCAAAGCAAGTCCCCAGGCACGATTGATCCGATTGCCAAATGGCGAGTGAAGGACAAGCTGCATCCCGCCCGATTCATCGAAGAAACGTTCCATCACCAGAGTTTGCTGTGAAGGAATTGCGCCAAGCGAACGATAAGCGTCGGAGAAATAGTCGCCCAACTGTTCAGCCGCATCAGGTGGTAGCCGCAGTTCTTTGGCCAACCACGCACTCGGGTTTTGTCCACCAATTAGCAGTGTTTCGATTTCAGTGCGCAAATCGGATACGGCGTTCGACAACTCTGAGGTGCGCGCCGGAGCTTCGCCCAACCAGAATGGAATTCCTGGCGGCTGACCTTTTGCGTCTTCGACACGAACGACACCGGAGTTGATCCGTAGAATTCGCCAGGACGCATTGCCCAGCTGGAAGATGTCGCCGGCTAAACTTTCGACTGCGAAATCCTCATTCACCGTGCCGACGAAAGTTTCCGACGGATCGAGAATGACACGATAATCGGCGTTGTCAGGAATCGCGCCGCCAGACGTCAACGCAACGAGCCGTGCACCGCGTCGACCGCGCAAACGATGATTGACTGTATCATGATGAATCAACGCCGAGCGTCGGCCGCGCTTGGTGCTAAAACCTTCGGCGAGCATCTTCACAACACTGTCGAACTCTTGGCGAGCAAGACTGCGATATGGCCAGGATGAGCGGACAAGATCGAAGAACTCATTTTCATCCCAATCTTCAGCGGACGCGGCGGCGACAATTTGTTGCGCCAGGACATCGAGCGGTTTTTCCGGAATGGTGAGGCGATCAAGTTCGCCGCGATGGACAGAACGCAACAGTGCCGCACATTCGACCAGTTCGTCGCGGCTCAATGGGAAGATGCGGCCCTTCGGCAAACCTCCGCGCTTATGCTCGGCGCGTCCGACGCGCTGCAGCAGTGTGGCGATAGATCGCGTCGTGCCAAGCTGGCAAACAAGATCGACCGAGCCGATATCGATGCCCAACTCCAGCGAAGCGGTTGCAACGAGCGCTTTCAGTTCGCCTCGCTTCAATCGATCTTCCGCGTCCAGGCGCAGCTTCGCCGAAAGACTTCCGTGATGGGAAGTCACGGCGTCCGCGCCAAGCGTTTCGCTTAGGTGATGCGTCACGCGCTCGGCCATCCGACGTGTGTTCACAAAAACCAGAGTGGTCCGGTGCGCCTGGATCAACTCTGCCAATCGCCGATAAATCTCCTCCCAAACTTCATTCGACATCACCGCCTCAAGCGAAGATTTCGGAAGTTCAATCGCCAAGTCCAATTCGCGGCGATGACCGATGTCGATGATTTCGCAATCCGGATTGCCGAATGCATCCACAGCCTGAGTGCCAACGAGAAAACGCGCCACTTCTTCGATTGGTTTTTGTGTCGCGGATAAACCGATTCGCTGGAGCTGCTCGCCTGAGGCGGACCTTGTTAACGCGGCCAACCGCTCGACGCTGAGAGCGAGATGAGCCCCGCGCCGGTCATCCACCACAGCATGAATTTCATCCATGATAAGCGTGCGGGCGGTACTCAACATGCCCCGGCCGGACTCGGAGGTGAGCAGTAGATACAGAGATTCCGGCGTGGTAACGAGGATGTGCGGCGGTTTTTTGATCAGCGCCTGACGCTGCGCGGCAGTGGTATCGCCAGTGCGAACTTCGGCGCGCACGTCGATCTCGCGGCCATTTGTTTCGTGCAACAACGCGCGAATTCCCACGAGAGGTTCTTGCAAATTTTTCCGGATATCATTGCTCAACGCTTTGAGCGGCGAGACGTAAACGACCTGCGTTTCATCGGGCAAATCAGTTTGTTCGCCTTCCCGGAACAGCGCATCGAGCGAAGCAAGAAATGCGGCCAGCGTTTTGCCGGAACCAGTCGGCGCAGAAATCAACACGTGCCGGCCGGATTGAATCGCCGGCCAGCCCCGCAGTTGCGGTTCTGTCGGCGACCCGAATGTCTGTTCGAACCAGCGGGTAACCGCAGGATGAAATTGGAACGACTGCATAAGGTCGAAACGCGGAACAAACAATTTAGTTGCTGAGGCGAGAAAGAAAAGTTCTCGCGCGTTTTCTGTAGCCGCGTCTCTGTGAAACGCGTGGCCGGCGGGTCCCAAACATCTCAGCCTCGCGCTTCGCACAACGAAGCGGCTACAGATGCCAAGTGAGAAGCTACGCTCGCGCTCTCAGCGCGACCACTTCGCGCAACATTCGCAGGCTGTCTTTGAAAAATTGGACTTTGCTGCCCTCAGCATGATTCCAGCGCACCGGAATTTCACAAATTCGCAACCCGGCGTGTTGGGCGAGATAAAGCAACTCAACGTCGAAGGCGAACCCGTCGAGGCGGGCGGTCTCCAGAATTGGGCGGCAAACGTCGAGGCGAAAAGCCTTGAACCCGCATTGCGTATCCCAAAACGGTAGCCCTGTCGCGACGCGCACCAGCAAATTAAACGCGCGACCCGCCTGTTCGCGCCGCCACGGCTGATGGATGCCAATTAATCCGCGGTCAAGTGCGCGCGACCCGAACGCAATGTCGACTTCTTTATTCGCAATCGGCTCGATCAATTTCGGCGTCTCTCCCAGCGGCGTGGAAAGATCGGCATCGAAAAACAGGCCGATCGGTTTTTGTGCCGCAAGCAGTCCGGACCGCACCGCGGCGCCTTTGCCGCGATTTGGAAAATTTTCGAGCAAGCGCGTTTCGACCTTGGCATCCTTTAATCTTTCACGCGCAATTGCCGCAGTCGCATCAGTTGATCCATCGTTCACCACGATCAATTCACTTTCCGGCGCATTGGCAGTGAGATAATCGAGCGTGAGGCGGAGCGTTTCTCCAATGCGTCCCGCTTCGTTGAAACAGGGAATTACGACGGAGAACGGCGGGAGCATCACTTTGTCATTCCGAGCGGAGTCGAGGAATCTCGCTGCGCAACCGAGGATATTGCCACGGGATCCTTCGACTTCGCTGGGCTTCGCTCAGGATGACGGTCTCGACTGCGCTCAACATGGTGCCGCCCTTCACTTGTAAATCTCCACGACAAACTTGCCCTTTGGATCGACGTAGCCCCGATACATTCCACCGGTGTTGAATGGCAAAGTAATGTTTCCCTGGTAATCGACCGCGATTAGTCCGCCGGCGCCGCCAAGCTTCGCGACCTTGTCCAAGGCAGCCTGGGCGGCGTCCTTGAGAGACATCCCGCGATATTCCATCAAAGCCGAAACATCGCGTCCAACGGTCGCGCGGATAAAATATTCCCCGTCGCCTGTCGCTGAAACGGCACACGTGGCGTTGTTTGCGTAAGTGCCTGCGCCTATGACCGGCGTATCGCCAACACGTCCCGGCCGCTTGTTGGTTGTGCCGCCGGTTGAAGTTGCTGCGGCAAGATTCCCGTTTTGATCCAGCGCTACTGCTCCCACCGTGCCATGCCGATCTTGATCGGTAATCAAAACCGCGTTCCCGGAACCGCTGGTGCGATTTTTTTCAGCGGCCTTCATCTTCTGCAGAGCGTCCCAGCGGTCTTGCGTGAAAAAATATTTCTGGTCCACCAGTTCGATCCCGTTTTCTTTCGCGAACGACTCTGCGCCTTCACAGTCCATCATGACGTGTCCAGATTTTTCCATCACCATCCGTGCGAGGCTGATTGGGTTTTTGATGTGTTCCAACGAAGCGACCGCGCCGGCAGCGAGCGTTTTGCCATCCATGATTGCTGCGTCCATCTCGTTCGTACCTGCGCTCGTAAACACGGAGCCCTTGCCCGCGTTGAAATGCGGGTCGTCTTCGAGTACACGCACAGCAGCCTCCGTTGCGTCGAGACTTGAGCCTCCGCGCTCGAGGATTTGGTAACCAGCCGTGAGCGCGTGTTCCAGTCCGGCGCGATAATCGCGTTCGCGCTCCGGCGTCATCCTGCTCCGATCGATTGTTCCGGCGCCGCCGTGGATCGCGAGCCTAATCTTTCTTGTTTCCATGTTTGGCTGAGTGTCAGGGCGCTTTTCCGCTGCAACTGGCTCCTGGCCCAGAGCAGACGACGCTGCACTAAAGAGCATGAAAGCAAAGAAGCAATTAGCTCCGAAACGTGCCGCGCCTGTCATCAAATCAATGTAGCCGGGGCGCCGACCTCGGCCATGCCGGACTCTTGCATGTGTACAACCGCCGCGGTCGACGCCCATGGCTGTAACGGCGCTCCAGGCAACTTTGCTCTTTTCCCCACCGCGAAGTGAGGCAACTTCTCCTCCATGGCGAACGCTGAACCGCCGCCCATTGTGATAGCCGAGGGGATCGGCCATTTTACGCGCTATTTTCTTCGCGAAGTAGGTGGCGTTTTCTGGTTCATTGTAAACACGTTCGAAGAAACCCTTGAGCGGATTCAATACGGACGCGTTCCGTTCAGTGCCGCCAGTTTCTTTCGCCATACCGAACGCGCGGGTGTCGATTCGGTGCCGCTCGTCGGACTGGTTTCGTTTTTTCTCGGCCTGACCATGGCCCTGCTGACGGGCTACCAGTTGCAACGTTTTGGAACGGAGCGCCTGATTCCCGGTTTGGTTGCAATTGCTTTTACGCGCGAGCTTGGGCCTTTGCTCACTGGCATCATGCTCGCAGCGCGCATCGGGGCGGCGTTTACAGCGGAGCTCGGCACGATGCAAGTTTCCGAAGAAGTCGAGGCGATCGAGGCCATGGGCATCGGGCCGTTACGCTTCTTGGTTGCGCCGCGAATGCTCGCCCTGGTCTTGCTGATGCCTTGTCTCTCCATGGCTTCGAACATTGCGGCCATATTCGCCAGCAGCCTGGTCTGCAAAGCCTATTTCAGTATTGCCTTCCCCTATTTTCTCGATCTTGTGAAAGATTCATTGCTCATTCGTGACATTATCACCGGCATTTTAAAGAGCTTTCTGTTTGGCTTGCTTATCGCCGCGATTGCCTGCTACCGGGGACTGACAGTAAAAGGCGGTGCCGCCGGAGTAGGTGCGTCGACGACGGCTAGCGTTGTTACTGCAATCACCGCGGTGATCGGTTTCGATACGCTTTACAACGTCATTTACACGACGTTCTATCCGACGTGAGCACCCCGCCGCAGATGGTCGAACTGCGCAATCTGCAGATGCGGTTCGAGGAAAAAAAAGTGCTCGACGGTGTTTCACTCAAAATCGAGCCGCGGGAACGTCTGGTAATCATGGGTCAGAGTGGCAGTGGCAAGAGTACGATTTTGCGATTGATTCTCGGTACCCTGCGGCCCGATTCCGGTTCGATTTTTTTCAAGCAATTTGAAATTACGCGCCTATCCAGGCGGAAACTTCAACGAGTGCGACAGCACATTGGCATGGTCTTTCAGTATTCAGCACTGCTGAGTTCGCGCAATGTGCGGGATAACGTTGCGTTGCCCCTGGAAGAGCTGACCGATAAATCGCGCAGCGAGATTGACAAGATTGTCGATGAAAAACTCGAGCTCGTTGGAATGGACGATTCCAAGGAGCTGTTGCCGGAAGAGCTCAGTGGTGGGATGCGAAAGCGGGTTGCGCTGGCGCGCGCGCTGGTACTCGATCCCGAACTGCTTCTACTGGACGAGCCCTCGGCCGGCCTGGACCCCGTCATTGCCTCGGTGATCGACGAGTTAATTATCAGCCTAAGCGAGAAATCGAAGGTCACATCCATTACCGCAACCCACGAAATGGACAGCGCCTTTCGCATCGCCACGCGAATGGCTATGTTGTATCAAGGAAAAATTATTGACGAAGCCGAACCCAAGGAATTCAAACACTCCAAAAATCCAGTGGTCGCGCAGTTCGTGAGCGGCAGCACCGAAGGTCCGATTCTGGAAGGCAGTCTCGATGCAATTACAAAGAAATGAAATCATGACTGGGCTGCTCGTGATCGGCACGATCGCGGTAGTCGCTTTTCTTTTGGTCTTGCTCGGCGCACCTGGGCTGTTCCGCCCGCTGGTGACCTACAAAATTTACTTCGATAACGCGGTTGGAATTAAACAGGGCGCGCCGGTCATGCTGGCAGGTCGCAAGATTGGACAGGTGCAGAAATTGTATTCCCCGGTATCACCCGAAGAAGAAAAGCAGGCAGAGCAAGCGGCCGCGGCGGTCAACCCGCCCGAAGCCAACGCCACTTCGACCCCTTCTCCCACGCCGGGCAAGCAGAGATTTGAAGTGCGAATCGATGTGCAGGTAGACAAAAGCGCCAAGGTCTATCGCGACGCCAAGACGCGGATGATTCAGCTCGGATTACTTGGCGACATGGCCATCGACATTACCCAGGGCACTGAGAAATCTGGACGCGCTAAAGACGGCGAGATATTTGCCGGGGAACGTACGCCTGACCTGGGCGAAGCCGCGGCCAAAATGCTGGAGGTAATTAAGCCGGTCGCAGCCGAAGCGACCAACACAATGAAAGATCTTCAGCAGACAGCTCAAAACATTAACCGTCTCACCGACGAAAACTCCGAGCTGACGCTTGCACTCGGTCAGTTCAAGACCTTCGGCCAGCATCTTTCCGATCTGACTGCGCCCGACAGCGCGCTCTCGAATTCGCTGGCTAATATCCAAAAAATCAGCACCAGCCTGACGGACAACGACAATATCGAAGTGACACTGAGAAACCTACGGAACTCGTCCGAGAAATTAAAGGTCGCGACTACCGATCTCGGACCGGCTGGTGAGAACATCAAGCAATTCAGCGAAACGATTAAGACTCAGCCGTGGCGTTTGATCTGGCCTACGACGAAAAAATACGCCGAGGCATCACCGACTCCGGCGCCCGGTCACGGAACAATCAACGTGCGCAAAACTGCACGAGCAAAATCACGTCCGCGCTCTACTCCCGCCGAGCGGACAAGCCAGCGCTAGGGTAGCGCTCGCCGCGGCGACCTCATGATCGCGTCCACTCGATCACGAACTTTGCAAAATCCAATCTGAATAAGCGAATCTCAGTCTTGTGGCCACGGCTCCGTGAGCCGTTCACACTAAGGATAATTCGAGTGAGAGACCAGCCGCAGGGCGGTGGCTACAGTTGACGCGCGCACTTACAGTTACGACCCGTAACTTTTCGTGAATTTCTTTCGCGATTCGGTCTCGGACTCAGCTGACTTGATCGGCGCTGACGGTTCGGACTCCGGTTTTGCTGCTTGCTCGGACCCGGCTATTGGCGCGGCTCCGGCTGGTTCGGGTTCTGCGGCGCTTTCCGGAGCGCCCGGCGGTCGCGCCGCACCAGGTTCCCTCGAAGCTTCTACGTACGCCATTTGCAAATTGGAAAGCGCGTTGCTCAGCACTTTTGCCTCTTCGCTGCTCAGGTTGCCCCGCGTTTTCTCCTGAATCATGGCGAGTTGGTCGATGAACATTCTGGCCAGGTCGAGATTGATTTCCGCTTCACCGGTCCTTGGGTTTGGAATCTGGCCAAGAAACAAGGCGGCGTTTTGTGCGTGCATCACCACAAATTCAATGAAGCGCTGCGAAAGCTCGCCGCTTAGCGTGGTTTTTTGAACTTCAGCCATGGCTCATTTCTCTTGCGGGGTTTCGGACGGCGGACTAGAGACCGCCGTTCCTTCATATTTCTGTTTCGCGGCTGCGGAGCCTTCTGGAGGTCGCACTGTGGCCAAAACATACGGTTGATCGCGAAAATATTTCGCGGCCACCTGTTTAATATCCTGGAGGGTTATTGCGTCCACATCATGCTCAAGTTGCTTGTAATAATTAAACCCGAGTCCGTATAGCTCGTCGAGCGCGCAATGATAACCAAAAGAGTCGTTGCTTTGATTCGCAATCTCTTGTTGCCCGATCAATTTCTTTTTCGCTCGCGCCAATTCTTCGGCGGTGAGCCCTTCGTTTGCGAGCTTGTGGATTTCATCGAGCGTTGCCTCCTTCACCTTCTCGATTTTCTGTGGATCGGTACCGAGATAGAATGCAAACAAACCAGGCACCAAGCCCTGCATCTGGCTTGCTCCCACGTAATAAGCCAAACCCATTTGCTCGCGAATCCGGATGTAAAAACGCGAGCCGAGATCGCTGCTCGCTTCATCGATCAATTCCAGCGCGTAACGGTCCGGGCTCGACAGGCTCGCCCCGCGAAAGCCGACCATGATCACTCCTTGCGCCTTCTCTTTGCGGCTTTCGACGGTTTCCGTTTTGCCCAGAGGGGTAGACGGCTTTGCATCGGTCAGCGCAAGCGCGCCGGACTTCATCTTGTCCAGGGCCTGTTCAACAAGCTGTTTCACCTCGCCAGCCTTCACGACGCCAAACACGTAGATCACACCGTTTTTCGCGACAACATAACGATCGCGAAATTCGACCAAATCTTTTTGGGTTAGACCTTTAACAGATTCGACCGAACCATTGCCACGCAGCGCGTAAGGGTGCTGTGGAAAAAGCGCCTGTCGCATGATGTTGCGTGCGACTGATGTCAGTTGTTCTTCTTCCTGCTGGATCGCTGCGATCTGGATTTCCTTTTCACGGGCGACCGCTTTTTCCGGCATCGTGGCGTTGAGCAAGACGTCCGAGAGCAAATCCACACCCAGTTTCAGGTCGGGCTTCATCACATCGAGCGACACACCGAAACTGTTGTTGCCGGACTCGGCCGAAATGGAACCGCCTACCGCCTCAATCTCGTTGGCGATTTGCTCAGCGGTGCGGGTCTTGGTTCCTTTCAACAACACTTTCGCCATCAGATGGGTGATGCCGTTGTCCTGCGGATTCTCCGCGAGCAGACCGCCGCGAAAAACTGCGCCCATCGCTACGAGTGGCAGCCGTGGATCTTCACGAACCAGAAGGCGTAATCCGTTTGATAGTTCGAATTTTTGGATCTCACCGGCAGCCACGACCTTGGGACCCTCGGCTTTGCCGGCGAGCGAGCCCTTTGGATTCAGTGAGATCACCGTTAGGTTTTGCTCGGTCAGATAAGTTGCCGCGACGCGTTTGATATCTTCGACCGATATTTTCTGTACAGCGTCCAGGTAATCCCGGCTGAAATTCAGGTTGCGCGTAAGCAACCAGTTCGATCCAATGTCCGAGGCCTGGCCCCGCATGCTCGTGAGGGCACCGAAGTGATGACTAAGCATGATTTTTTTTGCCTTGGCCAGTTCATCCGCGGTGACACCTGCTTGTTTCACCTCGTCAACAATGCGCAGGGCCATTTGCTCAGCTGCTTCGCGTTTCTTTGGATCAACCATCGCATCGATGCCGAACAAACCGGGATCGCCGGGCGTGTAAGAAAATGCCGATATGCGAAACGCAAGGCCGGCCTCTTCGCGAACGCGCCGATACAGACGCGAGCTGCGTCCCTCACCGAGAATCGTTGAAAGCAGATCAAGCGCCGGTACGTCTGGATTGGTGACCGCCGGGATGTGCCATGCCAGTGAGAGATGCGTCAGCTCCGTGGCAAATTCCTGATGCGCTTCCCGCCGACCAAGCTGCGGCGGTTCCGCAGGAATGAAAACCGGCTGAAGTGATTTCTCGGGGTACGGCTTGAACAAGTCCGCCATTTGTTGGTGGATCTTTTCTGCATCGACATCGCCGACGACGATGAACGTGAGGTTGTTCGGAACGTAGCGCGTTTTGTAATACTGCATCACCTGCTCCTGGGTGAGCTGGTTGTAGATTTCGATCTCACCAATGACCGGAAAGCGATAGGGATGCACCTGGTACGCGGTTGAAAAAAGGAGCAGTCCGGCCATGCGATCGGGATCATCCATGCCCATCGCGAACTCGCGCCGGATCACTTCCTGTTCTTTCTGGTATTCCTCCGGCGGCAAAGTCGAGTTCATCATCGCATCCCCCAAAATATCGAGCGCGGTAGCGACACCATCTTTCGGCACATCGATCCAAAAAACGGTGCGATCGAAAGACGTGTAAGCGTTGATGTAGCCACCGACGTCCTGGATTTTTTGCGCGATCTCATTCTTGCCTCGGCTCTTTGTTCCCTTGAAGAGCATGTGCTCGAGAATATGGGACAACCCCGCTCCGAGATGCTGGTCCTCGTCGATGCTTCCCGTCCCGCACCAAGCCTGTACGCTTGCTACAGGCGCGCTATGATCCTCCTGAACAATCATCGTCAGCCCGTTTGGCAAAATCCATTTGTGTGCCGAGCTCGGTGGAAACGTAATGACGGCCGAGGGCTCAGT
>JBKPRQ010000012.1:0-16384 GCA_046734635.1 Verrucomicrobiota bacterium
AGGCCCGCCCGTGCTGAAAACGCGTTGATAGTGGTTACCTTGGAATTCTTCCAGCGCCGCACCAATCGCATATTCACGAACCCAACCTTCGACTACGAGGATATTGGCGTTCACGCGATGCGTTACGGCCAGGAATGGATAAGCCTGCCAGACGAACGCAAACGGCACAAGTACCACTATCCCTACAACCAAGGACCAGCCACGCAATGAAAGGGACCAACGTTCCTTTAGCTCGAAAATTCCCCAGAACTTTTTGTGCGAAAAATCAAAGGGGTAGCTCCCTCCGGCGGTGGGCTCCCAACTAGCAAGGGAACGCTTTCTTCGCATCACGGCGTTTCGTGCTTCGGTGCAATTCCGCTTCATGCTCGCTAAGCAGCCAAGGTTCGACTCTCTAACCGATCCATAGCCTTTTCCCACGCGATTATTAATGATGCCTTAACCTTTGGCAGCTCATGGTACGCTTGCCAGCCAACGCGCCAGCCAAAATTTTTCGCGATCCAATTGTATTTCCAAGGCAAACGTGGCTCTTCGAATTGGCCACCAAGCTCTGAGATCACTCGTTTTAGCTCTTCCACAAGATCCGGGCGATACGGATAAAAGTCGGACAATCGCCCTCGAACATAATTCACACACACACGTCGAGTGCTTTCGCTGTCCTCCATCGACCGGAGATAGCGAATGTGCAACTTCATGGAAAGAAACAATGATTCCAGTTTCTTATTCGACCCGCGGATATGCGTTACCGAGCTAAATCCAGCAGCCCGGTAATAGGACTTGGCATCCGGAACGAATCGGATGGCATCACTGGCCATCATGACTCGACAAAAATATTCGCCGTCATTGTTCTTCCACAGCCTGGGATCCCAAGGCCCCGCGGCTTCCGAAAGCTGCCGACTCACGAGCCAATTGTCCGTCTGCATTTGCAGATTATTTCCCATCTTCTTCATCAACCACTCCAGCGGCGTTTGATCAAGCCATAGCGGCGTTGGCGAAAATCGAGCTTTCCTTTTTCGATAAATAAAGTAACCCCAGGCGCCCGACAGAAGGGTCCGCGTGCTTGTGCAATTCTCCAGCGTTCGCAATTGTTTCTCTACTTTATGCGGATCAAGGAGATCATCCGCGTCCAGCCATTGAATGTAATCTCCCTGACAGAGAGAAAATGCCGTATTCCTTGCCACCGACGCGCCCTGGTTGGGTTGGCAGACGACTTGAACGCTTTTCGAGGCAAATTGCTTCGCTATGTGCAGGGTCCGATCAGTAGAACCGTCATCCACCACGATGATTTCTTTCTTCGGCCAGGTTTGTTCCAGCGCAGACTTAAGCGTGTCGGCTATCCAGCGTTGGGAATTATAGGCAGGGATAAGAATGGATACTAAAGGTTCCATTTTGTTCTACCAATAAGGTCTGCCTCAGGATATGTGCAACTCATACGATTGCAGGCCGCCCGGCCACTGATGCCAGGCATGCGCCCTTTCTACATTCTTGCTGAAGGCGAGCGAGGAATTAGGGACGGGTAAGAGTGGAAATGAGCCGTAAACAAACAGGGAACGTTCATACTGGTTCAAGAGTCTCTTGATTAAGAGATCTGTTCCGCTGCGACACTCGAATTTCGTCCGGCTGAAGCCGAGCGTGCATTTTTCAACTCCCAAATCATGGAGAGCAGGTTTGTCACCACACGCCGAGAAGGACTAGAAATGCCGATGTATGCGGCCGCAGCCAGCAGTGCTACAGGAGCGCACACAAGTAATTGGATCCAAGAATGAGCATTCAAAACAAAGGTACGTGCAAACCAGGTCGTGCCGCAAACCACTCCCCAAACAGGCAAATGCCGCAAGCTTCCGATCCACAGGTCTTTCACGCTTACCGGACCGCGCCGGCCGGCCACGTAATAGACAAATGGCACCTGTATTAGGACACACGAGGCCGAATAGGATATCGCTACACCGGCGGGACCGAATGGCAAACCGACCAGGAACGAGCAGAGCGTGACAACCGAGACGACCGAACTCGCAAGGACCCAGTCCTTCCCACGTCCTTGGCTGGCGAACAACCATGTGGACGCACTGGTAGGCGGATAGGTTAGTGCCGCTATGGTAAAATTCGCGAAGATCACGGCAGCTGCTTCCCACTTCGGACCAAGCACGACCAGTGTCAGCGGGTGGGCTAATGCCAGGAGCAGGCCTGTCAACACGAAGCTCAGGAGCGCAATCGTTTCGAACACTTGAAGGAACGCTCGGCGATACCGGTCATGCTCAGTTTGTACCCGGGACAGGGCGGGAATCACCACTGTATTGATTGGCTGCATGAATTGTTGTAGCGGTCGGATGAGGAGAATGGAGGCCCGGGAATAAAGGCCGACTGCCGCGGCACCGAAAAACCGCCCGATCAAAAGATTGTCCGTTCCCCTGGCCAGCGAGACCATTAGGGTTCCAGCGGTAAGGTTCGCGCCGAAGGTCAGCAGATGCCCGGTTTGAGTGTTGCGCGATGGTAATTGAGGTCGCCACCCTGAAACTAACCAGGCCAACACAAATCTGATGGCGAGTTGGATGACACTGGCGCCGACCAGCGCCCAGTAGCCATATCCCAATAGCGCGATGGCAGTGCCAGTGAGATAACCGGCCAGCATCGAAACAGTGTCGATCATCGCGATTGCCCCAAAGCGCATCTGTCGATTCAACAGGGCAACGTGTTGAACCGTCGAGCTCGCTATCAGAAAAGTGGTTGAAAGCACGAGGGTGATGCCTACAAGCTGGGGTTCATGATAGAACCATGCGATTCCCGGCGCCGAGGCGGCAACAAGCAGTGTAATAACACCTCCCACGCCAACATTTACCCAGAACAGATTGGAGACTTGTCCATGGGTAATCTCCCGCCGCTGCACCGTGGCCGTCGAGAGCCCGGCATCCTGAAAAATACGGAGAAAACCCATGACGGTTGTAACCATGGCGACCAGCCCAAATTCTTCCGGCGCAAGCAGGCGGGCGAGCACCATGATGTATGCCAGATTCAGGAAGAACTGGGCACCCTGCGCCGACGCAGTGATAAGGCCGCTGGAGATCGTCCGCTGTCTCAGATTCGTCAGCAGATGACGCGTTTCAAAATGTTGTTCGACGGTGGCTGTCGTCGAAGGCAATGAGGAGACGGTACGCCCCTCTTCGGATTTCACAGTATTTGAAAAATCAAGACCCATCGCTTCAGCAGGTTTGAACTTCGTCTTCCGGGCCGATAGGTTGGGCCCTGTCCGTTTAATTGGCAGCAGGACCGCCTTGCGCTTTGAAGCCTTTCAATTCGGTGGCCACAAACGCCCTTCGTTGTCTAACGTATTTACCAGGCAAGCAGAGTAAATCAATTGAATGGTCGCATTTGATTTCCGAAATAGAATAATCAATCGACTCGAAGAAGCTTGATACGTCGAGTTTGGAACTGCCAAAGCGTCCAAGGTGATCAGTTTCCAATATAACGGCGGGTCTGCACCGCTCAATTGTCTTGCGTGCACCTCTTATTACCTCGAAATCGCTGCCTTCCGCATCGATTTTTATGCAGTCAACGACGCTAATACCTCGTTGCTCAACAAAATCATCGAGCGTTGTGATGGAAACTTTCTCAGTATTCGCGGTCTCGGAATAACTTAGGCATGATTTACTCGGCTCCTCAGATTGTGTCATCGCCATTTCACCTGGGGCGGAGAAGCATGCGAGCTTTATGGGCGTCACGAGATTATTCAGCCCATTGAGTTGAATATTCTTACAAAGTATTTTGTATGTTGTATCGACCGGTTCGAACGCGAATACATGGCCGCCGGCGCCGAGCATCCTTGCGGCGACAATCGAGAAATAACCTATGTTTGCCCCTACGTCGAGGAAAATGCCATTCTCGGGTAGCAAGTCTTTTATTAACTCGGTTTGTTGGGGCTCCAATACATCATGGATTAAAAGATCCCGAATTACAGCGTCATTTGCCGCGAGAGGCGAATACTCGAAGACAATGCCTGATCTTAAGCGGAATACGGGCGGTTTGAAGCCCCAATTCCTTACACCCCAACAAAACATGCGGGCAAACGCACCTCGGCCACGCGGAAATGACGTATATCGATTATACATCCTATCAAGTTTCAGCAGTAATTCAGGAATAAGAGTTTCAACCATTTTGATAGTGCGGTCTTGTTTTTGGCGAACCGCAATTCCTATTTATCGAAGCATTTTCGCATATACTGATGTCGTTATCGTGGCCACTTTTTCCCAGGAATACCGCTCATTAGCGTAGGCCTTAATTTCCGCCCGGCGAGCTTCAAGGTTATGGAATAATTTGCTGGTGAAGTAATCTTCGGTCTTCCTTGCCAGATCGGATGAATCCTGCGCTTTGAACACAAGGCCGGTTTGTCCTTCGATAATTTCTTCTTTCAAGCTTCCGATGTCCGCGGCGACCACAGGCAATCCAAAATTGTACGCCAGGAAAAGCACGCCACTTTGGAATATACGCGTGTATGGGAGAACTAACACGTCGGCCGCTTTGAAATACAATTCAGTTTCTTCATCCGGGACATATTCGATCTTCTGAATGAGACGGTCCCCAATGCCGCTGCTTGCAATGCTATGTCGAACCTGATTCCAATAGGTCTCGGCTCTCTTCGGCTTCCCCACAATAAGCAGACGGTACCCGCGGTCTTTTTTTAACAGCTCGTCAAAAGCAGCGATCAAATATTCCAGCCCTTTGTAAGGCGCAATGTTCCCGAAAAACAGCAGGGTTCTATCGCCTCTGCTAATGCCGAGTTGTCGCTTTGCCTCAGAACTCGAAAGGCTTGTGTTCGGAACGGTGCTGTTAATTCCAAATGGAATTACGCTTATCTTTTCCTCAGGGATACTAAATTCGGAGATCATCTCGTTTTTCATTCCGTCGGTGTGAACAAAAACATGGTCACTTAAGCTATATTGAATCTTGAGTGTAAGCCGATTTAGCCATGAATCGTTCTGATCCCTCTTACCCGCATTCACGTTGTGAGCTGTGAACACGACCCGTTTGCCCAGCAATTTGTAGTAGAGCATCAGCACTGTGCGGTCGAAGAGCTCAATTTTATTGTTCCAAAGCAGGTGGAAGAGCTTTGGTTTTGCCGTCGCTGCATAACTAATGAGCCGGAAGTAATACTTTGATACCCTGTACACCTTCGCCATTGAACTTGCCTCCGAGTGTTGATCCCCTCGCAGGTTCAGAAAATTTACTCGCGGATTAGTGACCACCTCGGGTACATTCAGGTCATCGCTGCCGATGAAATCAACCGATATTCCTGCCGAGGTAAGTGCGGCTGCCATGCCAAGCGCGTAAGGCTTGTCCCCGCCGCCGGTGAGTAAGGCGACGCTGAGAGTTGGATGTCCGATGACCGAAGACGGATCACCGACACCTGATGACTGAGTGATCTGACCGGTAACGTCTGACTTCCGACTTGCTACTGCTGACCAGTGACCACTGCCTTGTGGCAACGTGCGGCTGGCCTCGGTCTTCTCTTGCAGTAGGTGCGTCATTTGATAGTAATGCGATCAGTTCGCCGTTGGCTCCGTCGCCTCCAACTGCGCTAGCACCGCATCGAATACCTGATCGACAGTTATGGCTGTTGTCGCGCGCTCGTTATAGCCTCGTTTGTAGAAGAATTCCTCGAGGAGTGGCGAAATTATCTTCTTCTGAATCCCATAGTCGTAGATCTCCCACGGGCTCGTGCAGGTAAACAGAGTCACGCATCGCGTACGTGTGCCAAGCGCGAAATGCATCGGTAAACTGTCTCCGCTTATCAGACATCCATGGTTTCGTACATCAGCCAAATGTTCAAGAAGCGACGGCCTTTTCGGCAGGACATTGACGACCAAGCCTCGATCTTCAAGCTGCTGTTTCAACTCCTCGTAGTAGGCCCATTTTTTCATTGGCCAGATCGGCCCGGCATCGGCTGCTATGGCCACATCGCCTGACAGGCAGGTCTCAATTGGACGAGGGAGCACGTAGCGCTCACCGGTAAAGCCAAAGCCAAGCCCGCTAAAGATCAACTCCTGATAGCTCTTTCGGTTGACCAGTTTCAGCCGGTCAGCTTCTTGCCGGCCATAGGAACTAATAAGGCTGAGATCAAACCAGCATTTGGAATTTTCTGTATAGCGCAACGAGCTGTTAGAATCGATGTAAGCGCCGAAGATCTCTTTGAATCGCAGCGTTTTCAGAAATTGTGCAACGTCCAGTGTATCCTCCAAGTTTATGACGAGATCATAGTCAGTATCTAAGGCTCTTTGTCGGTGCGTCCAAGCGAAGCTCCGAATGTTCTCCTTAAAGCCCTGTAATAACTCGGTATTCGTTGGCGACGACAGCCATGTAATTTGACCGGGCAATCGGCTGAGCAATGGCGTCGTTCTTACCACATCGCCCGTGGCGCCTATCTTGATAATTAAGGTTTTCATTGCGCGTTATGGAGTCACGATGATCCGTTGTCAAAATCGATAACCGTATGTTTTCAAATCGTAAGAATACGCCGCCGCCACGGCGAGCGCTGCAGATCGAGAATAGAATGAGCGATAATCGCGATCAGTTCTTTCGTCGGTGCGGTTTACGTTCGGTATATCCGCTTTCCAATCGATCCCTACTCGATTGAAAGCCTTTTTCAAGTCCTCCTCCATACTTTCGAATCTTATGATCGCGTCCGCGCCGTTTGTGTGGTCGGCGAACATCGATGATCGCACACCCAACACCCTCTTAATAACTTTTTTGTAAGACGCTCTAAGCACCCACCGATCGAACGAATGCGTGCCTGCATATCTCATGCTCTCGGCGTAACCGGGCAAGCGATGCACCCAGGAAGATGGATCGGCAAGCAACGGCTGATACTTAAGACGCTGCTTAAAGTACAACGAGACCAGACTATCGAACGGATTCCGCACAGCCGCCACTTTGAGCAGCGATTTTGCCTGACTCGCCGTCAACAGGTTGTGCGAAAGCAACTGCGACAGGGTGCTGTGCTTTTTCTGAACGGATATAAATCCACGGCAGTCGAGAATATCTTCCCCAGGCAAAAATTCTCCATCATAATGGTCGCAGAGTAATTCTCCGATTGCTGTACATGCTGTTCGTGGAGTCATTATAAACAGCAGTTTGTATTTGCGACAAATGATGGCCATAAATTGCGAGCAGTTAGGTGGAGCGCCGCTCGATGGCTGGGCTCGCCGCTGCCATTTGCTAAATCGAAACTGGTTCTTCGCGTGAAATTGCACGCACTGGCTGTTCAGGTTCGCGAGGCACATTACGTAAAAGGAGCCGGTCTACGGCTTCGAGCGTGAGCGCCGCGTCGATTTCACGAACATAATTCCTTCGCCCAATTATGTGCTCGCGTGCCACGGTTTCAAGAAAATCGGGATTCCAGAAGGGACTGCGGCGGCTCTGTTCTTCCTTGATTACGCTCGTTACATAGTCGGCCAGTTCTCGCCTGAACCATTTCCGATAGTGCAAGAACTTATGCCATCCGAAAAGCGTTAGGCCGGAACCAAGCCGATCGAAAAAGTTATCAAACGGGGATAGCCAGTCAGGCAGTCCCTCAGCATATAGGTAGTCAAGCTTGCAAACGGCTTTGGAAACAATCTGCCTTGGTGCTCTAGCCAACCCGGAGCCTGTCGCGACTGCTCCCATATCTGTAGGGATGCAGCTGAGAGCCTGGCGATTGTTCTGAACGACGGACCAAGGCAAAAGAGGTGACGTTCGGAGACTCTCGGGGGCTCGATAGGCGAGGGCGACGAGTTCGTTATCCAGGTAAGGCGTCCGAAAACTGAGCTGGGACCGACTTGCCGCCGGAGTTCCGAAACGCTTCTGCGGTATCTCACGAAAGGCTGTAAAGGTTACCGGATGCTGACCAGTGCGTGTCCACCGCGCTTCGAGCGAACGTATCGACTGATCCAGGTCCGGATTCACGAGTCCTCGTGCGAGGGGAAAGGGTTTAAACATCGATACTCCCCTTAAAATTTCGCCGCCAAAAACGCCGGTGACACGCACAGGTGCGAGCTGCCTGGCCTGTCTATTTAAGTAAATCTCATGAGCTGCCAAAGGCCCCACGCAGCCGTCGGTTATATAAACCGTTTGATCGGTAAGCGAACCGAACTTCGAGAAAAAATCGGAACCCAAGCGGAGAACCTTGTGTTCCAAGCCGCATATCCTTGCCACTCGTCCAGCTAGCCGAGTGTCCAGCGTGTCCTGTCGCGGGCCCGCAAAAGTATAGGAGATCTGCTTTTCTCCGTCGGTCGCCAGGCAGGCCATGATCATGCGGCTATCCAAACCAGCAGTCAGAGAAATACCAACCCGTGATTCTGATTCGAAATATCGTGGCAAAACTCGTTTGAATGTCTGTTGGAACTGAGCCGCAAAGGAGTCGGCTGAAAGGACAGACTGAGACTCCCAAGTCTCCGGGAAAAAATATCTCTCCTTGTGACATTTTCCGTTTTCAAAAGACCACACTGATGCTCCGGGGAGCAACTGAACGCCTCGAAACAAAGTTCGCTGCTCCAACGTGCACCCGAACGTCAAAAACTCAGAGACGCCTTCCTGATCAAATTTTCTGAGCTCTGGTAAAACTCGCAGCAGCGCCTTGGCTTCGCTGGCGAAATAGGTCGTGTCCTTAGCCTCATGCCAGTAGACGCGTTCAACTCCATAGCGGTCATTGAAGAGAAACGCCTTACCTTGTCGTTTATCAATAAGCAACCCGCTAAATAAACCATTCAATTTCTCAAAGAAGCAATCGCCTTCTTCTTCGTAAAGATGAACGAGCCAACTGCCGGCTACACGTCCAAGTTCATGTCCTTTTTGCGTGAGCTGGACGCGCATTTGATCGTCTACAAAACACTCGCCTGAAAGGAGGAGCACAACATCATTGGCCTCGTTGACGAAAGGCTGCCCCGCGGCCAGGGAGTTTTCGTGTGCCACCCACCCAGCGTAGATCCCTATCTCAGGCACACAATACAAGCCCGAGTCGTAGAACGACTCGTGTTCCATGGAACTGAGCATGGATTTCACCAGTCTCCCGCATTCTTCGAGCGGTCTCTGGCTGATTATTCCAACAATGCCGGGCATATCGGTACGGAGGTCACAGAATAGGAATCAACTCGACCATAGAAAAATTGGCGGACAGGGAATGCATTTAAATCTGGGATAAGACTTGGGCCGTATAACGGCTCTTGCGAGTTGCTGTCTTAAGCTACTCGGTCGCCCCGTCCTATATTTACTATTTTACTCAGCCCGCGCCAACTTCGACAACGTATTCGCAACAACGGGTCTATCGTTCGGTTGTCTTTCTGGTCGGGGCATATTTTCTTTTGAATAATGAAGATCCGGCTTCCGGCCTTTCCCTACCGCCCAATCCAAGATCTTTGTCATGGTTTGCGCCTTACCGTCCCAGCTCAAGCATTCCCGGGCATAGCGCATCCCTTGTTGTCGCAAGCGGTCCACAAGAACCGGATCGCGAGCAAGCGTAGCCAGAACCCTTTCGATCTGCAACACCACGTCGTCTTCGTTCGTGAGAGGCACTTTAAAGCCGACCTCGGGATTAACAATGTCCCCGGGTCCACCGAAATCCACCACCACTGGTACTGCGCCCACCGCCAGAGCCTCAAAGACCACACCGCCTCCAAACTCGTGAATCGAAGGAAAGACCAGCACATCGGCCGCACTGAGGCGCTGTATGACTTCACCATGCCGCAGGCTCCCACAGAACGTGACAAATTTCTCGATCCCCAGGGACCTGGTAAGTTGCTCAAGGCCGGCCTGCTCGGGGCCACCGCCGATGACGGTGAAACGGGCTTTGTTCGTTTGCAGGAGCGAAGCGGCCGCTCGCAAAGCTAGGTCGCAAGCTTTGTACGGGACGAGGCCGCCGACGAAGATCAATTCAAGCTTGTCGCTGCGGTGCGAGCTGCGGGAGACACTCGCATAAAGTGAAGGATCGATCCCGTTCTCTCCTGGAACAAAAAATAGTTTATCACGGTAAACCGCGAACTCGTTATAGGTGTGTGAGGAGCCCGCGATGATGGCGGCCGCATCGCGATAGGTTGATCGAGCGAAAGGTAGAAACCGGTAAAAACTTCTCAGGTCGGAAATCCATTCTTTTTGCCTCTCGGCTTGCCTGAAACCCGCTGGCCATGGCAAACCGCCGTTGATGGGCCCAATCACAAACGGGATGGGCCCTCGTCGGAGAAAGAAAGCAAAAGCGCTCGGCAAGACGGACGAAATAGGCAAAAGACGCAAGACAACGTCGAATTCACCCTCCTTAATTCGGATTCGCGTTTGGCGCCAGGCTTGCCATTCAAATGCCAGACAAAAGACATAGTTAAAAGCTGTCAGGACTTGGCTGCGATAATTGTTCCTAAAGATCTTACGGAAGCACCAGGCGTAAATTCGATCGAGCCGAGGCAGGCTAATGACCTCAATGGCATGAAATGGACCCTGCCTGCGGCGCACAGCCTCCTCGTTACCACGACCAATGACTAGCGTTACTGCGTGGAGTCGCGCCAGGGCATCACCATGGGAATACCCAATAAGAGGCCCAGTAATTCCATTCGGGTTACTACCCGGGGCTAACAGCAAAATACGCAGCATAAATCGGTCGTAGGGTGCCCGGTTCGCACATCCCAGTAAGAACTCATGTCATTGAAGCCGCTTCATGTGATAACGCTGCTTGATCGCTAAGCCTTGCCCAAGGCTGTTTTAAAATATGGCAAGATCATTTGGTGCCAAATCTTTGTCGAAACATCGACTCGTAAAGACGTTTTGCTAGCCGAGCGATGTCGAGAAAGACGGCCATCGGAAGGCCGGTGAGCGCTGGGTGATGCATCGCTAGCGATCGAAGGATTGCGCTGAACTTGTAATGTGCGGACATCCAGCTTGTGTCACCTCCCAAATCCGGACGGAATTTGGCAGAAGACAAAGTGTATGGTGATACATCGACATATACCATCTTCAAATACTCTCTCAGGTCATTGCGTCGCCGCGACTTCCAACGCGCCACCCACGGCTTACAGCCCATGGAATGAATGAACGTCGGCCCACCACCGAGCAAGTTTCGCGTCCGCTCGGCCGTTGTATAGCCCCATACGCCGTCAAACTGAACGATATGCTTACCTCTGCGAAGCGCTCTAAGCGGGATATGGGCGAATTCGGTAGAACTCAATAGCGCAGTTAATACATCTTGATCGCCCTGCATGTGAATGGGTCTTTTCAGCCACTCGTGATTTCGTTGGCAGGTTTGGTATTCATCGGATTGTAGCAACTCCCACCATCGTTCCATCAAGCGATAGTGCCGCCGGGTGGCCCGGAGTACGCCGGAATTGAGAGGAGTGGGGAGAATACGACCGACCGGAAGTTGCCATAGTTGCGCGCGACGTCCCGCTCCATCATGGTCGTAGCCATCCGGCGAACAGGTGTGCTCTGTGGCTACAAAGACTGCTTCGTCGAGGGCATGGACCAATGGACGAATGTCCCTGGTGACAAGGATGTCCGAATCGATCCAGATAACTTCGTCGAAACCAGCATCGAGCAATTGCATGATGGCCTGTGGCTTTACGTTCCAGCCGTAACCATTCCTCAGGCACTCTGTCTGCAGCCGTACTTGCGGGTACTCACTTAGCCATCGACGAAATGCTTGGTTAGCGACAGGGTAGAATAGGCTGATCGGCACGTCGGGACAGTGCAGACTCAGGCTCGCCAAGAGCACCCTGAGGGACGGCTCCCATGCCTCCCGGTCCTCGGCGACGCAGATAGTCGATTGAAAGAGCCGCATAAACGCCGCGCTGGCTTCTTATCGGCTATTCAGCCGGTGCCAGAATTCTCTTCCCTTATGCAACGGACTTTTGAGCCAATTCGGAAACATGGTCTTTAAACCGCGATGTAGCCGGAGATTCAAGGCCCACGGTCCTTTGTGGGTAAACGGGATAAAGTACTTTTGGAGATCAAATTTTTGAAAGCCATTGCTCTGTTTGATCGGTCCAATTACAAAGGCAATTGGTCCTCGCCGGCAGAAGAAACCGAAAAGACTCGGGAAGTTATCCCTGAACATCCAGCGACAACACCACGCATGGATGCGATTAAGCCCCGGGAGATTGATGACCTCGATGGCGCCCAGCGGCACTTGATGAAGCAGGGTCAGAGTCTCACCATGGGAATATCGAGTTAGAGGACCCGTAATTCCGTCCCGGTTCTTCGGATGTAGTAAGAATAGACGCAACATACTTTTCGGGGGAATTCAGCCTACGATTAAGAAGATACTCTCAACTTTAAGGTGGGGAGCCGGCGGGAGGAATCGAACACTCCATCTACTGATTACGATTCAGTTGCTCTAACGTTGAGCTACACCGGCAAATTTATTGCGTTGTAAAGTGACGTTGCTCGAGATTCTTTTGTAAAACCAGCCTCTACAATTTAAAGCTAAGTAAAGAATGGGCTCTGGAAGCAATCCGCTAAGGCCTCGGTACAAACGCAGTCGGACAAATAGTTCGCCCCTCAGGGTCAACGGAATATAATACCTCGGAAAGTTGACCTGCTGGAAACCGTTTCGACGCTTGAATTCCACCAGCGAGCTCCGACGTTTGTTGCCATAGATGAATTGTCCGTAGATCAGATGCGAGATGGCCTTTTGCTCGCACACCTCTGCGGCTTTTGCGATCAGTGCGTTTTGCGGTCGTTTGTCATAATGCTCGTCCATCGAGATGATATGAAAGATCGTCGCTGTATCGTCAACGTAAACCAGTTTCAAGAAGCCTATAAGTTCCTCTCCCAAATACGCTCCTATAAAGTCACTTCGATCCAGATACGTTCCAAGGCCTCGTCTTACACTATCAACGTCCTTCCCGTAGTGCCAGAAGAGTCTTCCGTCTCGTACCCGAATGCTATTATAAATCTTGTGGACTCCTTTTACCAGATCATCATCAAACGGTGTAAGTTTTACGACTACACCACGCTTGGCGGCGCGCCTTACGTTCTTTCGCGACACCTGAGGCAGATTTTCCCACCAGTCCTCAAAGCAAGCTGTCGGTATTGTAGCCCAATTATCCCATCCCCAGTGATAATCATATTTTGGCGTAGTCTCCGGTGGCCTTTGCGCAAACGTAAAGAGGTCGGCTGTTAGGCCACTTTCCTTTAGCTTGGTAATAAATGATTTTGGGTCTTCTATAACCACGCCTTCCAACACGGTTTCATCCTTAACCTCTGCTGTTTTTATCCGTTTGCCTGTTACGATAACTCTCCGGCCACAAATCTCGGTTGACGGGACATAGAGCGTCTTGCCGCAGGAGCGGATCTCTTCCATTTTAACGTTGGCGCAGGTAGCCATTGTGTTTCGCCTACGATACCAAGTGAGCAGCATCCATCTCTTGTTGCGCCGCAGAGATTAGTTGGTCTCGACGCGACCAACTCCCACGCAGCCATTGTTCCAGCATCACCAGGCTAAACAGAATCTTGTGGTTGTCCTGGCGGCCGGATTGGTGACCTTCGAGCAGCCTTCGTACCGGCTTAGGGTTAAGTAAACCAAACATAAGAGAGCTTTCATCCATGAGCACTTCCCGAAGCGCTCCATTCAGTGACGAGTGAAACCATTGGTCTACCACGTTGGCGGCGAAGCCGCGTTTCTTTCTCTTTAGGATTTGTGGTGACAGGTAGTTCTGGCAGACCTGTCGATGTAGCCACTTCCGAGTTCCATTACGGACTTTAAGATCAGCGCCGAGTCGCTGCACGTACTCCACCACAGTCCGATCCAGGTAGGGCACGCGGACCTCGAGACTATGGGCCATCGAGAGCTTGTCAGCATACATCAGCAGTTCATCCGGCAATGAACATCGGATTTCCAGAAGCTGGAAGCCTCCGAGCTCATCGGTGTGCTCTATTTGCGGGAGTAAGTCGCGCCAGTAATCGACTAATTCGTGGCCATTCCTCTGAGGAAGATTTTCGTCGCGAAACAGACCATCTATCGTTTCCGCAGGCGTCAGCGAGAAAACATCCTGATAGCGCTCCAGCCGATCGTTGCTCGCCAGCGAACGAACTCCGCGCTTTAACATTTCATTGCGCGGCAATCGATTCACGGCGAAGCCGGCCATCGATCGGAGACCTGCTGGCAGCCCGCGCCACCAATTTCCGTAGTGAATACCGAGGTGCCGGTTGTAACCACCGAATAACTCGTCCGGGCCTTGACCGATCAGCGCAACTTTTACATCCTGCCGAGCGCGCTGCGAGACAAAGTACATCGGAACGATCGACGATGTCGCAATAGGTTCTTCCAGAGATTCAACGATTTTCGGAAGAGCGCGTGCAAACTCAGCCTGGTCGAGCTTTACCCTTACATGCCGTGCACCTAAAAGAGAGGCGGTCACGGCCGCATCGGTTAGCTCGTCGTCCTCGAAGCTCTCGCCGTAGCCCACCGTATAGGCCGGCCACGGGCCGCCTTGTTCGTTCATTAATGCCAGCAGTAAACCCGAGTCAAGACCGCCGCTCAGAAGTACTCCGACTGGCACGTCGCTAAGCAGATGACGCTTGACCGCGCCTCTGTACAACTCAAGCAGTTCGGAAGCTGCTTCTTCCTTCTTCTTAGGAGTCGGAAAAGGAGTCGGGATGAACTTGTACCAGCGTTCTTCGCGGCACTGGCCTTTCTCCACAACTAGCATGGTACCGGGCGCCAACTTCCGAATGCCTTGAAATATCGTCAAAGGAGAAGGCGTATAGCGGAAACGGAGAAACAGATTCAACGCCATAGGATCAACATCGGGGCGTGATTTTTGCGCAGCCAGAATAGCGCGGATTTCAGAACCGAAAGTTAAGGCTCCATTGTCGATCTTGTAATAAATGAGTTTAATGCCCATCGCGTCCCTGGCCACGATCAGTCGTTCCTTCTGCACATCCCAAATAGCCAGACCAAACATACCGTTTAGGTGATTGAAGACATCAGTGCCCCATTGCTTGTAACCGTGGATGATCACTTCCGTATCAGAACTCGTCCTGAACTGATGGCCCTTGTTTTGCAGCTGGTTCCGCAGTTCTCTGTAATTGTAGATCTCGCCGTTGAAGATTACCCAGACGGTTTCTTGTGCGTCCGACATCGGCTGATGACCGCCAGCGAGATCAATGATCGACAACCTCCGGAATCCCAAACCGACCGGACCGGAGACGAAGAAGCCTTCGTCGTCGGGCCCGCGATGTGCGATGGAACGTGCCATCCTTGCAATTGTCTCGCGCTCGACGGGTTCGCGTCGTTGAAAATTAAACTGGCCTGCAATGCCGCACATTATGCAAGAAGGTTAAATTGTAAGGCTTAGTATACAGCAGTCGAACATGATTCGGTAACACGTAGTCGAGAATTAGTAACTACTGTTTCCTCGCCAGAACGATGTAGTCCATTCCGCTCGATCTTATCCATGGCACATCACGATCGGCCAGCTCCTGCAGCCGGTTGTTTAACCTGATCGACCTTTGTTCTCCAAAAATCGGTCGACCATGGAATCTGATGGGCGGAAATCCTACTGTCGTTGCCTTGATCTTTGAAAGTCCGGCGAGCGAAAGCCATCGGTCTAATTCACGCAATGAATCGAGTCGCAGCGGCAGCCCAGGATCGTCAGGCCGCGCCTTACGAAAGTGGCGCAAGGTCGCTCCGATAATCCTTTTTGCCGGTTGCAGCAACGGACAGCTCCATGGATCCAGGACATCATTGAGCCGCCAACGATTGCCTGCTGTGACTAGTAGAAAGCCGTCCGGTCTGAGCACCCGAACCATTTCCTTCAAAGCCTTCTGCGGAAAGTGAAGATAAGGTATCACGCCCATGGCCAAGACCAGTCCGAAGCTACCGTCTCGAAAAGGGAGATTGTGGGCATCGCCCCGACTGGTCGTCACAGAAGAGCTTACCCCGGCCTCACTCGCATGCTCTTGCGTGGAATTCACCATGCCTTCTACAGAATCCATCGCGTGGATGACATAACCGCGCTGAGCCAGTGCTACAGTGCATCTTCCCGCTCCACATCCAATTTCAAGAACCTTTTGTCCCCTCGGAATCGCCAACTCGTCAATCCATCTCAACACTATGTCCAGCCGCTTTCGATAAATCGCTCCCTCGACTCCCTCTTGTTCGTAAACATCCTTCCATTCCGTGACGCGCGAGTGAAAGTGCGTGTCGACAAGTGTCTGGTGTTCGGCGCTGCGCGAAATACCAGGAGAAACTGCGGATGATTTCATGTTTGATCTTTCAAAAATTGTAAACAATCACCGGTAAAAGTCACGGGCTAGAGGTGGACGGCACTTCGGATTTCGACTGCATTCTCTTCCGGCAATTCACCTCTCAGCTTTTCATCTTTCTTTGCTTCAGAAAGATAAAACGATAAACTGCGAAACGTTTGCGACTGCCCCCAGC
>JBKPRQ010000013.1:0-8241 GCA_046734635.1 Verrucomicrobiota bacterium
ACATAGTACCACGCAAGAAACGTAACCGGTTGCCTCACGTTCACCGGTGTCACGACTTGGTGGAATCGCTCGGTTAACCCAAATCGAGCAATATCCTGGTCACTCCATTGACCGGACGCAAGTACATCGGCTTTTGTCCGGGCGTGTACGCCGCGGAGCCAAAACTCGAGATAGGTCCACCATCCTAAACGCGCAATGGCTAGGGGATCGCGCCTCAAAGCACGTAATGCCGTTTCCCGCGCGAGCCCTTCTGCTCGCCTCGGATTCGGTTCAATCTGACGCAGCTCGTCAACTAGGAACCCTTTTAGATACAATTGCCCGCCCCGGAAGTCAGGCTTTTCAATCGAAAACGTGTTTCCATTTCTGATAACCTCTGCCAAGCGACTGTCCGGTGCATCACTGGGTTTCAGGGCAGGTGCCCAAAAACTAAGCAGATAGGTCCCGGTAACGTAAAGATACCCCGGTTCCCGATGGGATAGGAATCCATTGACATGTTGATAAGAACTATGCAGAACATACATCGCGGCTACACTCACGAGCCAGTGGGCGGCCGGTCGCGCCAGGACACTGAAGGCACGTTTTTTTAGCCGGATGAACGCAAAACCCTTCCAGTTGTAACGACGACGCCAGGGCCAAAACGCCATGAGTGGTAGCGCTACGGTGATCACGTACACAAGCATCAAGTAGCTCATCCTGAAGCTAAGCATCAAAATCGCAATCAACTGCATTAGCAACAGATCACGTATTCTCTTCGTCTTTAGGTAACAAAATGACACCTGCAGCAGTAATACATAAAACAACAGGCTTAAGGTTTCAGTCATAACCGCCCGCTCCCAGTAAAGTTGGATCGGGTCCAAGCAACAAAGCACGCCAACAGTAAATGCGATCCAGGGTGGCAATTCAAAAATCCGCAAACATATCCATGTGCATACAATCGCGATTATCGCTCCCGCGAAAACCTGCAGCACAAGGAGTGATGTCAGAGTCGACGTTGAGAGGGCTACCCAACGGATGACGTAACCATACAAGAATGAGCGATCCTCCGGGATCCAGCCCGTGAGGGCAGTCCACAGATAGCTCCTGGAATCGCCTGCATAGAACTTGGGCAACGAATCCAACCCAAAAAGAACGAACTTTAAAGCCAAGATTCCCAGGCAAAACAGCAACCATTTATTATCCCGCAATAGGGGCACGCTGGGTTGGGGTTGCGATTTCGGCTCTAACATCGCGAAGGTGTGCTCGGCATGTTTGTTCGATTTACGGCTGTAGTCAGACACGAATGAAGCAACTGATTAAACACAAGATTCGTGGGGTCTCGAGCAAGCCCGGGGTGTCTTACTGTGGAAACCAACCTTTCGCGAGTTCAGACAAATGTTCGTAGTCCGCAACTAGGCTGTTCTTGTAAGGGAGGCCCGCGTTCGTCCCCAAGCCAGGATGGACGTGCCGAGCGGCATTGGAAACGGCAACGCAGTCTCCATGTTCTTCAATCCGTGTAATAACAGGCTCGCCATTCGATTTGGCGGGACAAATCCACGTCGTATCGTCGCAGTCCCATTCGTATGCGTTGGAGACAGGAGCGCCTTGCGTGCAAGTAATAACGGAACCATCGACAATCCCCACTGCCAGACGCCTTGAGTTTCTATTCCACAAAAGTCGAACAATTTTGTTAAACGTCGTGGACTATATCGTCTTAGATGGCCGGCCACGCGGTCGTAATCGCTCGAAAGCCACCTATTAGCTGGGACGTTGACTATTAGGAGACCACCTGCTCGCAAATGTTGCGACGCTGCTGTTACAAACGCCGCGTCGTCGGGAATATGTTCGATTACGTCCAGGAGGAAAACAGCGTCGTAGCGGCCTAACAATGATGACGCTTGATCGAATATGTCGTAGACGAAAAGCCTGCCCTTACCCGGCTTCGCCATCCCCAAAGCCATTTGATTCAGATCGCAACCGTCCACTGGAAAATCGAGGTCACGTTCGAGCATTTCCCGGGCGACTCCGTGTCCGCATCCGATTTCCAAGGCGCGTTCTATCTGGACACCTGAGCGCCTAAGCGCGCGCGCTAGCAGCCGATGTCGCCATTGCATCCAAAAATGATCAGTCGTGGCGAATTCAAACCACTCATCAGCCATCGAGACGGCTTTCGGGGGCGAGAGAATTTCAACGTTGCTCATCGCCACCGCTCAGATGGTCCAGATTGATTGTGCGCTCGATTATGAAAGTCGGACGCGCTTTTACTTCCATGAATATTTGACCCAAATACTCGCCCAGGATACCGAGGTAAAAAAAGATGAGTCCATTGGAAAAGAGTAGAACTATCAGCAACGTAGAGAAACCGGGCGCAGTGACATGGACGCTAGTGAACAAGGCAATCCCAAGGTAAATCAGTGCAGCTAGGACTGCTCCAAAACAAAGAAAGCTACCGCATAGCAGCCCGAGCCTTAATGGACGCGTCGAAAAAGACGTGAGCCCAGAGAAAGCCAGCTTTGTCAGCTTCCTCACTGAATACTGCGTCTCACCGGCCGCCCTTGCCGGCCGCGAAATTGGAAATGGCTTGCCCGGCAATCCCACCCAGGCCCGCAATCCTCGTACGAAGCGCAGCTTCTCTGGAAGGCGTAATAGCAGTTGTACTGCACGCCGGCTCATTACGCAGAAATCGCCGCTATCCATCTGGACGGGGCTGTCTGCCAGAAGGAGGTAGAGCCGGTAAAAAAGGAAATAAAACAGGCGCTTGATTTTCGTCTCGCTTCGGCTGGTTCGAACGCCGTAAACCACATCAACATTCTCGGTCAATAATTGCCGATACATCTCCATGAGAATTTCCGGTTCGTCCTGCAGATCCGCGTCCATAATCCCGACGCACTTTCCCGACGCAAACGAGAGGCCAGCTGAAACCGCATTTTGATGTCCGAAGTTGCGTGTCAGGATAATTAATTTCACTGACGGGTCCGCCCTGGTCCACGCTTCAACGAACTTTACGCTTCCGTCAGTCGAACCGTCGCTTACGAAAAGCAACTCCCAATCGCTCGGTCGAGTCGTCAATTGTTGGAATCGCTCTCGTAGCAAGGGCAAGACCCGTTCCTCGTTCAAGAAAGGAATAACGATGCTCAAGTCGGGCTGGCTCATTGTAAGGAGAAAGGAAGAGCGTTGGTCATAAAAGGGCGGGATTCTCCCCGAGACGGGATTCCACGCGGCCTTTCGAGCTTAGCCGATCTGAAAGCACATCGCAATGAATCGACTCGGTGATGCCTACCCGAATTGACGAGAGTCGGCCAAGCGTCAAACTTGCGACTTTTTGTGAATGGTTCTTTGGTCGCGGCTCATTTTGACGACAGACTGGACGATTGAAGTCTTGCATTCGCCCGTACCAGTTGCCGCTTTGAGACTACGTTCAAACTGATAATAATTACCTGGGACAACTAAAGTTCTTATGCAACGAGATCATGGACTGCAACGCTGGCTCAACGTGCCGCTTATCTACAATCTGTTCCAGGATGCGATTGGCGGGAACGCCCTGCGACGCCGTTTTATTCGAGATTACGTACGGCCGCAGCCAGGCGACCGCGTGATCGATGTCGGTTGTGGCCCTGCGCAGATTTTACCGTGGCTTCCAGAGGTCGACTACCTTGGCTTCGATGTGAACCCCGCTTACATCGCCGCAGCCCAGCGGAAGCACCGAAACAAAGGCACCTTTGTCGTCGGTGATACTCAATCGCTCTGGGCCGACTCGCGTTTCAGCAATGCGGACGTTGTTATAGGTCTCGGTATCTTACATCATCTGAATGACGAAGAAGCGACGCATTGCCTGCGATTTGCCCAGCGCACATTAAAGCCGGGAGGACGCCTGGTGTGCCTGGACGCCTGCTGGGTCCCGGGACAAGGCTTTTTGCGCCGGTTCGTCATGTCACTGGACAGGGGACAGAATGTTCGTACCGAGCAAGCTTATCGAGATCTGGCAACAGCGATTTTCGACGATCCTAAAACATCGATAGACATGAAACCGCTTCGGATCCCGTACGTCACGATTGTGCTTGAATGCCGGAAATGAAGCGGGATTTCCACCACCGCAGATGTCCTGGCCCAAACATCTTGGTATTCCGACTGACTAGCCTTAGCACAAGCAGCAGCACCAGCAGTGTGAAGGTGATACGCTGAATAATCAGAAGGTACCAAAAGAGCATTGGTTTATATTCAAACTCAATGTAATGCCCCCCTGCTGGGAGCGCGACCGCGGGTTGGATAAAGTTTGCCTGCAGCACCGGCACGGATCGTGAATCGACCCGCGCATGCCAATCCTTCGACCAGCGCTCGTTTAGAATTAACAGCCCAGGCTCCATGGAATGCGAGGCCACCGCGACAACGTTCGGCGACCGAACGACTGGAACAACTAGCTCGCCAACGGGGACATTCGGATCGGCCTCTCTCGCCAGCGCACGAAACGAAAATGGCCATGACGGCCGGAGTGATGCCTTGGATAATGCCGCAACGCCCTGATAATCGAATCCATTTTCTAACGCTGAATCGAATGCGTTAGCACTATCAAATAGCCTGGCCGCGTGTAAAAGCTTGAATGGCGGAAGCGCATCAGGGGCCTCATAAACATTGTAACCGGATTCACTGAAAAGCAGCGATGCCTTGGCATCAGCAGGTCGCTCCCCCTCTGGATAGATAAAATATTTCGCGCCACGAAGCTTTCGAAGATTTACGCGCTCATCAAACATCTCCTTAAACTGTTGCACTGGCACGGGCGTGAACATCACGTAAAAGGTCTTGATTCCATAAAAGCTGGCATTGTTCGCCCAGGTTCGAGGAGTTAGCTTGGGGTCGATGATTACCACTCGGTAATCATGTATATCCGGCATTTGAGCTAGTCGTGCCAGAACGCGGTGAGAAGCAAGGTTTTCCACCTGCAGATATTCGGAGACATAAAATGGCAAGATGCCGGGCGGGGACAGCACCGAAGCCATGCATGCCAGAAGCACGAGACCGACATACGCGAGACGCTCATACGCCGAAGAAGCCGGGACGAGCAAAATCGCCAGTGGCAGAATCAGGAGCACCGCCCAGCCACTCATTCTCGTTCGATCCACAATCACAGCCGCAACAAAGACCACAGCGCAGAGAGCAGCTGCCGCATATGAATAGTACCGCCACCGACGAGTAACTGTGATTCTGCCGCGGACCAAATCGATTAACATTTGAAACCCGATGCCGCTTAGAAGAACAATCAGTGTTGTAAAAATCACCAGGTACCTGGCTGCTTCGCGAATGCGGTTGAGCAACGGGACATGAAAGTGCAGGTAAGCTATGCCAAAATGCGTCCCGAATCCCGCCAGTAAGAAGTATAGCGCTAAGCCCGCAGAGGTGAGCAGCAAGAATCGTCCAAAGCTATCGCTCCGTTGATAGGCGGGAACACACAGCAGCACACCCAAAAGCGCAAACGGACCCACGTAAATACCGCCTAGGACTCTGAGACCAGAAGAGTCAAACAGCAGGTGACCAAGTTGGTGCGGGGCAAGTTGACTGACATTAAAGCTCTTCCACGGGATCGAGGCGTGGCCCATAATTGATTGTTTCCCAACAGCGCGAATCATCTCGTCGGTAGCCAACGTCATCGGCACGAATGCCACGGCGGCCAGGGCAACAGCGATGACACCGCTAACGACCAAGCCGGCGAGCAATCGGCCTGCGCTCGCGGCCCCATCCTTTCGCCAGCGCCAAACCATCGCCGCTGCAAAAAACACCACAGCAAAAAAACTCGATTGAATCACTGGTTGCGACGGGCTGGCCGTGCACATCATTCCGGCGGCGATGGCGACGAGACTGATACTTACCAGGGAGAGCGGGGCACGCACCATCCGGATGATGCCGGCGATGAGTAAGGGAAACCAACTCCACGCGGCGGCGATGGTCACCCACTGGGCGTACGTCTCAGTGTTTCCGCTGATCAATCCGATGGTAGCTCCACACAACGAGGCCAGGCCCCTGGCGCCGGCGACCCTGATCATGACATAGAGATTCAGATAAAGAATGAAGATCTGAACGCAGCTCACATAGGTCAGCGTATAAAGCACCTCCAGTGCTTTTCCGTAGTTCAGCAATCCGAAGAAATAGAATGGATACGTCGCCGAGAAATGCGGCGTTTGGTAGAGGGGAAACCCACCCAACAACGTGTCAAGCCAGTAGGGAAATTGTCCTGTTAAAGCGATCTCGGAGGCACGCGAAAATACCGCTCCGTAAAGCCAGACATTGTCCCGGAATGGCTGGTAGAGCCCACCATGTGCCAAAGGGGGCCAAAAGCGCAATGCGAAGAACGCAAGCAACAGTGTCAGGTAGACACCATCATCGTGCCAGAACTGGCGAAGCCGCGTACGAGTCGACATAGTTATCTAAACGGCACAATGGTATCTTCGTTTAGCGCGTCGAACGGGCAAACAATGTGCTTATGCTCCCCGGGATCAGGCGCAGTTCCTCATTCGTTGGCGCATTTTGGACAAGATTCAGCCGACCAATATCGATAGCGTGTTGCTCCGTGATGAGGTCCAGCGGCGTAAGTAAAAGTCAAATTCCCACCTGCTCGCATAGATGATGGAATCGACGAACTCCGTCGAGATAGATGGAAGCATCGCCTTCGTTGCATTGGAGAATTTTCTTCCGTAGTTCAGGATCCAAATCATAGAACTTGCCTTGTCGACTGGGGTTCTCATTCCGCACCGTCGCGTCAAATTGCATTTCCGGACATAAGAGACGCCGGAACAGTTCCAGACTTCGATCGTATTCTTCTGTAATACCAATGAAACCGAATTCCTCTACCCCCAAGGGAACAAGATATTTTCGTTGAAGATCGCGGACGAAGTCCAACTGCGCGAACTGTTCCAAGCCCATCTGCTGCCCAGTGACTTGCTCCCATTTTGTGTCACCAGGAATATGCGACCGCTGCCAATACAAATAGTGTGAAACGATCCGTTCAACTGGATCCCTTAGCCACGTTACGTAAACAGCCTTAGGGAACCTGCCAGTATACTTTATGGCTTGGAAATGACCGTGAATCACGCTTCGGCCCGGGAGTGACTCAAGATTGTCGATAATTGATTCAAACGGTGGTTTGATCCGCTTTCCTCGATGGTACAACGCAGTCGGCGAAGGCTGGTAATCATAATCGTAATCCAAGTAAAGCACTTCATCCGCGCACTTTCGCAAGATATCAACGAACGTGGTGCCACCAGTTTTTGCGATGTGGATTGATATGATCAGGTTCTCGTTCTTTGACCGGTCTCCGGTTTCGGTAGCAATCGCCGAGGCACTCGATGCGCTCAGTTGCCGCGAATCGCCGCCTTTGGTCAAATTCTGTTCAGCCTGTGCGGAAGATTCGTAGGCTTTTCGAGAGCGATCACGCATTGTTGTTGATCGTCTTTCATGACGTGCGGAAGAAGAAATCCGCGGCCGCCTTCCGAGGCTCACTAGTCCGACGCTGACTGAATGCGCAAAGTGGCGCAACAAAGGACCGATATCGCGAACAAGGCCGCTTGCTCTGGTTATTAGCGATGGAAGATGTTCACGCACTGGTTCGTGCCGTCACTAAAACGCAGACCTAATTCGGCATCAAACATATTTCCTGCGCTGCGTCTCCCAGAAAGCGAACAGGGAAACCACATCGAGACTGCACTCTTGTGGTTATCCAATTGCAACCCGCCGAAGATTGCGGCCGGATCAAATCCCTACTTGAGCGCAAAGACTCCGGAATCGACGGACACCGTCTAAATAAACGTACGCGTCGCGCTGGTTAAGCTCGAGGATCTTCCTGCGCAGTTCTGGTCCCAGATCATAAAAATTCCCTTGTCGATTCGGATTGCAATTACGCAGCGTCGAATCCAATTGGGTGTCCGGACAAATTAGACGCCGAAACAACTCCAAGCTGCGATCGTATTCTTCCATAATTCCGATGAAGTCGAATCTTTCGACGCCCAATGGAGAAAACCACCTGAAGTAAACGTCCCGGGCAAAAGCCAATTGCGCAAACTGTTCCAAGCTCAATTTTTGTCCGACAACTTGTTCCCACAGCGGGTCTCCCGGCAGATACGTTCGTTGCCAATACAAATAATGCGACACGACCCGCTCAACAGGATCCCTAAGCCAGGTCACATAAATTGCATTTGGAAATCGCCCACTGTATTTTTTGGGAGCAAAGTGCCCGTGAATCACGCTTCGACCCTGGAGCGTCTCCAAATCGTCAATAAC
>JBKPRQ010000014.1:0-10004 GCA_046734635.1 Verrucomicrobiota bacterium
GGAATTGCCGGGCAATTACATTCCTGCATAATGCGGAACGCCTCTTCGAAACGCGTTCCGGTGGTGACTGTGGGAATATCGCGACGCATCACGTCGCCCACGCGAAGTGCGGGATCATTCTTGCGCAACGCCCCGATTAGGTCCTGACGCGTCAACAAACCGGCGACGTTGCCGGCATCATCAACCACTGGAAAATCGTGTTGTGAAGTCGCAAGCAACGCGTCCACTGCTTCCTGCAGGCTGGCATCTTCCGAAAGCGTGCGAAACTCCCGCACCATCGCGCTGGAGACTGGGAAACGACGCGAGACGTCCTTCATCTGCGCCAGGGCCGCTTCTTGAGACGCACCGATATAAACAAAAAGCGCGATGAACAGCAGGAACGGATTCCATATCAACCCTATAAAACCGAAAACAAACGCAAAGCCCTGACCGACGTTCGCTGCAACCTGAGTGGCGCGCGCATAACTCAGGCGTGTGGCAAGCAGCGCGCGCAGTACGCGGCCGCCGTCCATTGGAAATGCCGGCAGCAAATTAAAAAGCACCAGCATGATGTTAATCGTCAATAACTGGACAATGAGACCGCCGCCTTCCACGGCCGACTGATTGAGCAACGCTTGCGATCCGGCTGCCACAAATAAACCGAGCGCGATCACCACATTCACCAAAGGGCCTGCGACTGCGATGATTAATTCCTGCACCGGTTCCTCCGGCATGCGTTCCAGTCGCGCCACTCCGCCAATCGGCAGCAGTGTGATGTCGGGCGTATTGATTCCGAAGGCCTTTGCAGCGAATGCGTGCCCGAATTCGTGCAACACTACGCAAAGAAAAAGAAGTAAAACAAATATCACTCGGCTCGCTGCCACCGCGGAACCGCCCTGGGAGTAATAGCCGAAAGCCAGCCAGGCAATCAGCAGTAGGAACGTAATGTGAATCCGCAATTGAATGCCCGCGATACGAAAGATTGGAAGAGACCAGCTCATCTGGGTCAATTTGCTCCGCTATTGAATCGCGCGCCAGAGGGATTCGGCAGTTTGAGTAATGGAGTATTGGATTAGTGGAGTAATGGTTTGAGTGATCTTCACGACTCCATCACTCCAGTATTCCAATGCAGATGTTTGATGTCGCAATTATCGGCGCCGGCCCGGCTGGATCGAGCTGCGCAGCGTTTTGCGCCATGGCAGGTTTGGAGACGCTTGTCCTCGAGCGGGGAAGATTTCCACGAGAAAAAGTGTGCGGCGATTGTTTGAATCCATCGTGTTGGCCCGTGCTTGAGCGCCTCGGTCTGGCGCACCGGGTGTGTGGCTTGCCGAATTCCAAACTGACCTCAGTCGACTTCATCGCCATCGACGGTCGCAAAGTCAGTGTCAATCTTCCAACCGGAAAAGATTGCGAGTTGTCAATAAAACGCAGCCTTTTCGATGACCTCCTGCTGAAGCGTGCCTGCGAACTCGGTGCGCACGTTCGCGAGGGAACAACCGTGACCACATTGGTCCACGATCAGGATTGGAAAATCGAAACCGCCACCCGGGAAAGTTTTCGCGCCCGGATCTTAATCGGCGCAGACGGACGAAATTCCACCGTTGCGCGGCTGCGCAATTTGCTGCCGCGCCCCACGCGCGAACGTGTCGCATTGCAAGCGCACATTCCGCTTCCGCTAAATTTTGACGAGCGCGTCGTCCTGCAATTTCTTCGAGAAGGTTACTGCGGTCAGGCTCCGGTGAACGAAAACGAGCTTAATCTTTGCCTGGTTGGCAAGCCATCCACCATTTCCAGACTGCGGCAATGGGCACAACGCCATTTTGAAATCCCCGCCAATCAACGCTGGCGCACCATCACACCGCTCACCCGTTCGCCAATACGCTGTGCGCACGAAAATCTGCTTTTCATCGGCGATGCCGCTCGCGTAGTGGAGCCGTTCACGGGCGAAGGAATTTATTACGCGCTTCGCTCGGGAGAACTCGCAGCGCGTGCGATTGCTAAAACCATCAGCGGCAAAGATCGACGACCAGCTCTCCGCGACTTTACTCACGCTTGCGCCGAAATGTATCGGGGACGGCTTTGGATCAATCGACTGGCGCGGGACGCGGTATTATCACCTCGTATCGGTTCGCTCTTTGTCCATGCCGCGCGAATCGACCGCTCGATATTGAAGTTTCTCACCGCGAAGATTGTTTCATCCAAGTTGTAGCCAAGGCCCTGCACATGGCTACAGCGATTGCCGAGCTGCTTTGACCGTGTTGGACATCAGCATCGCAATGGTCATCGGTCCGACGCCGCCCGGTACCGGCGTAATCGCGCTCGCCTTTTTCGATACTTCATCAAATGTGACGTCGCCCACCAGGCGGTAACCACGCTCGGTCGCCGCGTCTTCGACGCGATTAATCCCAACATCAATGACGACGGCGCCTTCGCGCACGTGATCAGCTTTTACAAATCTCGCGCGACCGATTGCCGCAACGATAATATCGGCCGAGCGGGTAATCTCCGCGAGATCGCGACTGCGCGAATGCACTACAGTGACTGTGGCATTAGCGGTTTCGTTTTTCTGCATGAGAAGCAGGGCCAGCGGCTTGCCGACGATCATGCTGCGGCCAAGAACCACAACGTGCGCGCCATTAATGGTGATCTTGCTTTCTATGAGCAGACGCTGGACGCCCAACGGTGTGCACGGCACAAAGCCCGTGGGATCGTCGAGCACAAGCTTTGCGACATTTTCCGGATGGAATCCGTCTACGTCTTTGCGTGGGTCAAGTGCGCGCACGATCGCAGCCTCGTTGATGTGCGCGGGCGGCGGCGATTGGACCAGAATTCCATGAATGCTGCGATCGGCGTTTAATTCTTCGACGCGGCCGAGCAGTTCGTTCTGAGTGGTCGATGCCGGCAATTCCAACTTCAGGGAGTGCAGTCCAAGCTCGCGACACATTTTGTCTTTCGACCGTACATACGCGCGTGAGGCTGGGTCTTCACCTACGAGAACCACGGCAAGACCCGGAGTAACGCCTTTTGTTTTTAGTTCCGCAATCTCACGGTGAAGATCGACATAGACTTTCTCCGCGATTTTGCGTCCATCGATGAGGTTGGGCATGGTGAAGCAGGCAATCCTGCCTGCCAAAGCAAACTGTGCAAGGCAGCATTCATTGTAGCCGCGTCCCTGTGGGACGCGCAACGGGTGCGCAGTAAACAGATCAGCACCGCACTTCCCTCAGGGAAGCGGCTACAAACGAATAATCCCTAGTGCATTTCAACCAACGACATCATCGCGTTTTGCAAGCGCAAACGTTCGGACTCAAACTCCTCAACGGTGTTGGTCGCCCTTACGCGATGCGCCGGACCGAAAATCACACGCACTTTTGCAAACGGACGCGGCAAAATGAAACCGTCCCAGCTGTTCACTCTCCAGCAGCTGGAATATTCCATATTGATCGGCACGACTGCTGCACCTGTCTTTTGCGCGAGAAAAACAATGCCCGGCCCGAGCTCATAGACTGGCCCGCGTGGACCGTCTGGCGTGATCAAAACGTCGTGGCCGGACGCGAGCACATTCTCAAGCTCCCGCAGCGCGCTGGCACCAAGCCGCGAACTGGAACCGCGCACCACATTAAAACCGAAGCGCCGCGTCAAATCGCTGATTATATCGCCATCCCGACTAGCGCTGATTAGCCCGGCGCCTGGCCGTTGCGGCAGGAACCTTTTCAAAACGAACGAAATCAAAAGCAATCGGTTGTGCCAGAGCGCGGCGATATAATTTTCCCTTACGGGATTGCCGATCACATCCGCGCGATCGTCGATTTCGAAACGCAGGGTGCGCGCCCAGACTTTGAGCAGCCGAAATCCAAATGCGATCAACCATCGCGCGGGCCGTCCCTGGATTTTCAACTTTTCTTTCGCCCGGTTTTTGTCGACGCCTTTTCCCTCCAGCGGTAGGCCGCCTGACTCGGCAAACCGATTTGGTCGAGGATACGCCAAACCACCGTATCGACGACCGCGGTTACGGAAGTAGGACGACTATAGAAAGAAGGAATCGCTGGGAGCACGATCGCGCCCGCCTCGAGCAACGTCACGACGTTCCGTGCATGAATTAAACTCCACGGTGTCTCCCGCGGAACGAGAATCAATTTCCTGCGTTCCTTCAAGAAAACATCGGCGGCGCGCAACAGTGCGCTGTCGCTGCAACCGGAAGCCATTCGCCCCAGCGTTGCCATCGAACAAGGGACAATCACCATCGCGTCAAAGCGTGCTGAGCCGCTGACGAATGGGACGTTCATGTCATGTTCAGAATGCTGCGAGATATTCGATGGAATCTTGAAATCATCGAGCTCCTGCTTCGCCACCTCACTTGCAGGAGCGCTCATGACCAAATGGATCTCGTGCGCCGCACAATCAATCTGCGCAAGCAACCTCTGCAGATAGATCGCACCGCTGGCGCCGGTGGCTGCGATTACCAGTTTCATTGGCTATCTGTCATTCCGAGCGGAGCGAAGCGTAGTCGCAGGAATCTCGCAGAGCAACCGACGATAATGCCACGGGATTTGATTCGCTCACGTCCCCGTCGCTCAGCCTGCGGCCTTCCCATCCACGTCGCGGCTTCCCGCGCCGCTCCATTCTCGACTTCGCTCGGGATGACGGGAAACGGACTCGCGGCAAATTCACAACTTTGACAAATAATACGGCAGCATGTCGCGCCAGTAGTTCCAGTCGTGGCCGCGCCATTTTCCATCGTCGAGCCAGTGCTTCACGCCTTTGGAATTCAAAATTTCCGACAACTGATAGGTTTCATGGCGCGTGTTGTCCCATTCGCCTGTACCGAGGATGATCCCCATGTGATTATATTTCCACGGATCGGGCAGGTTCGGCAGATATTCGTAGGGGCTGTTGAAATAAATGTTGTCGTCGTGGTAGCCGTCAAAAAATGAGCTGACATCGAACGAGCCGCTCAAACTGATGAGATAACTGACGGCGTCAGGATGACGAAAGGCAATATTCGCAGCATGATATGCGCCAAGGCTGGCTCCACTGACTGCCACACGATGAGAGTTACACTCGCGTCGCGCGAGATCGAACACATCGTTCACGATTACATTTTCATACGCGTTATGGGTACGCATCCGGTCGCCTGGATGAATCGACTTGTTGTAAAAACTCTCAAGATCGATCGCGTCCGGGCAATAAACCGTTAATCTACCTGCATCGACATAGCCGCTCACAGACCCGACCAGGCCAAAATCCTTATTTTGGTAGTAACGGCCGAATGAGGTCGGGAAGAGAATCAGGGGCAGTCCGCCGCCGTTTCCGAACACAACCATTTCAAATTCGCGGTTGAGCCACGGCGTGTACCATTTGATGTAACGTTCGTTCATTAGAAATAGCCCGGCCATCTTGGTTGTGGCGCGGCCAATTCGCAAGCTCGCCAATCGACAAATCGGTCCGAGCAGTCCTGCAGCGGGCTTGCACTACATCTAATGTTCGGCGAAGCATCTCGTTTTTCGATGGCCAGACACACGCTCACGGGAAATATCAAAAGGCATCGCGGGTTTCCGTCGAAGATTCTCGGAAACCGGCGAGACGTCCTGGTTTACCTGCCGCGGGGCTACCAGCGGCTCTCCCGACGGCGTTATCCAGTGCTCTATTTGCACGACGGCCAAAATGTTTTCGACGCAGCGACTTCGTTTGCTGGAGTGGAATGGGGCGTGGACGAAACCGCAGAACGCTTAATTAAAGAGAATCTTATCGAACCGCTCATCGTCGTAGCTGTTGCGAACACGGGCGAGCAACGTATTGACGAATACGCTCCGACACGGGGAGTGATTGACGCGAAAGCGAAACGCAAGAAACGCAGCAAAGGTCTGGCCCGAAAGTATGGGCACTTTTTGATCAACGAACTCAAACCTTATATCGACCGAAAATATCGAACCAATCCGGGTGCGGAATTCACGGGATTAGGCGGTTCATCGCTGGGAGGCCTTGTTACGCTTGCAATTGGAATTTTATATCCGCAAGCGTTCAGCCGGTTGATGGTGATGTCGCCATCAATCTGGTGGGACGATTTTGCGATTTATCGACTCGTCGATGCGATCGAGCGGAAGCCACCATTGAAAATCTGGCTCGACACCGGCACTGCCGAACCGGGTTGGGAGCAAGCGCGCGAGTTACTCAATTGTCTCGTGGAGAAAGGTTGGAAGCTTCAGAAAGATCTTCAATACATGGAAGTTCAAGGCGCCGGGCACAACGAAGGGGCCTGGGCAGCACGCGTCGAACCAGCGCTACGATTTTTGTTTCCGCCGGCAAACTAGAATTCTCATCCCACCGGCGGAACCGGCGGCGGATTCGGCGGCAACGGTTCGGGAGGCGGCGTGGGAGTTGGTGGAGTCGGCCTGGGCGGTGGTTTGTTTGGCATAGCTCTCTTCGTGTTATGTCGAGCGAGGTCGAGATATCACTCGCTATTGTTTATTTTATTGGCTGTAAAAATAACTAATTAGAGATTCCTCGATTCGGCTCGGAATGACACCTTACTGGAGAGGCTTGTTGTAAACCTGGTAAATACGAACCGAGCCCCCAATGAAATCCCAGTCTTTTTGGTACGAAAAACTACGATCGCGCGGGGACCAGGTGAGCTCACGCGGGGATTCCGGGTGGTTAGGATCGTAAACGAAATAGCGCTCAACTCCGGGATTCGGCGAAAAAGACCTTCGCTTATAAATCAAAACAGAGTGATTGATGCTGAGGCGAGGATAAGTAGTAAGGAATCCGATAAACACCTCCCCGCGCGCGAGGGCTGCATTCAAACGAGCATAAGTTTTCTCCTGATATCCGGCGCCCGTCTGAAACATCATGCGCGCATTACTAATTCGAAAGTAACTGGGCCAGCCATGGCCGATGTTTCGTTGTACAAGTTCGCGACGCGCGTCGCTCATTTCTCGCAGATCCTTGTATCCAGGAAAAACAATTCGTTGATCTTTTGGCAATGGCCCCGCCCAGGCCGCCTGATGTGTCACAGCACGGACGCGAGCGGCCAACGACGTGTCATCTAACGGAGCGCCGTGAGGATCGAAGCGTGCGAACTTCTTAAACTGCATCGCGGTGCGGCACATTACGAAACAATGGCGATTATATGCGTCCCGCTTGACCGCTGACGGCTTGCGTAGAGAAGCGTGTCCTTCGTGATATTCAAACACGGTTTGATTTGCGAACCCGAACGTGTCGCGATCGAAACGAAACGCCGGCTCAGTAGCGCGGGCCGACGCCGCATCGATCAGAGCGATGGCACTGAGCCACCAAACACCCGCAAATTTGCCCCAGGTCCGAAACATCAGATCAAGCGCCAGCCGGGGCGGTGGCGGTTTTGCTTTCGGAGAAAATACCGAGGCGTCGAAACTTTTGGTATCGCCTTTCCAACAGTTCGTCGGCTGGAATCTTGGAAATCTCCTCCAACACCCGGCGTAGCGCCGCACCAACATTGGCAGCGATGGAATCATAGTCCCGATGCGCGCCCCCTGCGGGTTCAGAGATGATTTGATCCACTACCTCCAACTTCAATAAATCCTGTGCCGTTAACTTAAGCGCCTCGGCTGCTTCAGCCGCGTGCCGGCGGTCTCTCCACAAAATTGCCGAACACGCTTCCGGACTGATTACGGAGTAGTACGCGTTTTCCAGGATCAAAACATGGTCCGCCACGCCAATACCCAGGGCACCGCCTGAGCCGCCCTCGCCAATGACCGCTGCAATGATCGGCACACGGAGCCTCATCATTTCGAAAAGATTTACGGCAATAGCTTCTGAAATGTGGCGTTCCTCGGATCCAATCCCGGGAAAAGCGCCCGGCGTATCTATCAGTGAAACGACTGGCACACGAAATTTTTCGGCCAGGCGCATCAAGCGCAGCGCCTTGCGATAACCCTCGGGATGAGCGCAACCAAAATTGCGCATCACATTTTCCTTTGTGTTGCGACCCTTTTGGTGCGTGATCACAACGCAGCGTTGCGTGCCCAGTGTGGCGAGGCCGCAGGGCATGGCTCGATCGTCGGCAAAGCGGCGGTCTCCATGCAACTCAATCCAATTTGTAAAGCACCGCTCGATGTAATCCATGGCGAACGGCCGCTGCGTATGCCGCGCAATTTGCACACGCTGCCAGGCAGTGAGCTTGCCAAAAATTTCCCGCCGCGTTTCACGAAGTTTTTCCTCAACGGCTTTAACAGCCGAATCAAGATCGACGTCATGCGCATCGGAGTGATTCTTTAAATCCTGGAGGCGCCGTTCCAGCTCAAAGATCGGTTTTTCAAAATCGAGCGGTTGCCAGTCCATGGGTGAAGTTAAAAGGTTAAAGGAGTTACAAAGTCCAGAGACTCGCCGTCATGTCCAATTGTGTGCGTTCTAAACATGGTAACTCTCTTGAGCTTTAACTCTGAATTTAATCCGTAATCGTGACAGCGGTGCGGTTGTTGACAAGGCTGGTGAGTTCCTCAAGGTCCGACGCGGCCAAGCCAAGACCCACCGGCGGCGGCGGTTGATCCAGATTGGGATGCCCGGAATCCGGTACGGAAAACAAAGTGTAACCTGGCGCGCCTGCCAGACGAATCCATCGCGTGCTGCTGAGGTACTCCTTGCTGCCGACGCCCACGCGTTTTCCGTCCTTCCAGGCCATGGTTTCGGCAACTTTCGCCGAGATTTTAGCCGGCTGTTTGCCGGGTAACTTTGCTTCGAGAACACGATATTGCTTGAAAAACGCGCCGTGATTCAGAAGCACAACCGAATTCGCCTTCCGTTGAATCACCATCGAGAAATCGGGATGCGAGACGAGCAAATGGTCGCCAATGCGCAGCATGGTGCCGCTCATATTGTTCATGCGCATGATCAGTTCGGGAGTCGTCTTAAGTTTCCGCGCAATCTTGGCCAAAACGTCTCCCGATTTTACGACATATTCCATCTTTTCGGGAGATGGATAACGCGATAGCAGGATCGCAACGTTCGCTTCGCCGAGTAGATCTTTTGCTTCTTCGAGATGTTTTCCGTTAGGGTATTTTTGGATAAATACGATGAGCGCGTCGCGAGCCTCGGTCAATTTTCCTTCCTGTCGCAGTTGGGCAGCTGCTTGAAATTCGGGGAGACTGATGTCCGGCACCGGCGCGGGCGTGACTTCTCCACGCTGCTCCTTTTTCACCGCGATTTCCTCTTTGACGAAGGTGTTGTAACCGAACCACGCGGCACCGCCGAAGATGATCAGCGCCAGGAACAAGACGAAAAGCCACTTCATGGCTGATAAAATGTGGCCGGAATCTCAAGCGAAATCCACGGGCAGCGCCGAACCAGAAAACACCAAGACAACCCAGGATCCATCACAAGAAGAATCGTCTGCGAGGAATCAATCGCCGCCACTGAAATCGGTTTTGCCTACGAGGCACCGGTCCCAGATTCGCTCCCAGGAAAGAAGCGATGCCAGAGCCGTCCAATCGTGGGCTCCTCCCGATTGCTCCAGGTAAAATGGCAATCCTGACAATAAAACTCCTTGGGAATAATTTTGAGGGCGCAGAGGACCCCGACCAGCGCAGGAGTCATGAATTTCCGAGTCATCTGTGGATATTCGATATTCGAAGAGCTGCATTGCGGGCACCGGACAAGAGCCGCGGAGATATCGGGATCAGTCGCCTCCCATTCGACCATGAGATTTTGGGCCTTCTCGAAATGAGTGTCTTCCACCATTACCTTCGCATTAGCCAGTGGGCGCGACATGAAGCCAACCTGCTGCAAAGGAGCTTCATTGTGAACATCGGCGCGTAACCCGGCATCCTGGAAGCGCCGCTTTAGCTGCCTCGCCTTGGCCGCATCGTTAAACGTGGCAATCGTCACCATAAGTCTTATTGCACCCGCAGCATGAACACCGTGTGATCAAACATCAACTAATGACTAAGTGCAAGATTTCAGCGTGGCGCAGACAATCTTGTCTGCGTCGTCTCAAGAAAGGGCGATCTCCGGGTCGCCCCGGCGGCGGACCGGAGACCGCCGCTCCTTGC
>JBKPRQ010000015.1:0-3878 GCA_046734635.1 Verrucomicrobiota bacterium
GCCGCTCAACCGGGTGGGCATCTACTCATTCTCAGGACGGCGAACTTCGGATGGAATGTGGGGTTCAATCTTCAGATTGACGGCAGGCCCGTCGCGACCGTTGTCCAGGGTCGCTACTATCACACATGGTTGCCAGCCGGGCAGCATGTCTTAACCGTACGCAAGATACCACGCACAGGGGTCTCGGGGCCCACTTCGACAACAGTGAACGTCCAACCGGGGGCCACCTATGTATATACTGCGATGTGGGATTCGGATTTCCTTTTTCTCCGCCCATCCACTGTGTGCCTGACCCCTGGCGAGTTGTGGCAGCTTGGGTGGCCGGGAAGGCCCTGGTGCGTCGGGACAACCTCCGAGAACTTCGCAAGGCGATGAACGTCGCGCTAGCCTAAAGCGAGTCCGTAGCTTAACAAAATTTTGCGTATCTTCTCAAGGGCAGCCGCCTAGTCAGGCTCTTGACAATGCCGGGCGAGTCAATCGTAACATCGCGCCATGAAATCAAGATTTACCTCCGTCACCAGACTCTTTCTCATTCTTGTTTTTGCGTTCTCGATCGGAACCGCCGCCGCCCAATCGGGTGGACGTTTGATCGTGATGAGGATCCCTAATTTCGGATGGAACATCGTTCTCAACCTTAAGATCGATGGCAGAACGGTCGCCAACGTTGTACAGGGACGACGCTACGATCACTCCATACCGGCGGGCCGTCATGTATTGACCGCGTCGGCCGTGCCAAACACATACTATTCTCAGCCGACCTCGACTGTGCTGAATGTCCGTTCGGGGCAAACATACGTATTCACGGCGTTATGGGATGGATCAAATCGTGTCGTTCTCACCCCATCAAGCCTGCCTCCGGGGCAAGCGTACTAATGGTTCAGAGATAGTTCGTACCCGCGAGCTGTGTTGGCGGCGCAGTCGCGGCAGAACTGGTTTACGCGACTCTATTTGATCTTCGCGAGAACCTTCTCCATCTCGTTCTTGCGGAATGCGCGCATGGTATGGCTCTTGACGTTGCCGAGTGAGCCGATCTTAAGCATGAACGCGCTCATCGTCTCGTCATCAGGTGCGTCGAAGACGACGACAGCGTCGTATGTGCCCATCGTCCAGAATTCCTCTAGCACCTTCATTCCCATTTTCTCAGCCTCCGCCATCGCGGCGTCGCCTCGTTTAACCGTATCCTTGACATTGCGGATGCCCTGGTCAGCAAACTGAATCAAACCGATATAAGTAGCCATGATTTTTCCTTTCGTGTGATTGCGCCTCAAAATTATTCCCAGATCATCCTCAAGGCAAAAAGAGCAGCAGCTCGTCGAATAGCCCAGGAGGAATCAAAGTAACACAGCAGTGGCTCGTAATGTCGGTTCTATGTCCTACCAGGTGTTTCGAAGCATAGGATATTGTGGATTCAGAGAGACAATGAATCCAAAGCGGGTCGGTTTTCTCGGTTTTGATGGGGTCGCTGCATCGGAGCTGACGCGCGCTGCCGATGTTCTTGCAGCTGCCAGTCTGGATGGGGGCTATGGGAGTCGGATTGCATGTTACCAGATCAACATGATCGGTTTTACTTCCGAATGTTTTCACGCTGAATCGGGGATCGCCTTCTGGCCGGACAGCACGTTCGAAACGGTGTGCGAGTTAGACACCATCGTCATCCCGGGCGGCGACGGACTCCGGTCCCGCGACCGCGGGCTTGGAGAGAGGATGGCCGACTGGGTCCTGGCGCGCGCAAACCAGATCCGGCGCTTCGCCGCGATCGGCGGCGGAATTTATGGTGTGGCGCCAACTGGATTGCTCGACGGCCGGGAGGTCACCACCCACTGGCGTTACGCCAGCGATGTCGCACGGTGTTTCAGAAACATGCGTGTTGATCCCAGAAGACATCTTGTTAAAGACGGGGCGTTTTACACCTCTTCCGGTCCAACGGCAGCTATCGATCTTTCGCTTGCTCTCATCGAAGAGGACTATGGTCGCCATGTCGCATCCGTGGTCGCCAGGGAGTTTGTAAGCCCGCCGTCGAACGACAACGGGCATCACACGTTGCCGATCCCGCTTGTGTTTGACAGTCAACCGGCCGACCGCTTCGCGGAACTCGTCCCGTGGATCATGCGAAATTTGCACGCAGACCTTTCAGTCAATGCGGTGGCGCGCAGAGCGTGCATGTCTCCGAGCCATTTTAACAGGGCTTTTAAAAGTGTGTTCGGCAGCGCGCCGGGAGAGTTTGTAGAGACCCTGCGCATCAACGAAGCAAAGCGTCGCCTGTCCGTTCCGAAGCGAACTCTCGAGATAATCGCTGCTTCTGTTGGTTTTTCGGATGCGCAAACATTTCAGCGCGCATTCGAACGGAGACTTGGAGCAAGGCCGCGCAGTTATTTGAAAAACTTCAACACGCGCTCGGTGGCGGCTTCCGCCAATGAAGAAGCTGTGTTACCACGGACAGGAAGAATATCTGGCAGCCAGGAAGTAGTACCCGTCTCAGCTCAGACTTAAATCCCCTTTGCCTTGAGGGCAGACGCGAGTTTAACAAGGCTTTCGCGAATTTGTGCCGGCGTCCAGGCCGCAAAGCCAAATACGAACGAGGGCTTTACCTTTGCCTGGATGCAAAAAAATGACAGCGGCGACGGTCGTACTCCGATCGCGACCGTGATGCGTCTTACCGCATCGAAATCTTCCTCATGCTTTAGCCAGGCAACGATGTTCAAACCAGCTTCTGGAACCTGCAACGTGAAACGATCACCCAGTAACTTGTTGAACTGTTCGATGAAAAAATCTCGCCGCTCGGAATATATTTTTCGCATGCGTTTGATATGACTGAGAAAAAATCCTTCGGTGATAAATCGCGCCAGCGTCGCCTGGTCAATTGGAGACGAGTGTTGATCCATCGCGCTGCGAATCTTGATTACAGAATCGACCAATGGCTCTGGGGCAACGATGTAGCCCAGACGCAAGGAGGGACAAAGAATCTTGCTCATCGTTCCCGCATAAATCACCCGGCCTGAATCATCGATACCCTGCAAGGAAGGAAGTGGCGGTCCGGTGAAACGGAACTCGGCGTCGTAATCGTCTTCAAAGACAAACGCGTTGTGCGCACGCGCGAAATCGAGCAAGGCAGTCCTCCGCTGGAAAGTCATTGTCACCCCGAGAGGAAATTGATGGGAAGGAGTGACGTAGATGAGTTTTGGCAAAGGCTCTTTTCGCGATCGCGTAATCACAATTCCCTGATCGTCGAGCGGTTTTGGAACTATCCTGGCGTCGGCCAACGTAAGAACTCTTCTGGTCTGCTGATAACAGGGATCTTCGATCCATGCAGGCTCGCCTGGATTCAATAATGCCGTTGCGCTAATCAACATGGCTTGCTGCATTCCGCCTACAATCACGATCTGATCCGCATGACAGCGTGCCGCTCTGAAATCGCACAGGTAAGCCGCAAGTGCGTTGCGCAAATCGAGATCGCCGCGATTCGACGCATAACGCAACAGATGAGCTCCCTTCTTCGCGAGAACCTGTCCTCTGAGCCGTTCCCATACCCCTATCGGAAATTCGTCGACCGCCGGAATACTCGGGACGAGCGAGACGCCCGCACTGGCTCCTGTTGCGCCGAGGTCGAACTGTTTTCCAATGCGCTGGTCGGGAATTGCTTTTACACGATTCGAAATGCGAACGGGAGACTCCGTTGCCCGATAAGCTTCCGGTCCAACACCGCGGCCCCCTCGCGCGGCGAACTTGTCTACGCTTAGAAAGGTCTCCGGAGGAGGATATGCTACAAATGTCCCCGATTTGGCCTTTGAGCGAAGATAGCCTTCAGCATGAAGCTTTGAGAAGGCAAGATTGACCGTTAATCGGGAAATGCCCAGGTCGTCAGCCAGCGCGCGTGAGGA
>JBKPRQ010000016.1:0-40353 GCA_046734635.1 Verrucomicrobiota bacterium
GATCTGGAACTGCTCTTACCCGTTGTGAGACCCGAGCTCGATGCTCGACTAACCGATACGCTCTCGGTTTGCTACGCCGAATTCGTTCCGTGGTGAATTTTTCAGGGGTCAAAAAACTCTCAGGGAGTGGATCCGCCACAAACGTCCCCGATCGAGCCTTCGAGCGCAGATGGCCTTCTGCATGAAGCTTTGAGAATGCGACGCTAACGGTCAATCTTGAGATTCCCAGATCGATGGCCAGGGCTCGCGAAGAAGGAAGCCGCGACCCGCTGTCGGTGAAGACGCCTGATTTCAACTCATCGCGAATTTGGCGATAGAGTTGCTCGTGCAATGGTTCGGTTGCGGTTCGGTCGAGCCGAATCATTTCAAACGCGATAATTGAACGTCGTCGCCGTTTCTTTAAAGGCGATTCGCTCCTGGACATGCCGATCCCCCCGGTTTCCTGCAATTCCCTTCAATTTGCATGCGTATTCGAAAGCGCAACTGGCATTATCGTCTTCGCTCAAGTGGTCATTGCTACGTCCTTCGATGCCGAAAAGTTGATGCACTATGTGGAAGGCTTGTTGGTCGCAATCAGTCAAACGCAAATCCAATTCCCTCTTTCTGTCTTTGCCGCGTCATCTGATCTTCATCCTAGGCGTGGCATTTTGCCCGCACGTGTATGGTAGCCAGGCAAACGCGGCCTATTTCGCCGGCGGTTGTTTTTGGTGCACAGAAGCAATCTTCGAAGAAGCGCCGGGCGTGACGTCGGTCACCTCGGGCTACATGCATGGGGCCGAGACTATTCAGGTCACGTTCGATCCCGCGAAAACCAGCTATGACAAATTGCTCATCCTATTTTGGGAAGCTCATGATCCGACGCAGGTCGATCGCCAGGGCGCCGACGTAGGAAAGCAGTACCGATCGGCAATCTTTTACGTGAATGATGGCCAGCGGGAAGCCGCGCAAAGATTGAAGCCGCAGGTGCAAAAGTTTTACTCGAAACCGATCGTAACTGAAATCACTCAGGCGGGATCGTTTCGGGCGGCGCCTGAAAATCATCAGAACTTTTGCCGAAAAAACCCAAACAATCCGTACGTCCAAGAAGTCGTAGAGCCGAAACTTAAAAAGCTTGGCCTGAAGAAGTCTCAAGCCGCCAGCAGATAATCGATGCGACACCTGGCCCTATTACTGGTGTGCGCCTTTTCCATTCGCCTCAGCTTCGCGGAAGACGCAGAGGCCACTCGGATTCGACGACAAGTGGGGTCGATCCCGACGACGCAAAAGGTGACGCTGAATGATAATCAATGGCGAAAGGTTCTAACTCCCTTGCAATTTCAGGTCCTGCGTGAAGCCAAAACAGAGGCGCCGTACAAGAACGCCTATTGGAACAGTCACGAAAAAGGAGTTTATCTCTGTGCCGCGTGTGCAAATCAGCTGTTCAGCTCCGACACAAAGTTCGATTCCCACACCGGCTGGCCTAGTTTCTATGCGCCGCTAGCCAGCGATAAAGTCACGACGACCATGGATATGAGCCACGGAATGGCGCGTGAGGAAGTAAAATGCGCGCGCTGCGGATCGCATCTCGGTCACCTGTTCAACGACGGTCCTCCGCCTACCCATCTTCGTTACTGCCTGAACTCAGCCGCCCTGAAATTAAAAACAACGAAGGAGCGGTAAGAATCGTTGATTCGATTTCAATGCCGAACAGCGAACCTCAATGCCGCTAGCAACACGGAACAAAAAGTCGACACAGCAGCAATGATGAAGAGCCTCAAACGTTTCGGGACTTATCTCTTTGTGTACGGCGTGGTCGTCTCGCAGCCTCTTCACGTGTGCGCGCAACAGAAGTCGGGTGCAACAAAAACGGGGTCTCAAACACGAGATGGCCAACACGATTTTGATTTCCACGTCGGCACTTGGAAAACCCATTTATGGCGCCTTCAGCAACCCTTAACCGGCTCCAATACCTGGGTTGAATACGAGGGTACGACCGTTGTCCGCAAAGTGTGGAACGGTCGCGCCAATCTTGTGGAGCTCGACGTTGATGGCTCAGCCGGGCAACTTCAATTGCTATCCTTGCGTCTGTACAATCCCCAATCTCGCCAGTGGAGTCTCAATTCTGCGAGCAGCAAGAGCGGCACGTTGGGCCAACCCATGATCGGTGAATTCAAGAACGGACGTGGCGAGTTTTCCGATCAGGAAACGTTGGACGGTCGCGCAATCTTCGTTCGATTTATCATCTCACAGATCACTCCGGATTCGTACCGCTTTGAACAGGCATTCTCGGAGGATGGAAAGAATTGGGAAGTGAACTGGATTGCCATAGACACACGAGTGAAAAAATGACCGCGCAGAAGGCGCTTTACCACCGATATGTATTAGAGACGGGCCAACCAGATCACAAGAAATCCTTTTGTCTGTCGGGGAAAAATTCGGCGATGGCGTAAAGCCATGGGACTCTGGGCCGAGCATCACTGGAAACATGAAAACGCCGCGGCATATGCAGGAAAATGTGATGTGATGTCCAGAATCACGTTTTGCGTTCGTCTTGGTAATAACAAAAGAGAACAAACAATTAAATATTATGAGCAAAGCACAAGACACTCGAACCATTGAACCATATCTTTTCTTCAACGGCAGTTGCGAAGAAGCCATTGAATTTTACGGCAAAGCACTCGGCGCCGAAGTCGAGATGATGATGCGCTTTAATGAAAGCCCGGAACCACAGCCGCCTGGAACAGTCCCGCCCGGTTTCGAAAACAAGATCATGCACGCCAGTTTTCGCATCGGTCAGGCGAGAGTTTTGGCTTCGGACGGCTGCTCGGCCGAGAAGCCAAGTTTTCAAGGTTTCTCTCTCTCGCTCTCAGTTCCGAACGAAAAGGAAGCGGATCGCGTCTTCGACGCGCTAGCCGACGGAGGACAGGTGAAGATGCCGCTCACGAAAACCTTCTGGTCTCCGCGCTTCGGCATGGTCGAAGACCGTTTCGGAATTGGGTGGATGATCAGCGTCGCCGCAGAAGGGCAGAAATAAGCCCGTCAATTTAGGATCCTGCAGGGAACGTAAAAACGAACCTGGACCGATGACAACACACACAACAAAAATCACGCCACACTTGTGGTTCGACAAAGAAGCCAGGGAAGCTGCGGAGCTTTATTGTTCTATCCTCCCGAATTCCAAAGTCACCAACATCACCACCCTTCACGACACGCCGTCGGGCGATTGCGATGTTGTGTCGTTCACCCTCGCGGGTCAGCCGTTCATGGCCATCAGCGCGGGACCGCTCTTCAAGTTTAATCCCGCTATTTCATTCATTCTTAATTTCGATCCGGCGCGCGACAAGACCGCGCGAAACAATCTCGATGCAACATGGGCGAAGCTTTCCGACCGCGGCACCGTGCTGATGCCGCTCGATAAATACCCATTCAGCGAGCGGTACGGCTGGATTCAAGACAAATACGGACTCTCGTGGCAGATCATTCTTTCGAATCCCGAAGGCGAGCAGCGACCGTTCATCGTTCCGTCGCTGATGTTTGCAGGCAAGGTCTGCGGCAAGGCGGAAGAAGCAATTGAGTTCTATCAATCCGTTTTCAAGAATTCACGCCGCGCGCTGACTGCGCGCTATCCAAAGGGAATGGAGCCGGACAAAGAAGGCACAATCATGTTCGCTGAGTTTGGCATCGAGAACCAATGGTTTGCAGCGATGGACAGCGCTCGTGAACACAATTTCAGTTTCAATGAAGCCATTTCGTTCATCATCCGATGCACCACTCAGGAAGAGATAGATTCATACTGGAAAAAACTTTCTGCCGACCCGAAATCCGAACAATGCGGTTGGTGCAAGGATAAGTTCGGTGTTTCCTGGCAAGTACAGCCAACAATCCTCAACGAGATAGTGAGCAACGGTACGACCGAGCAAATTGACCGCGTCACTCAGGCATTCCTGCCGATGAAAAAATTTGATATCGCCGCGCTCCAGCGCGCCTACCAAGGAAAATGAATGGATGCCTTGGAGTCGAACGCGCCTAGGAGGCGTCTCTGAAACCCAAACACTAAGAAACCTATGACAACCAACAGCACAAACACGATTCAACTTCACCGCGTGCTCCGCGCCACGCCTGAAAAAATCTATCGCGCGTTCCTTGACGCCGACGCAATGGCCAAATGGCTTCCACCAAATGGATTCACGGGAAAGGTCCACCAAATGGACGCAAAGGTTGGCGGTACCTACAAGATGTCGTTCACCAATTTTACTACCGGCAAGAGCCATTCCTTCGGCGGAACTTACGTGGACCTCAAGCCACACGAACGCATTCGCTACACAGATAAATTCGATGACCCGAACCTGCCCGGCGAGATGCAGACGACCATAACCCTCAAAAAGGTTTCCTGCGGGACGGAGTTGAACGTCGTGCAGGAAGGCGTGCCTGGCGCCATTCCTGCCGAGGCTTGTTATCTTGGCTGGCAAGAGTCGCTCATTCTTCTGGCGAAACTCGTCGAGGCCGACATCCCAGATTAACCTGGTAAAGCGACCCAGTCGCCGAGGGCACAACATGAGATGGCCAACTTATTTGCTGTTGGGAACCGTTCTCGCCGTCGATCCGCTCGCATCAAGCAATGGAGAAGAATCGCGGCAGGAGAAATCTGCCGGGCAAACTTCCGCGCTCACCGACCAGGTGCGCAAAGAATTGCTGGATGCAAGAGAAACGGCTTGGCGATCTTTCTTCCAGAAAGATCTGGACGTCGTGGAAAGAATTCTCGCGCCTGAGCTCATCGCGATTCAGGAGAACAGCGATCATTGGGAGAATCGCACTCGTCTGATCGCTTTAGCGAAAGCAATGAATGAACAAGGTGTGCAACTCCTGCGCCTTGAATTCCCTCGCACGGAGATTCAGCTGTTCGGCGACACCGCGATTCTTTACTACACCTATATTTTCGAGACGGGGCTCAAAGGCAAATCCGTGGTAGATGGCGGCCGGGGCACAGAGATCTTCGTACGCCGTGACGGGAAATGGGTCGATGTCGGCTGGCATCTCGACAATGGCCCGTTTTCTCATGCCAACGGAGAATGGACCAGGATTGGCGAGGCATTGCCTGCGCCAAGCCAGACGGCGCCGAGATGAATTGATTGAATGCTGTCACTTCGAAATCTCAGCGGACAAGATCGCTTTCAATCTTTTCACGCCTTCCTTGATTTGGTTTTTCTCGAACGCCGTGTAACCGAGAATCAAACCACCGCGTGGCAATTTTTTAGCACAGTACGCGGAAATCGGCGCGAGCTTCAGGCTTTGCTCTGCGGCCTTTAGGCTGATTGCCTTATCGCTTACGCCATCAGGCAGCCAGCCGACGATATGCATCCCGGCTTCAGCTTTTTTGACGTCGAGCAGTCCAGCCAGATTCTTTTCGCATTCGGCGATCAAGGTTTGCTGTCTTTCTTCGTAAAGCGTCCGCATCCGACGAACGTGCCGCACAAAATGTCCGTCACCCATAAACTCCGTCAGAATGGCCTGGTCAATCAATGACGAATGCGTGTCGTTGATGGCCCGCGCCGCTGTGAAGATTCCGACCAAATCCGGTGGCACCACTGCGCAACCGATTCTCATGGACGGAAAGACTGTTTTGCTAAACGTCCCGACGTAAATCACGCGGCCGGCTTGATCGAGGCCTTGCAAAGAAGCAAGCGGGCGACCTGCGTAACGAAATTCGCTATTGTAATCATCCTCGATGATCCACGCGTTGCGTGTCCGCGCCCATTCGAGCAACGCCAGGCGCCTCGGCAGGCTCATCGTAACGCCAAGCGGGTATTGGTGCGAAGGGGTCACATAAATGAGTTTCGCCTTCTGTTTTGCGGCGGCCAGATTAAGACCTTCGGCATCTACTGGAACGGGAATTATTTTCGCGCCGATGGCGGCAAATGCGCTTCGCGCCTCCTGATAACATGGGTCTTCAATCAATACTGAATCTTTCTCCGACAGAAAAATTCGCGCTGCCAGGTCAAGCGCCTGCTGCGCTCCCGATGTGATAATCACTTGTTCGGGCACACAGTTCACTCCGCGTGCTGATCTCAGATGCGCGGCGATCGCTTCACGAAGCGGAAAATAACCTTGCGGGTCGCCGTAACCGAGAACTTCACGCGACGGGTTTCGATGCAAGCGCGCCGCGATACGCGACCACGTTTCGAACGGAAATTTGTCGACTGCCGTTAGCCCATTTTGAAATGGTTGGAATTTTGCAATCGTCCGTGCCCGGATACTCTCGAGATCTTTCGCCGCCAGCTTTTCGCCGAACCGCGACAAGCGAAGTGGCACGTCCGCCTTTTTGTGCTTCGATCGTTTTATAGTTTCGGTCTTGAGCAAATCGTCTGGAAGTTCGGCGGCGACAAAAGTTCCCGCGCCGCCCTTGCCGTCGAGATAGCCTTCGGCGAAAAGCTGGTCGTATGCGTTCAAGACCGTGATACGCGAGACGCCCAGCTCTCTGGCCAACGCGCGTGTTGCGGCAAGGCGTTTCCCCGGGCCGAATTCGCCACTCAGGATCGCCATGCGAATCGCCTCGTAAATCTGCCGGTAAAGCGGCCTGTCTGCACGCCGGCTATCCAGCATTATGAACAAGCTCTGTTCTCTCGTCATCGCATAAAACCTAGCTCAAAGTGGTCTTATTAGAAATATCAGAAATGGCTATTGTGCTAATTCCAATTCTTCTTTAAACAAAAGTCCAATCACAAAAAGTGAACGACCAAATCAAACCAACTGAAAGAACGCAGCTTCGGCGGCTCCCGAAACGAGGCGTATTTGAGCGCGAGACGATTTACAAAATTCTCGATGAAGGCTTCGTCTGCCACCTCGGATTTACAATTGACGGCAAGACTTTCGTCATCCCGACCGGTTACGCCCGCGTCGGTGACCGGCTTTTGATTCACGGCTCGAGCGCGAGCCGGATGTTGCGAGCGATGAGCGATGGCATTGAAGTCTGCGCGACCGTAATGTTGATTGACGGCTTGGTCCTGGCGCGTTCCGCGTTCCACCATTCGGTCAATTATCGGTCGGTGATAGTTTTCGGCGCGGCGAGCCTCGTTAGCGACGAAGAAGAAAAAGTCGAAGCCTTGCGCGCTTTTACCGAACACATCGTTCCCGGGCGCTGGCAAGAGGTGCGCCCGCCGAACAAAAGTGAACTCGCAGCGACGGCTGTCTTGTCTTTGCCGATCCGAGAAGCATCCGCAAAAGTCAGAACGGGAGACCCGGTTGACGCAGACGAAGATTACGCACTGGACGTTTGGGCGGGCGTGATTCCGCTAAAGCTTCGCGCTGATGCGCCCATAAATGACGCCCGGTTAAAGAGTGGAATTAAGCCGCCGCGTTACGCCTTAGATGGAGCAAAACACAACAACCATGAGCCACATCAATAAACCAACTGGTGAATCTCTATGAAACGCCTCACCTTTATTCTCTTTTTCGCCGCAATATTCAGCACGCTCGGGCAAAAGCCGGAACTAGTCCCGGACTCGAGTATTCCTATTCCTAAAGTAGAATTCGACGCTAAAGGCGACTTGAAGCTCACGCCTTCCCCTGGCTCGTCCCCTAACGACTTCGATTTTCTCGTCGGGAAATGGAAGATGCATAATCGGCATCTGGATAAACGGCTGGCCGATTGTCACGACTGGACGGAGTTCGATTCATCATCTGTGAACACCAAGATCCTGACCGGTGCGGCCGACATGGATACCTATTCCACCACGGACTTTCCCGGAATGGGAGGGAAGCTTTTCGAAGGCTTGACCCTGCGGTTGTTCGATCCGAAGACGCGACTCTGGAGTCTTTACTGGGTCGCGAGCAACACCGGGAAGATCGAGCCTCCAGTGGTTGGTTCCTTCGACCAAAACGGCGTGGGTCATTTCTTCGGCAAAGACACCTTGAACGGAAAGCCGATCTTAGTCGTCTTCCGCTGGGACGCTCGAAACAAAGAGCGCCCGATCTGGGGTCAGGCATTTTCGCCGGACAACGGCAAGACGTGGGAATGGAATTTCTTCAACGTCTCCGAGCGAATCAACGATTGAGCATGAGTCGACAGGAAGGTCGCAGGCTTCAAATATGACTATCCATTCGTCCCCGGCATTGGGGCGCAATCGCGCATTAGTGTTCGCGTTGGCGCTGTTCTTTGTGCCTTTCTTCGCGCGCGCAGAGACGGAAATTCACTCGCTTACTGAAGTTATTAACGGCCACAGCGTCGGGGGCGTAACGGTCGACGCGGTAGGCGATCTCTATGTCGCCGACTTTGGCGATATCGTGTGGAAGATCACGCCAGACGGCGAGCGTCACGTATTCGCATCGGGCCTTTATGGTGCATCCGGCAACGCGATCGACAATGAAGGAAACCTTTTACAGTCGAGTTTCTACGGCAATTCAATCACCAAGATTGATCGAAACGGCCAGGCGACGCCATTCGTCACAAGCGGACTGAACGGTCCTGTCGGCATCGCGGTCGACAAGCAAACCGCCGATGTCTACGTCGCAAACTGCCGCGGTAATTCGATCTCAAAGATCGCGCCGGATGGTACCGTTTCATCATTCGCAAAGAGCGATCTGTTCAAGTGTCCAAACGGTATTTCCTTCGGTCCTGCGGGAAATCTCTATGTCGTCAATTACCGCGACAACAAGATGTTGAAGATCGATCCGAAAGGCGTGGTCACGCCCTTCGCAACAGTCTCTGAGAAGGGATTGGGGCACTTATGTTTTAAGGACGACCGATTTTATGTCACCGCTTCGCAATCGCACGGAATTTACGAGGTCACATTGGATGGAACCGCCAAGCGCATCCTCGGGAATGGTGAACGCGGGACCGTTGATGGAGCGGGAGCCAACGCGCGATTATCTTTCCCCAACGGAATTGCCTATTCCCTGTATGGGCCGCGGCTTTATATCAACGAATTCGTCAACGAATCAGCCTCTGCGTTGCCGCGTCGCGCGATCGTCCGTGAGATAATACTTGAGGCAAACAAGTAGTTACTCGTCCCCTTTCTATGGTTCGGCGGCCTACCACTGTTCTGCTTGGATTTCTAACGACGATCACACAGCTTGCGATGAGCGTCACGACATTTGCCGAGACTAGTCAGAACACGACGAGCAAAGCCATGGGTCGCGTAAAACACTTGCAGGATTTTCAGGTCATTGAGTTTCGCCGTTACAAAATTAAGGAAGGCGAGAGAGAACACTTCGCCGAGTATTTTGAGAGTTATTTTCCGGAAGCCTTTCAGCAGATGGGCGCGATATTGTTCGGGCAGTTTCTTGAGCGCAAAAATCCTACCGGGTTTACATGGCTTAGGGGTTTCAAGAACACTGACGCGCGCGCCATAATCAACGCAAGTTTCTATTACGGTCCGCTGTGGAGAGAGCACTCGTCCACTATGAACAATCTGATGGTGGACTCTGATAATGTCTTGCTCTTGCGTCCGCTGAGCCCTGAACAAGAAGTCCCCGTCCTTCCAGCTGTCGATCCGATCAAGGAAGAAAAAGGGGCTCAGGGGATAGTGGTCGCGCAGATATTCGCTGTTAAGCCGAACAGTGTCGATGCTTTTGCCCGGCAAGCCGATCAGACCTTTGCCGGCTATCGCGCCGCGGGGGCGCGTGAGGCCGGCGTTCTGGTCACGCTTGATGCGCCAAATAACTTTCCACAGCTACCTGTACGAACGGACGGCGCTTACCTCGTTTGGCTCGGCATTGTCAAAGATAAACAGACATTGAACGACGTCTTTACTCCCCTGGCGGAGCGTTCCTTGCAATTGCTTTCGGCTACAGACTTGCTTAGAGGCGCACCCGAACTCGTCGTTCTGGATCCTACACGCCGTTCACGCTTACGCTGGTTGAATGAAGAACAGAAATGAAAACATCATCGTTTGATCCCCATGCAAGAAAGGACCTTTCATGAAAACCTTCCGCCCTTCTCTCGCTGTCGGCCTCATGGCCTCTGCGATGAATTCGATTGTTGCCGTGCAAGCTACTGAGACAACGTCAAACCCGCACGCGGGGATGCACGGTTTCGATTTTCTCGTCGGCGAATGGCGCGTGCATCATCATCGCTTGAAACCGGACAGTCAGGAATGGGTGGACTTCGAGGGCACATGCAGCAATCGCAAGATCATGGACGGCGGAGCGAACATGGAGGAGCACTCGCTACCCGCGCCGTATGGCGCTTATCGCGCCATCGCGCTGCGCGCGTACGACCCCAAAGCAGACCAATGGGCAATTTGGTGGCTCGACGGACGCTACCCCTCCGGTCCCCTCGATCCACCAGTCAAAGGCCGGTTTGAGAACGGCGTCGGTACTTTCTACGGCGATTACACGCAAGATGGCAAACCGATGCGGGTGCGGTTCCTCTGGTCGGACATCACCCCGACATCCGCTCGCTGGGAACAGTCTCTTTCATCGGACGGCGGAAAGACGTGGGCGACAAACTGGATTATGAATTTCAACCGGGCTACAGCCAATTCCGCACAAGATGCCGTGAAGCGGAATGATGTGCACGATTTCGATTTTCTTCACGGTGACTGGCGCGTTCACCATCGCTATCTTCGAATAAAGGGAGATGCCCGCGAATGGCTGGACGCAGACGGAACAGCAAGCCACCTGGAGCTCATGGACGGCAAGGCGAACATGGAGGAGTACACGATCAACGCACCCAGCGGGGCCTACCAAGCTTTGGCTCTGCGTTCTTACGATCCGAAAACCTTGCAATGGTCAATCTGGTGGCTGAGCGAGCGCACGCCGCACGGTAACCTGGATCCGCCTGTTCAAGGTCGTTTCGAAAAAGGCGTTGGTACTTTCTATGGTGATACAACGATCAACGGAAAACCGACGCGAGTGCGGTTTGTTTGGTCGCAGATCGACAGCAACTCAGCGCGCTGGGAACAGGCCTATTCCCCAGACGCAGGAAAGACTTGGGAAACGAATTGGACCATGGAATTTCGACGCGCGTTGTGAGCCGAGTCTTTCCGGATAGAAAAGAGCTGACAAGCTCCAGTTGCTGAAATTTCTAAGAGGTGCGGGCTTGTAGGACTGTCGACTTAGTCATTTTCGAGTTAGCATGCTGCGCATGGTGAAATGGAATTTCGTACGGACGTGTGCAATAGCCCTGACGACGGTGACCACGTCGCTGGCCGCGCAGACCGCGCCCTACGATTCGGCGAAGCCCCTCCAACAGGCGAATTTGTTTGCCCCTGGCATTATTTCCACCGGTGACTACGAATCGCATGCGACTTTCACGCCCGATGGTCGCGAGATGTATTTTCTCAAAATGGCGCCAAATTTTTCGCGTTGGTCTATCTTCGTTTCGCACTACAGGAACGGCAGTTGGTCCCAGCCGGAAGTCGCATCGTTCTCGGGCCAATACCAGGACGCGGACCCCTATGTCACGGCTGACGGAAAACACTTCTACTTTATCTCAGACCGTCCGGTAGAGGCGGGCGGCGAGCGCCAGTCGCATCACGACATCTGGGTCATGGACAAGACCGAGTCTGGTTGGAGCGCGCCGCGTCACCTGCCTGCGCCAGTCAACAGCGATGCCGACTCGTATTATCCCATCGCTTTAAAAAATGGAACTCTCTACTTTGGCTCAGAACGGAAGGGCTCCAAGGGCCTGGGTGACATCTATCGCGCCGTGTCGCAGAAGGACGGCAGCTACATGGTAGAGAATCTTGGCCCGCCCGTAAATACCAGCGCCGGCGAATACGAAGCTTTCGTTACCGAAGATGAGCAGCTGCTACTCCTAGCTAGCACCAAGCGGCCCGACTCACTCGGCGATTACGATCTTTATGTTTCGCATAAACAAACCGACGGCAAATGGAGTGAGCCGGTTAATCTTGGACCGGAGGTCAATTCGCCGGCGCGCGAGCTGTCACCCAAACTAACGCCGGATGGGAAGTACCTGGTCTGGATGAGTTGCCGCCTCCAGGCCCTACCTCCGAAACCAACACGGCGCACGACGTCCGAGGTCTTAGAAGAATTGCACACACCTGGCAACGGACTTGGTGACATTTATCAGATCGATGTTTCTGCCGTGCCCCCATTAAAACCTGAAAAGTGAACGGCGTGCAGCTGACATGATCGCGAGAAAACAGGGTAACAGCAAAATCGTGTACAAATTCGACGTATTACCCGACACCGAACAAGTCGTTGAGCTTTACAACGAGGCAGGGCTTCCCCGGCCCACGCATGATCATCGTAGAATAAAAGCAATGCTCGAAAACTCAGATCTGATTGTAACTGCCTGGGACGAAAATAAGCTGGTAGGGATTTCGCGTACAATTACAGACTGGGTCTGGGGTAGTTATCTTGCTGATCTTGCCGTCAGTCCCGACTATAAAAAGTCAGGCATCGGCAAAAAGCTGATCGAACTCACGAGGAAAAGAGTTGGAGACCAATCCATGCTGTTATTACTGTCGGTTCCTGCGGCCTTGGAATATTATCCTAAGGTAGGGTTCACAAGAGAAGAAAGAGCGTTTATCATACATCGAACAAAGTAGGCTCTTCGATCGCCGCCACGATGCCACACATTGTATCTAGGTTTGTGTTATTGGCGTTGCTCGGAGGCTTCCATGCCGACGCTCAAGTCACCGCATTAGCGCTGGACGCCGGAAATCTAAAAACAGGACGATTTCTATACCGCACGCTGCAACCGCGAAGATTACCGCAGCAGCGGCTGCGACTTGGGCAAGGTGGTCTTGCGATTTTTCGCGACGTGGCTCTTGTGACTGCCATAGGGTAATTGCCAAGTTCGGAGCCGTCTCCGTTATCATGAAAAGCCTCAAACCCATTCTATACGCGGGCGCAATTGCTGGCGCTCTCGATATCACCGCGGCGTCCATCCAGACGCACATTGAGTTCGGTGTGCCGCCTCTGCGCGTGCTCAAAAGTGTAGCTGGCGGTCTACTAGGACGAAGCGCCTATGAAGGCGGAATCGGGGTTTCAGCTCTCGGTCTCGCAATGCACTTCACAATGGCGCTCGCCGTGGCGACGGTATTCTACTTATTAAGCCGCCGATTTCCTTTGCCCAAAAAGTTTTGGGGAGTGGTGGTCGTGGGACTCCTTTACGGAGCGGCCGTGTTTGCCGTCAACAATTTCGTCACCGCGTACGTCATGTCCTGGGTCCGCAGCTTGTATCTGCACACGCCGATTCTGTTCAAGCCGCCGATGGGCTGGTCGCAGCTGGTAATTCACCTGTTCTGCGTGGGTCTTCCCGTTGCGCTGGTAATGCATCGTTTCGCGCCAGCGGTAGCGCGCATTGATCGCTAGAAATAGCACCTTCGCCGAGGGATCACCCCGCCGTCGGTCTCCAAAGTGGCCTTATCAAATCGCGCCGAGTGGATATTGTAAAGAAAGCCGCGATCGAGAACTTGGCTGAGCATTCACTGCAGCCATGATTCCGAAAACGGTTGGTTTGATTGTAGGCGAAGGGATAACGTCGGCCGATCTGATGGGTAGCGCCGAAGTTTTCTCGCGAGCAATAATCGGAAGGAGTGACCATCCGGAAACAGATGAATCCCGTTGTTACCGAGCGCTGACCATCGGCATCAGCGCAGAACCATGCGTGACAGAATGCGGCATCGTCATCAGGCCGCATGTTGATCTCGAAGCAGCGCCGCCTCTTGATACGATATTTATTTGCAGCGGCGACGGATGTCATGGCGAAAAACTCAACAAGAGGCTCATAAGATGGTTAAAACAGAGAGCACCGAGTACACGGCGCATCGCAGCTCTCGGAAAAGGCATCTATGCGCTTGCAGCAACCGGACTTCTCGATGGGCGCCAGGCAGTGATCCATTGGCGGTTTGCAAAAGATGTCGCTTCGCGATTTCCAAAACTTCGTGTTAATCCCAACCATCTCTTTGTCAAAGACGGCCCTTTCTACACTTGTGCCGGCGGAGCCTCAGCGGTCGATTTCGCACTTGGCCTGGTTGAAGAAGACTACGGTCGTCACGTCGCGCTGGCCTTGGCACGCGAATTGGTTGTTCATGTTAAGAGGTCGGGTGAACACGAACAGTATTCTGAAGCCCTGAAGTTTCAGATCCAATCGTCTGACCGTTTTGCTGACCTTCCCGCGTGGATTTTATCTCATCTCAGCGACGATCTTTCCATAGATGTTCTCGCCCAAAGAGCTGCGATGTCTCGCCGTAACTTCACTCGTCTATTCCATGAAGCCTTTGGCAAAACCCCTGCTCAATTCGTCGCGGAAGCCCGTATCGCAGAAGCGCAGCAACGATTGTTAGTTCCTCGCAATAGCATTGAGAGCATTGCTTCCTCCCTTGGATTCCGAAGCGCCGATGTTTTCAGCGTGGTTTTCGAGCGATGCACAGGCATCCGACCGCGCATCTATCGCGCCCTCAGGCGGGCTCCCAAAAGCAATAGCAATTCGACAATTGTCGCCCCTCACAAGTCGACTGGGCGCGTAAGATCGACTGTATTGCGCGCTGCATAGGCGCTACCACAAACGCGCCGTTCTGTAGCCACGACGCTATGCCGCTGTGTAGCCGTATTAGCCTCATGAGTTGAGAGATGCCTCGCCATCCGCGAAGCCTGGAAGCACAAAGAGGCAGCCCAAACGGGCTGCCTCTTTTGTAACCTAACTAACGGAGAAATTTTAGAATCTCTTCTTCAAGCCGACGTACCAAAACCGGCCTTTGATCGTTGTCAGTGACTCGTCGTAGCCGTTCTCAAAGTTGCCGGCCACAAACGGCGGATCTTCGTCGGTCACGTTTTGCATACCAAGGGTGACAGTTGTGTTATTGAGCCACCATTTCCAGTTGCTACACCCGTACTCAGCCGTGGACACCGGGACGACATTCTTCTCCTTGCCATCCTTCATCTTTACGTTCTTGCCACCATCTTTGGCGAAGCCAGGTACCTCGGCCGGCGCGGGCGCCGGGAAGTTAAACGTATAGTTCAGGATCAGGTCGAGTGTGACCCATGTGTCGATTTTTCGCGCATGCGCCCCGTCTTCGCCGGTTGCAGGATCGGTTCTCGGCGTTTGTGGCTTGGGCGTTCCGCCGTCATATGTTCCGACCAGATCGATGTTGTCGTCTTCATACTGGCCGATCCAGTGAACAACGGCTCCAACATCCAGACCTCCCAACCAAGTGTCACTTGGGCCATCGTAGAAGATACTGAAGTTGGCCCGATTTCTCGGCAGCGAACTCGTCAGTGTGAATGACGTAGGCAAAAACTCGCCAGCGATACCGAAGCGCTTGGTATCGGGGGCGGGCTGTAGCTCAGCTCGTGACAACCAAGTTCCATTGACTGTCGTGGTCAGTCGGCCGAAATCTCCGTGACCGAAGATCGTCGAATCCAGAATGTAGATCGCTTCGTAATCGAGACCTTCGAAAATCGCACCGGACAGATTTTCGTTCGGATCGATCACCAATGTAACTGGGCCAAGTTCCCCCGGAATTGTTGAGGGTCCACGAGTTACAAGAGTGTTGAATGGCGCACGGTCGCTGTTCGAAATGATAAACTGCGAGCCCAGCGGGGCTACGATGTCGCGCACGTCGATGTGCCACCAATCAGCGCTCAATGTCAGACCCTTGATCCATTTCGGGCTGTACACGATTCCGTAAGTCCACTCATACGCCGTTTCCGGATGCAGGAACGGATTACCGCTAAGGCGTTCCTCAACCTGCGGCTCAGTCTGCGAAGAGAATGGATCAACAACCAACGGGAAGCTCTGCGCGCCTGCAGGATTGAGCTCTAGCACCGTGGGCGCGTGGAACGCTTCAGTGTAACTGCCTCGCAGTGTCACCGCCCCGATATACTTCGGATCAACCGGCTGCCAGCGTACAGACACCTTTGGCTTCTGCGCGTCATATGTGCTATGCGCTGCCGGGAATGATGTACTTAGCACCGGCGAAGTATTCTGGCTGTACCATTCCTCGCGCTCTGCAAAGTCAACTTCGAAGCTGTAGAAACCGGGGAAGTTCCAGGTCGGACTCGTGACGGGTACCCTTACTTCCTCGTAAATCGCCCAGACATCCCGGTTCACCCTCGCGCCTTCCCGGTCAGTAGAGCCCATCGAGCTAAACGTCGTGTTCAGCGAATCGGGCTTGAGGTCCCATCTCTCGCCGTGGTACTCGCCGCCGATCGCGAACGACACTGGACCGGCGGGAAGATTGAATAGGTCACCATTAATGGTTGCGTAGGCTAGCGGCAGCTCAAAGGTGGCCGTGCTATGCAGATTGACGTAAACCCGGTTTCTTGCCGCATTCGAGTTGATGCCAAAAAAGCCACCAAATGGATTAAACGCTGTGGCTGGGTTGGTATCCAGCAATGCGTCACGCAGCCCAGGCTGGCTGACGTTGCCTAAAGCCACCTGCGAGCCTTCGTTGCGAGCGTAACGGAAACCCATTTCCCAGTTCCAGGTCTTGAAATAATCCCCGAATTCGCCCATCTCACCTTTCAACCCCACGTCGAAGAGGGAATCCCAGTACGTAATCTTCGTGGATCTGACACCGGTATCATTAACGGCGCGAAACCGGACGCCAGTAGTCATGGGCACTGGCGTTCCATTGATAACCAAGGTCGTATCGCCGACGGTGAAGGGATTAAACGCGTTTTGAATTGGCACACTGATACCAACCAGACCACTTAGCGGAATACCACTCTCATTCTTGAATGCGTCAGGCAGAAACGGGACAGCAGCCGCGGTTGCATCGAAGAACGAACGCGCCACCTTGAAATCGGCGAAGATCGTCAGGTACTTGTCGCACAGATCGCGAGTGAACGAACCATAGAACACCTGTCGATCCGCCGGCGAAAGCGCTGATGTGACAGAAGCAAAGTTGTAGAACAGGTAGTTTCCATCCCCGGGTGTGCCGTTGACAATGCCGGGGACCGTAAATGGATTAGTGTAAAACGGAGAAGTCGCAGCGTTAGGAGCCGAATGCGGCGTCGGGCTCCTCGAGCTGAAAAACAAACTGGGAATCAGCCGGAAACCTTGGACTCGGCCAGGTTCGTTACCACTGCGCACGTCGAATCCGCCAAACGAGACGAAATTCCCGTTGCTTGAAAGGTCGCGGTCACGACTGAACAGGCCACCGGTGCGCTGATAGAAATCGGCGATCACCACGATGTCGGTCTTGTCATCGCCGGTGCCAGCTTTCAACCACGCTTCCCATTCACCCATGTCGTTGGACGCTCCCAGGTTGGTGTTTCCGTACGTGCCACCGATCTCCAAACCGCGGAACTTGTGGATCAAGAAGAAGTTGACCACACCCGCCACCGCATCGGCTCCGTACACAGCTGAAGCGCCGTCCTTCAGAATGTCGATGTGATCGATCATGGAGAACGGAATCAACTGGATGTCGTAGCCTCCGAAAAGTGAAGCCTGCGCTACCCGTTTGCCATCGACCAGGATCAGCGTCTCTTTTGGCAACAATCCGCGCAGGTTGAGTTGCACGGTACCGTCACCACCGTTGCTCATGTTTTGGTTAACCGTGCCGCCCGCTTCCTGCGGTATGAAGGTCGTCAGGTCGGTGGCATTACGGATGCCCAGCTTCTCGATGTCCTGCGGCCGGTAAGTGTCCACCGGGTTCGGCCCGGTCTCTTCCGCTGTGGGAATGTTCGAACCGGTCACGACGACCCGCTCGACTTCAGCCGTCGGCGCCTGCGCACCTGGCTGGGCTGGAACGGCCGGAGCCGGCAACTGAGCGAATGCCTTTGGCGCAAAAATTAAAGGTAGTGCAACGCCCGCCGTGAAAGCGACGCGCACGAACTTTGTCAGCACTTTTTTTGTCATTAGTTTCTCCTTATGGTTTTTGTTGCTGTGTGCGGATCCCCCGCACATCAGGCGGTATAACTCGGGACGCGGTTTTCTCCCTAGGCCAAAGAAACGAGGGTTTGGGCGACAGGCCCTTTCGATCGAATACCGGTCGCCGCGTCAACCTCACAAATCGCAGCTCGCAGCGTCAGTGAGATGCCGGATGCGTCGCGCGTGGACCAGCCTCAACTCAAGTCGGAAGGCTGCGTTGAGGTAACAACCTTTACGTGTAGACCTGTCATCTACGACAGATGACAACTCGCTAAGTCAAATCAGCTAACTCTGCTATGGAGTCCAACAGACTGCCATGGTATGACAACTCTGTTTAACATAGATACGATGGAACCTGGCGAAGCTCTTAGCACGGCCGCGCAGATCGCAGTTGCGCTCGCTGGTTTTGCTGGTGTGGTCGTGGTTTTCCGGCGCGATTCCGTTCACGAATGGACTCCTATCGACAAGTATCGGCTTCGGCTACTTTTAATGAATTCAATCCTGCCACTCGCGTTTTCCACAGTTGGACTGTTGCTATTGACGATTAAACCCTTGCTACCCGGAATCTGGGGATGGTGCAGTGGGGTCATGTTGGTGATCGTTTTGCCGTTCGCAATAACGACAATCAAGGGTTTCCGCCGACTAGATCCGCAGCAGTTACAAAGTGTGCGCGGTACAGGATTTGGTTTTTATCTGTTCGGGATCCTGGGAACGAGCGCAGTGCTGCTGCAGCTCTGCAACATCGCAATGTTTAACGCATTCTGGCCGTTCTTCACTGGAATTGTCGTCCATCTGCTAGCGGCAATGTTTCAGTTTGCGCGGATCATTCTGCTGCCGCCCGAGGCATAACAGCCGATCCAGACTAACGAGCGGTTAGTATTTCAACTGCCTAGGCGATAGCCAATCACTAATACCTTAAATGGAACGTTTCTAGGCTTGCGCAGACTGATCGCCGCCAGGTTTTCCGCCGAGGCTTTGCAGGAGTGATGGCAACAAAGCAGCCAACCCCTGCTGAGCATCAGCATTGGGATCCACCTCGCCCTTTGGCGTTAGCTTGTCGACGATCTTTGGCAAGTATTCAGCCAAAAAGCCTGAAGCTAGCGCGGGATCCACTCCCATTCTCGCCGCAAGCGCACTGACCTCGCTGGAACCGAGCGCCTTTTGAATTTGGTCGCTGGAGATTGGCTGATTTTCACCCATGCCAACCCAGGATGAAAATGCGTCGCCATGGCCGCTTTGGGAAAATTTATTAGCCAGCCCTTGCAGACCGCCGCTCTGGGTGAGGAGACCGCTGAGAATTCCAATGAGCGGAGCCGCTTTCTCGGACGTATCACCCTTCCCACTGACTGCACTGAGTATCGAATCAAGTAATCCCATAGTTTTAATGCTCCTTTAGTTTGCGTTTTGTTTTTCAAATAAAGATTGAAGGCGCGGCCAGCTTCCAACGGAAAGTATCGGAGTGCTGTGAAACAAACAAGTCGAATTCAGGAACCAGCGCCCGCTCACTTTACTTGTCACCAGGAGACTCGTCATATCCGTTACTTTGAACTGCAACCTCGACTCGCTCAGTATCATGAAGACGGCCGTAATCCACCGTCAGCCGGCCGTCGCCGTGTTCGGTATACATCTCGACGAAACGTTCGCCGAAGCGGACATCGCGCCAGGTGTAATCCTTTTGTGTTTGAACCGCGGCTGCAATGACAGGATCGATTCCGACCACTGAGACAATAAAGAGGACCCGGTTGGATTCGAGCGACTCGGAGGTTGCGCCGAACAGCGGACTCGTCTCGTCAATTGTATGCCGCAAAGTCAAGGCGGCCGGGAACACCGTGAGCCGGTCGAAATGTAGTTTCAAAACGTAGAAGTGCCTGAAATCGCCGCCCTCGAGCAACGGTTCGTCGCGCGAAAACATGATCCGAAACTCCGCTTCGACCATGCTGTGTTGATTTTCATTTCCTACGCGCACCATCAACGTGGGTTTTCCATTTAATGGTGCGATCACGATTGAGTTGCTGAAAACAACCCGCGCACTCGGTCGCGAGAATCGCACAAAGATGAGCCCGGTCATCACCGCGAGCAGAAAAATGCCGCTCATAATTTCAATCGTAGTGACGATGTGGCCATAGAGCGTTTGCGGATACATATGGCCATAACCCACGGTGGCCAGCGTTTGCACGCTGAAAAAGAAGCAGTCATAAAACCAATACCCACCCGTGGTGCCGGCGATACTGTCTTGCTGAAGGCTATAAAGTGCGGCGAAAAAGAGATTGAGAGAGATATAAAGCGCGCCGACGAACAAGGCGAACTTGGGCCAGCGTAAACCAAGCAGCCAGCGATAAACGTCGCGCCATCTCCATGCGTCGGTATTGACCTTCACGAACTCGATCGGGCCGGCGCGGACGGAATGAAACGCGCGCGACTTTATGCTTCGTCTGCGGACTTCCGCCAAAGAAACGGGAATCGGTCTCATCTTCACCTAATCTGCAGTAATCCCCAGTTGGTCAACAAATCCAGTGTTTGGCCGGTAAAATCGACCCGACTTGAGGAGACATAATTTCGTTGTAATCACCGCGTGTTCCCGGTAAGCGACCTTATGAGGTCGTCCTTGCCCAGCATTGCGCTGGTATTAATGTTCGCTGCAATCAGCTCTCTGTAATCGTCCGAAGACGCAAAGAAACCTGCATCAAGCGGCACGAGTTCCAATAAGACGGACGTTGTTCATTTAGTTATCCGTTCCGGTTCCGATGCCAAGCAGATCTTTACGTATTTTCCGTATCCCGATATACCCGCCCAGTATCGATTTGCCAATATAAGTGGAACAGGCATCTATCGATTGACAGTCGATCCGCAAGGCAAGGTTACGGAGATCAAGATTCTAAGGAAAATGGGGGTCCTGGGGGATTGGCAAGCAGACGTCACGGCGCTGAAAACACTCATTCGGTGGCGGGCTAAGCCTGGTCCAACCCGTATTGTGGATGCTCCTTGGACGATAACCCCGGGTCATCACTACATCACCAACGAGGGATCGCATATCCCAAGGCATTAACTTATTCTTTTCCAGTCAATCCAGAAACAAACTCGGTGATTGCTTCGAAGATTCGTTGATCGATATCCTCTTGCGTCTGGTCCGTTGCCTGAAGCTGACGTTTCGGCACCCGCAACGAATGGTCGCCTCCTTCAACGACGTGTAAAACATTTTGCGTTTTCATTTCGGCACGCACGCGTTCAAGGAGATCCAACGGACAAAGCGAATCCCGAGTGCCTTGCACAAAGAGAATTGGCGTAGTCAAAGCCCGTAAAACTTCATCGCGCATTTTTGTGCGATCTCCCATCGCGCAGAGCGGGTATCCGAGGCAAACGAGCCCGTCCACTTTTTCTTCGAGCGAAAGATGACACCCAACGCGGCCACCCATGCTCTTACCAATCAGAATGGTTGCTTCGGACGGATGCCGTTTTCGCGCATCGCTCAACGCTTCTCGATGTGCCGCGATAAGCTTTGGCAATGGATCAGGGCGTTTCCGGCCCTCGCGCATGTACGCGTAATCGAGAGTTTCCACGTCACCGATCTCAGACAATCGACGCTTCCAATTTTGCATCCAGGGATGTGACGAAGGGGCGCCTGCTCCGGGAGCGAATAAGATTAAAGGCTTCATCCGAAGAGTTTTCAACGTCCAACGCTCAACGCCCAACGTCCAACTCTCAATTCAGATGGTTTAACATTGGGCGTTCGACGTTGAGCGTTGGACGTTTGCCTTTTTAGCCGCCGCACAACGTGGCCCTTATTGCACCGTTACCAGCGTTCCAATTGGGATCTCCGAGAAAAATTTGCGGGCAGCGTCCTCGGGCAATCGAATGCAACCGTGTGAGGCTGGATAATTCGGCACGATCCCGGCGTGCATTCCGAAGTCGAGGCAGCTCAGACGCATGAAGTAGGGCATCTCCACATGGTAGAGCGTGGAACGATGATTCCGTTCCTTGTTCGTAATCACGAAGTCTCCTGTGCGTGTGGAGTAACCCTGGCGTCCAGTCGAACATTGAGTGCGATATACCGGCACGCCGTTTTTAACGAGAGCAACCCGTTGCAAAGCGAGAGAAATTTCAACGCGCAGTTGATCCGGAGAAGGCCCGCCACCGAGAAGAATTTGCGAGGAACGCCAGTGACCAGTCTCCGCGGCGATGTCCAGCGCAGACATTTTGTTGCGCTTCGTCAGTTGATTTCGGCTGGCCTTCGCTCCGAGCAGCGTGCGCAGGTAATCTTCCCGGCCGAGCCCCGCTGCCAGCATCAACACTGTCACGCCTCTGTCTGCTTCAACGTAACTACTGAACCCTTTCGAAGGTAGCATCGCCAGAAAATCCTTGTCGCAGCTCGATGGCAAAAGCGTGTTGGGATCGGCGCCACAAGCCAAAAGCGTGTTAAAAAGCGTGGAGTCGTTTCCAGCAATCGCGTAAGCGAGCAGCGGCACGTTCTTTCCCTCGGGCGTTGGAGGCGCAGGGTGCTTGCTGAGCAGCAACTGAATTTCGCCTTTGTCTCCGGTCGTCAAGGCTCCTTGAAGAGCGCGCCGGGTGCTGCTTCGCCATTCGGGCAATGTGGGCAAGAGTTCCACAACAGACCTGACGATTTCACGATTGCCGCCATCGAGCGCCATCCCCAGCAAATCAGTGCCGTCTTTGCAACGGGCCTCCGCGTGAAGGTTCGTAGAGCGGGCCAGCAACTCTCGAAAGATCTCGAGGTTCCCGCGCATGGCGGCGGCCATGAGCGGCGTAAAACCAATTTTGTCAGCAAGATCGACCAGCGCACCGACGCCTATCAGACGCTGCGCCGTCTTCCAATCCTGCTGCGACGTTGCGATCAGCAACGGCGTTCGGCCCTGAGCGTCATGCCCGTTTGGATCGACGTGATCAATCAGGCACAATTCGACGAGCGAGTCGCGCTGAATTGTAACAGCGCGAACGAGTTCGCTCGGCGAAATGGAAATGCGTGCGCGAGGTTCTGGTCCCAGCGCTGTTGCGAAGAACAATATCAAAAGTACGACGCCGAGCCGAAAGACAAATCGCCTCTTGAACACGCGCATACGCAGGGTTGGGCCATTTATTATACGAGCCGTGTCCAGCCCTGTGACAGGAGCCGGATGAAACTGCGAACCTACCTTCGGGCAAGCCGGTATTGGACGTATCCAGTTGAACGTTGCATGTTCAGTGCTGTCCAAATTCCAACCGATGCGCTTATCCATTTTGACCCTGTCCTTCGCACTCAGTACATCGTTCGCCGCGCAACCTGAGGCTGTTCCGACGTCCACTGTTCCTGCCGCTGTGGCTGAGGCGGGCAAAGATGTCGTTCATCAATTAAACAATGCTTTCGCGAAAGTCTTCGAAACCGTCGCGCCAAGTGTTGTCATTATAGAGGTTTCCAAGAAAAACGACATCGCGGAAAGTTCGCCACTCGATGACTTGTTCTTCCAGGGTCCGCCCGACGAGAGTAATCAACGCCGTAATCAAGGTGGGCCACGCCCGATCCAAAGCGAAGGCTCCGGTTTTATCGTTCGGCCAGACGGTTACATCTTCACGAACTTTCATGTGGTCGAAGGCGCAGACAAGATAGAGGTGAAATTGAGGGATGGCAGGAATTTTCTGGCCAGAGTCGTAGGTACGGACGAGAAGACCGATATTGCAGTCATCAAGATCGACGCCAAAGATTTGCCGGTCGTCCAGTTGGCTGACAGCGATGCGGTGAAGGTCGGCCAGTTTGCGTTCGCTATCGGAGCGCCATTCAAGCTGGATTACACCTTCACCTACGGCGTAGTCAGCGGCAAAAGCCGCAGCAAACTGCTTCAGACAGGCGCCTATTCGATTTCAGATTATTTGCAGACCGACGCGTCGATTAATCCGGGCAACAGCGGAGGACCGCTATGCGACATCGACGGCAAGGTAATCGGCATGAACACGCTGATTAACGGGATGAATCGCGGCCTGGGCTTCGCGATTCCCAGTAACATGGCCAAAGAAATCGGCACCGAACTGATCGCCGGTCACAAGATCATGCGACCATGGTTGGGCATTCGCATCGAGACACTCGGCGATGACCCAGACCTTCGTGATTTGTTTAAGGGCGCCGATAAGGGTGTCGTGGTGCGCACGATTGAAGCCGATGCGCCTGCTTCCAAAAGTGATTTGCGTCCGTTCGACGTAATTACGCACGTGGATGGAACGGCGATCGAATCGGACTCACAGCTGCAGCATGAGATTTTGAAAAAGAAAATCGGCCAAAGTGTGCAGCTGAGCGTTTGGCGCAAAGGCCAGACAATCAAAGTGCCCGTTAAGACCGGCGAACTGCCTAGCGAGATCGCGCAAGCATCAAATGTGTTGCCGATTCAACCGTCGCAACCGAAGCAGGAAAGCGTCGGCAAATTTGGACTGCAGGTTCAGGAATTGACGAAAGACGTTGCGGAGCGTCTTCGTCTCCCGATCCAGCAAGGCGTGGTGGTAACCGATGTCGAGGACAATAGTATTGCCGCGGGCCAGGACATTCAGCGCGAAGACGTCATCACGGAGGTAGACGGCAAACCGGTCACCAACGTGAAATCGTTCCGCGAGGCGCTGAATAAGGCCGATCCAAAGCGAGGCGTGCTTCTCTATCTCGATCGTAAAGGCAGCAAAACTTTCGCGGTGTTAAAAGCGGGCGATTAGTTTTTTCGGCTGCCGGCAATTACAAGAACGATTCCGCCAACCAGGCAAATGCCGCTCGCCACTGGCGGAAAAGCGATCCCGTGACTTTCCTTGTGACTGATCTCAAGAGGGCCGAGTTGCGCGTCTTTTTTTTCCGTTGTCCAGCCCAGACCGCCCCAGGCAAATCCGACGATGCCGACAATGATCAGGATAATCCCGACAATGCGCATTGGGCTCACGCAATCCAGTCTATAGAGGGCGGCGGCCTTGAATCAACTGAATGATTAAGACCACGAGCGCGACCACAAGCAGAAGGTGGATAAGGCTGCCGACGTGGAACGAGAACCCAAGCAGCCAAAGCACAAGCAAGACAATGATAATGGTCCAGAGCATAAGATCCTTTCGGTTAGTCACATGTTCCTTCGTGAAATGGGGTTCCGCTGCGCTTATGAAAACCGAAAATTCTGCACAAGTCCTCCGTTTGCTGTGCGCTCCATAAAGGGCCACGGCTACAATTTTTCCACCACGGTGCGCAGGTTCCAGTCCGCTGCCTCGAGTCGTTGACGAGCAGAATCGTAGTCGCACTGTGCTAAGGCGGCGACGACCCGCACCGCGCGATCGCGCAGCTTCACACTGGTAGTGTGCAGATCAATCATCAGATTGCCGCGCACTTTGCCAAGCGCGATCATCGCGCCAGTGCTGATGACATTGAGCGCCACCTTGGTCGCCGTTCCGGCTTTTAGCCTGGTCGAGCCGGTCAGGAGCTCGGGGCCAACGGCGAGTGCGATCGTAAGATCGGGAACTGTAGAAGGAGCCGTGCCGGCTGCAGCCCCGAACTCTTTCGAGGCCCCTACAGCCGGATTGCAGGTGAGCAGGATTGTTTTTGCGCCTAACGACTTTGCGTGCCCGAGCGCCCCGAGAACAAAAGGCGTTCGGCCGCTGGCGGTGATCCCAATGACAACGTCGCTATTCTTTACTTCCCTCTCCCGCAAGGCCAATTCGCCGGCGCTCGCCTCGTCCTCAGCGCCTTCGACGCTGCGATAAAGGGCGGTCGCGCCGCCGGCGATTATTCCCTGCACAAGGTCGGGTGAAGCGCCAAAGGTGGGCGGAATTTCGCTCGCATCGAGCACGCCGAGGCGTCCACTGCTGCCGGCGCCCACATAAAATAACCGGCCACCATTTCGGAGCGATTCAGTCACAATTTCAATGGCTTTGGTCAGGTCCGCAGTTGCCCCGCGCAATGCGTCCTCAACGAATTTCTCTTCCGCGACAAAAAGTTCGACCAGTTCACGAAGGCGCATTTTTTCCAGGTTCTCGGAGCGCGGATTCCTCTGTTCGGTAAGCGCAGCGGCTAGATGTTCGATTTCTTCAAACTTTGGCAGAAACGCGACAGGATCGTGCGTCTCTGCGGCAAGCCACGCAGCGCCCAGTTCGGGAGGTCGCTCTGCAATCGTGACGCGAGCGTCGGGGAGATTCTTCTTTAGTCTTCGTCGAAATGCATGCGTGTAAATCGAGTCGCGCTGAAAGAGGCCGCCCATCAGCACGACTTTTGGAGCAAGCAGATGCAGACGAGAAGCGACGGCTTCAGTATATTCGCAGAGAACGCGCGCGCCTTCCTCCACGATGTCGTTCACCCGCGCGTCGCCACCAGCGGCAGCTTCAAATACAACCGGAGTCAGCATCGCGATTTCGTCTTTGTCCGCCGTTTGCGCCCAGCGGACGAGTTCATCAAGATTGTTTAACGAAAGTGCGTGCAGAATTTTCGCAGTGAACTGCATTTCACCGCGATGCAAGTCATGCTCGCGCAGGATCAGACGCAGCGCTTCGATCGACAAAAAATAACCGCCACCGGTATCACCCAGAATGTGTCCCCAGCCACCGGCTCTCTCGATCCGGTCGGCGCGCCGTCCAGTCACCGAAGAACCGCTTCCCGCATTTACCACAATTCCGTCTCCGTGCTCGAGAGCCGCCGCCAGGCCGGAATCACGATCGCTGCCCGTTACGATTTTCGCATTTGGCCAGATGTCTTTGCAAATGAGCGCGAGCGATCGGCGATCTTCCTCGGTGCCACAACCGGCAAGAAAAATTCCAGCCTGGTCGACTTCCCTCGGCAACCCAGAAAAAATTTCGCGCATCCGTTGGGGAGTCGTCAGGCGCAAATTGGACGGCGGCAGCTTTCCTCGATCGAGGATAATCCATTGCAAACTGCAGTCAGTGTCCCCGGCTACGGATCTCTCCACCAACACCCACGCGGTTTTCGTTCCGCCTCCTTCGACGCCAAGAATGCGCTCGCCGGATTTCACGCCTTATTATGTTTAGCTGGTTTCGCAGCAAATTGAAAGGTGGATCGCCTCGCCGAAGACGCAGATTTCGGCGACCAGCGTAGCTTCTTCCCAACGCGTTAAGGACAACGCGTTCCACCTTTGCCGAGATTTTCTCCGCCTGTATGATGCAACAATGGCCAGGGACGAAACGCAGGCGGCAAGGCGATTGGAGAAGCTACGGGGCGAAATCCGCAAACATGACCGGCTCTACTACGAAGAAGCCACCCCAGTCATCAGCGACCGCGAATACGACCGTCTCTATAAAGAACTCGTCGACCTCGAAACGCAGTCTCCCGATCTCGTTACTCCCGATTCACCCACTCAGCGTGTCGGCGGAAAACCGTTAAAGGCCTTCGAGCAGGTTTCGCATCTAATCCCGATGCTCAGCCTCGACAACACGTACTCGGAAGAGGAAGTGGAGAATTTTTACGCCCGTATCCAGCGGCTTTTGCCTAACGAAAAGATCCCGGTGGTGATCGAGCCAAAAGTGGACGGCGTTGCCGTGTCTCTCATTTATGAAAACGGCAGGCTGCGTCAGGCAGCAACGCGCGGGGACGGAAACGTTGGCGACAACATTACTCAAAATGTTCTAACGATCCGTTCCGTGCCCGAGCGGTTGCGCGGCCATGCGCCAAAACTTTTGGAGGTGCGTGGAGAAGTCTACATGGACAAACAGGGCTTCGAAAAACTAAACGACGAACGGCGCAAGGCCGGTCTGCCGGTATTTGCAAACCCGCGCAACGCCGCGGCCGGTTCGCTTAAGCAACTCGATCCGTCCATCGTTGCAAGGCGTCCCCTCGGTGTTGTGCTGTATGGAACCGGTGCCACCGAAGGAGTCGACACCGATGTCCACTCGGAAATTTTTCCGCTGTTAAAGAAGCTGGGCCTGCCGGCGACCGAGCGTTGGTGGATTGCCAAATCAGTTGAAGAAATTCTAACCGCTATCCACGAACTGGACGGCATTCGTCAGAAGTTCGCTTATCAGACCGATGGCGCAGTGGTGAAAGTGAATTCCTTTGCGCAACGCGAGCGTCTCGGATTCACCGCGAAATCGCCGCGTTGGGCCATCGCTTACAAATACGAGGCGGAACGCGTGCAGACACGCCTTAACGACATCGTGATTCAGGTCGGGCGCACCGGGATTCTCACGCCGGTGGCGGTGTTAGAGCCAGTGCTTGTAAGCGGAAGCACGGTCGGACGCGCAACGTTGCATAACGAGGATGAAATCAAACGTAAAGACATCCGCATTGGCGACACGGTGGTGATTGAAAAGGCCGGCGAAGTAATCCCCGCAGTTGTCGAGGTGGTGAAATCGAAACGGCCGCGCGACGCGAAGCCGTTTGATTTCGCCAAACACGTTCACGGCAAGTGCCCGGTGTGCGGCGGCTCGATTCGCCGTGACCCGCAATTCGTTGCCTGGCGCTGCGAAAATCTTCAGTGTCCGGCGCAAACGACGCGGCGCGTCGAATTTTTTGCGGCTCGCAACGCGCTCGACATCGAAAGCGTCGGTGGGATCGTGGCGGACAAGTTGGTCGAACGTGGACTGGTCCGCGAGCCGCTCGATCTGTTTGAATTAAAGACGGAACAGCTGGCCAAATTGAACCTCGGGACGGATGAAGAGCCTCGCGTGTTCGGTGAGAAAAACGCAACGAAAGCGATCCACGCGATCGAGCGGGCCCGGACCCTGCCGCTTTCGCGATGGCTCTTTGCGCTTGCCATTCCGGATGTTGGAAGAACGACAGCAACGCAACTTTCCCGTTTCCACGAAACGATGGAAGACGTCGCCAATTCGCCTCTGCTGCATGACGTTTTGGCGTACCACGAAACCCGGGAGCAAAAGGAGGACGTAAAGAAAATTGCCGACCGGCTCATTCAAACCGGTTTCGCGAAGCCATCGAAAAGTAAGGCCGAAAAAGGCCGCGGCGTCACTACGGAAGTGGGGCCTGTGGTTGCACAAAGCGTGCTGGATTTCTTCGCCTCAGCTGGCGGGAAAAAAATTCGTCGCCGGATAAAAGACCTGGGGATTCACCCCAAGAGCGAAAAAGTCTCAGCAAAAAAAGCGGCGGAACTGCCGCAGGCCGGAAAGACATTTGTGCTCACGGGAACGTTGCCCTCATTAACACGAGAAGAAGCAACGGAAAAAATCGAAGCGCTCGGCGGCCACGTCACCGGTAGCGTCAGCAAGAAAACCGATTATGTCCTCGCCGGCGCCGAACCTGGAAGCAAATTCGACAAGGCGAAAGAACTGGGTGTGCGAATTATCGACGAGGCCGAGTTTCGAAAGATGCTATGACTCACCCCACCGCCAGTATTCGGCTGGCCTGAAAAGAATTCTGCGACTAGTCGACCTACGGCTCAGGTGGCGCGTCGGAACCGAGCGAGAGCGGGATCGCCTGCTGATTCATTGCAGGCGTGCCGGGAGCGGCAAGTAACAGGCCCGTCTTGCTGGCGGGATGCATGGTTGCCTGCACGTTGAAAGTCATCTTTTGATTCCCACGCATCACCGTGATTGGCACGGCGTCGCCGGCAGTGATGAAGAAAGACGCATCCAGCACGTCTTCCGGCTGAGTTACTTTTTTTCGGCCCACTTGTAACAACACGTCGCCGGATTTGATTCCTGAACGCGCGGCCGGGGTGTCCTCCATGATTTGCGTCATTTCCGCGAGCGAACCTTCTACTGGCTGCCGTGCCAGGGAGACATTGATCCCGATCCAGCCATGCCTGGCCTCGCCAAAACGCATGAAATCGCCCCGAATTTTCTCGGCTGCTTCGATCGGCACTGCGTAGCACGCAGAGTTGTTCTCGAGGCTGCTGACAACAATACCAACGACTTCTCCTTTCATGTTCAAGAGCGGCGCCCCTGCTTCCCCGCGCTGTGACGGAAGATTAAGACGCATGTGAGTCGTGGAAAAATAACGGCCCAGGTATTTCCGATCGAATCCCGCGACCATGCCGAAATTAGGCGTCTCCGGCAGATCCAAAGGGAACCCGATCGAGACTACAGGCGTTGCTACTTCCATTTGTTCAGATTTGCCGATCGGCAGGGCGGGAGTGGCCTCATCAATTTTTAACATCGCCGTTCCACTGCGGATATCTGACAAAAGCTGGCGCGCCGGATATTTCTTGCCGCCGAATTCGATCGTGAAATTTCCGGCTTCACCCCCAACCGTATATGCGGTGTAGAGGGTTCCGGTGGGATCGATAAAAAATCCAGTACCGCAAATCTCGCTGTGTTCATCGACGCCATGGATCTTGACGACTGCTTTGGCGGCGCGCGCGAAGATGTCCTTGACCTGATTGCTGGCTGCCGTTGCCGATTCCGCCTGCGCCATCGTGCGCTGAAAAGTATCCTTAACGCGATCCCTAGCTGGTTTCGCAGATGGCTCTTGCGCGAAGAGCACACTGGCGCTTAAGCAAAAAATCAACGCGAACGCGGCATTACGAGACATAGCGGGGCGGAGATTCTTAACTTGCGATACTGGGACGCGCAAGCCGCGTCGCCCGATACCGTGCCTAAAATCTGAAAGTCGGCTCATAACTCACGGGGACGCTATCGAGCACGTAGCGCGGCGGGGCCGCGGCTCGGTGAGTCTGGGCGCTTCCATTAAAAGTGCGAACCGGCTGCGTCCTGAAAATCTGCGTAGCCACTGGAGATGTGAGGCTCCATTCTCCTTCGGCGCTCGCCGGCACCGACAAAGCCGGCGGGCTCTGGAGGGCGACGCGAGCCGTCTCCGGTTGCTGATAAATCTTCAGTGAAATTACTGCGGCGCAGAGCAGGACTGCTGTTACGGCAGCTGGATACGAGGCGAGAGATCGGGCATCGAGGCGGAGCATCAAACCGTGAGCGCGTTCGAGACAGATGCGCCACAACGGCTGGCGGAGCATTTCATCGCGCTGCCGGCGATGAAATTCATGGAGGAAATTCTCGAAGTAGCCGGGAGGCGGCTGTTCGTACCGCTTCAGTCGAAGCAGCCTCGCAATTTCGTTATCGTCAAACTCGTTCATTTTTCAGCGCGGATTAGGAAACAGGATTTTTCCGAAACTCGTCCAGATAATTCTGCAGTTGCCGATTCGCGTAGAAGAGCCTGGAACGTACCGTGCCTTCCGAGACACGCAAGATTTTACTAATCTCTGCGTGGGGCATCCCTTGGATATGGAACATGGTAACCACGGCTCTGTGTTCATCAGACAATTTCATCATGGCCTCGTTCAATCTTCGCTGCAGCTCGGACAGGTCTGCTTCGCGTACCGGACTGCTGGTGGCCGTGCTTTCAAGGAATTCCTTGTCGTTTTGAATACTGGCATCGACGTCGTCCAGGCTTAGTTGAAAACGCCGGCCGCGTTTCTTCAGAAAATTCAGCGTCATGTTTACAGCAATGGAATGAATCCACGTGTAAAAGGACGATTTGCCACGGAACCCGCGGATCGCGCGGTAGGCTTTGGCAAAGATGTCCTGCAAAAGATCGTTCGTGTCCTCGTGGTTCGAGGTCATGTTGTACACCAGACCGTAAAGGCGTGGGGTGTATTTGAGTACCAGTTCATCGAAGGCGCCGGCATCGCCTGATTGCGTACGCTTCACCAACTCCTGATCTGGATCGACCCGCGGCTGGTCCATTGTCTCGCGCCTAGACTTAGCACGAGCCCCAAGTCCCGACGACAACAAATCGGAAATCCGTCGAGCAGGTAAGGCGAGAGCGGGATTCATCTTCGTGCAATCGATTACCGCCGATCGCGGATCGACATCAGCCAGAGCAAGTTCCCTAGCGCAGCGATGAATGCCGCCACATACGTGAGCGCAGCCGCGTTGAGGACCTTGTTTACACCAGTAACTTCATCCCCGGACCGCACAATGCCCATCTGTTGCAAAATGATCTTTGCTCGCCGCGAGGCATCGAACTCCACCGGTAGCGTGATCAACTGGAAGATCAGCAAGACCAGATAGCAATAGATGCCAATGGTAATCAGACCCGTCATATGAAAGAACAATCCACCCAGGATCACAAATGGCAGCATCTGCGACGCCACCATTGTCACCGGCACGATTGCCATGCGCGCTTTCAGTGGCGCGTACGCCTTCGCGTGTTGGATGGCGTGACCGGTCTCGTGTGCAGCAATGCCAAGTGCCGCTACTGAAGGCGTGTGGTAAACGCTGCTGGAGAGGTGCAGCTTCTTGTCTCTCGGGTCGTAATGGTCCCCAAGAAAATCATTCGTCTCCACGACCTCCACATCCGGAATCTGGGCCGCTTGCAGAATTTCCCGCGCACATTCCGCGCCGGTGATGTTCGAGCTCGCTCGCACTTCGCCCCATTTATGGAACGCGCTCGTGACCCGAATCTGCGCCCAAATCCCGATGACCAACGGGATGCCGATGTAAAACAGCCAACCAGATCCAAGACCGAAACCGTATGGATACATATCGAACCTAATTTAATGCACCGAGATCAGTTGTCACTTTGCTGGCTGGAACAAATTAGACGCGCCAGACTCCCCGGCGTTCATTTCTGGTGGATCGGCTTCTCCTGAATATGCCAGTCCGGCTCGGACCGATGGCAAAAAGCAATCGCCGAAGGCGCAAATACCAGGCGGCAAGCGCCGCAACCTTGTCGCCAACGCTTTGAGGACAAAACGTTCCACCTAAATCTCAAGTTGCTTCGCGAATCGCGACAGGATTCTGCAACCTCTTTTTGTCACCAAAACCACGTCTTCTATCCGCACCCCGCCGAGTCCGGGGTAGTAGAGACCGGGTTCAACGGTCACCACCTGCCGATCTTTTAGAACAACCTTCTGCAAGCGAGGATACTCGTGAATCTCCAGCCCAAGGCCATGTCCTGTGCCGTGAAAAAATCCCACGCGTCGGCCCTTGCGCACTTCAGTTGGAAAACCGCGCATGGCGAAAAATTCCTGGATGGCCTTGTGAATTGTCATCCCATCGACGCCCGCCTTGATTCTCTTCAAAGCAAGGGCCTGACCGGCTTTCACCGTTTCCCAGAGCTGACGCTGGGCTTCGCTAGCGCGTCCTCGCAAAACCGTGCGCGTCATGTCGCCAAAATATCCGGTTTTCGCATCGCGTGGAAAAATATCGAGGATAATCAATGAGTCTGCATAAAGCGGACCGTAGCCCCGCTCATGCGGATCGCACGCTTGGTCGCCGCCGGCGACAATCGTACCGGCGGGAATGCCGCCCGCGCGTAAGATCGTCGAATCAATTTCAGCGCGGAGCACCTCTGAAGTCAGGGTTTTTCCGTTCCAGCGCAATCGCTTTCCGGCTCCGGGCTTGGACGCTTTCAAAACTTCAATGGCCCGTTTGAGTCCTTTTTCCGTGATCCGCAGGGCTTGCCCCATCATGTGGACTTCCTTTTCCGATTTCGCCTCGCGCTCCGGCCAGAAAAATCCGTTCGTCGCGCGCACACGGACTTTGTTCGCGGCGAGTTCCTCCGCGTAACCGAGCGCAAAATTTGCAGGGACAACGACTGATCTTACACCTCGTTTTTTGAGAAAATGCGCCAAAACTTTTTCATACGACGGCGCCTTTTTCGATTTTCCCTGCACCTCACGCTCGAGCTCGCTGAACATGACAAATTCATCCGCCGCGGCCTGCTTGCGACCGCGATCGATTTCCAAATCGCTCAAGACAAGCGTCCGCTTGCCATTGCGTTCTAAAAAAATGAATGGATCTGGCGCCCAGAATTTCGTCGCGTAAAGCATGTCGGCATCCGTTTCGCTGGTGGCAACGATGAGGCGGGCCGGTTTTGTTTTTCGTGTGCTCATTCCCTCTCGTTACGCCGGTTGGCGCTGTAGGGCAACCGCATCGGTTGCCAATGATTGGGTGCAGGCGCGGCGCCCGCCCTACAGATGAAATTCAGCTTCTTCGCACTTCGAGTTCTCGTCGCAAAATCCAATGCAACAGCCCGAGTAATCCAAGTGTGGATAAAATCAGGACAGCTGTATTGAAGAAAAATACGCCAAACTTGATCCCGAAATATCGTTTCTGCGCACCGAAGAATACGTTCGGCTTGTTCCCGCGGCGGTAATCGCTTTGGTCCATCTCGGCATTCGACATCAGGTCGGACACTTTCTGGTTCACGTAGACCTGCTCGGCGGTGACAGGACCGTTCGCATCCTTGAAAAGTGCGCGATCGAACGGCCGCTTGCCATTCAGGACCTGATCGACCAGTCGAAGATAATGATCCAGGTCACCAGCCGTCTTTGCCTCGAGACCCGAGAGCACAGCCAGCGTTTCCTTGAGGTCATCCAGGCGCTTATCTGCCTCAGGATCTTTCCGATGCTGCGCGACTAGCCGGTCAATCTCGCGTTGAACGCGATCCTGTCGCCGCGTAAGCGGATTGAGTTTCGCTTGTGCGACAATCATCTCTTCGTACGACCAGCGCATGGCGATGAACTGACAGACAAACGGAACTTGCAGCTTGCTTTCCGTCTTCCTGTTTTTTTCTGCGCTCGGATGTTCAGAGAACCAATGAGAGAGGGAATAAAGCAGACCGAGGTTACGATTCATGTCCTCGTATTTGATGAGCGCACCACCCATGATGATCTGCGGAATCAACACCAATGGGACGATGTTTGCTGCCGTTTTTGGATCGGCCACCAGGGAAGAAATGAGCAAACCGAGGGCGACGCCGCCCATGGCGGTCATGAACATGATCCCGAGATCGAGCCAAAACATTCCCCTGATTTGCAAGACGTAATTGCCTATGAGCACAAAAAGGACGCACTGAACCAGGGCAAACACCCCGAGCGTCAGCGTCTTCGAGACGACATAGTACCACAAACGAACGTTGACGTTCCGCTCACGCTGCAACACCGGCCGGTCCCGAATGATGTCGTCGGCGCTGTTGGTCAGCCCGAGGAACATCGCGACGATCAGACCGAGAAATAAGAACGTCGGAATGTGATAGGCGGATGCGAAATCGTATGTTCCGTTCTCGGAGTAGCGCAGAATGGTCGCAATCAACAACGCCAGCACAGGCGAAACTCCGATTGTGATGACCAGGTTGGCGCGGTTGCGCAGTTTGCTTACAAAGGCACGACGCAGCACCGTACGAAATTGCGTCCACTCATCATGCCATCGAAACGGCAGCCGCTTTTTCTGCACCGGCGCAGCGGGCAACGGAGATGGCGCTTCCTTGCGCAGGGAAACTTGTTTGACGTCCTGGATCAGACGGAACGCTTCATATTTGTCGCGCCAGAATTCCGGTGAATAACGGCGCGCAGCAACGAGATGGCCGCGGATGTTTTCTTCGTAAATAATGTCGCCGCTCAGATCGCGAAGCGGCGTCTCCAGCACGTCGAAAATGAATTCCGGACGCGTCGTTCCGCACGATGGGCACGCGCCCAGTTCCGCCCCGAACTGATGTTGATGTTCTGCTTCGGCGAAGTAGCGAAGCATGTCCGACGGCGCCCCGAAAAAGACCAGGCGCCCGCCTTTGTCGAGCAGGATCGCCTTGTGGAACATCTGGAAAATTTTCGAGCTCGGCTGGTGAATCGTGACGATGACGATTTTGTTGTGCGCCATGCTCCGAATAATTTCCATCACATGCTCGGAGTCTTTTGATGAAAGCCCGGAAGTCGGTTCGTCAAACAGATAAACGTCCGACATGCCGATCATATCGAGACCCATGTTGAGGCGTTTCCGCTCGCCGCCGCTCAGTGTTTTCTTCTCCGGGCTGCCGACGACTGCGTCACGTCGCTCGGCCAGCCCGAGCTCGACTAACTTTGCCTCCAAACGGCGGCTGCGATCGCGCCGCGAGAGGTGCGGCGCACGAATCGCCGCCGCAAAGAGCAGATTTTCGCCGATCGTGAGATGTTCGTCGAACGCATCCTGCTGAGGCATGTAACTGATGTAATGCTTCAGGGCGTCGAGATTCTGGTAGAGCGATTGCCCGTTGAGAAGGACCTCGCCGCTGGTGGGCTGAAGTTGGCCGGCCAGCACCCTCATGAGGGTGCTCTTTCCGCAGCCACTCGCGCCCATCACGCAGACCAGCTCGCCACGGGCAATGCTAAAGGAGATGCCTTCCAGACCAATCTCGCCTTTACCGAAGCGGTGCGTGATTTCGTTTGCTTCGAGAGTGCGAATGATATTGCGCTCTTCCTCGATGATCCGTTCCGAAAAGTTGCACCGCAAAAATTGGCCGATGTCGATTCGAATGGTATCCCCGTCCTTAAGCGGGGCTGTGGTGCGCACCACGGCGTCACCCACCATGATCGGACGATCCGCTTCGATCACTTCCAGCTGACCGACCCGCCGATCGTAATCGCAGAAAATCTTCAGCAGCACATCGCCGCTCGTCCCGGGTGAGAGCAAGATATCGTCGGCTTCGAGCCGGCTCGGATCATTCGAAACCAAATATTCCGATTTCGAAGCCTTGAGTTGGAACCGGCCACCCAGAGCGCGCGCCCGCCGGCGCAGATCGTTGAAATCCAGCTCGGTGTCATTGCGGAACACAATTCGGTCTTCCAAAGCCGCGTCGACTTGCGTCCCGGCTTTCAGTTTCACGCCGTTCAGCTCGGCATCGACATCACGCAGCGCCTTCACGCGGACCTTCAGTCCAAACGTGACTCGAAGCGCGCTTTCACGCGTTCGCGAACGTTCCAACCCCACTTCGTCCGAGTCTCTGTTTACGCGAATGAAAATCTGTGGAAGCGAAACGTTCTTCTTTGCATTGAAATATTGCGCCAGCTCCTGATAGCTGAGCACCTGATCGCCCACGAGAATACGTTGGCCGGGATAAATTCGACAGAAACCGCCACGCACCAGCGGCCTGCCACGTACGGACACGTTTTGGTCGCTATAATTTTTCAGCAAAATGAGCTCGTGATAACGAAAGGCCATCAAACGATCGGTGTCGTTCAGGTTCTTAAGCGTTACATCGGCTTTCCCGTCCGGGCCGAAGGAGAGCGATTCCAGCGGGGACGCGCCGTGCTGGTAGATCGACGGATCGGAATCTTCCGAGGCGTTGAGTTGATAAACGATGTCGATCGCCTGCGCGGCCATGCCCATCTGCGACATGAACGAGTAGAACGCAACGACTTGTTCCTGCTTCAAACCGGCTTGCGAGATCAGGTCGTAAAGCTGAACTCCAAGCATGATCTTGCGGTCGGCGCTCAGCTGCGCGCCGAGCTTTTGCGCCATGGCAGCGAGATCCTGCTGCTCGTAAAGGGCTTGCCGGAATAATTGCCGCAGCTCGGAGTAAACCGCCTCAGGGTAATCGTACCGCAGAAAACCGAGGCTGGAGTCGATTTCTTCCTCCAGAAGAACACCATCCGCCTTGGTGAAACTCGCCAAAACCTGAATCAACACCGGCAGCAGATTCGGCCCTTCCGCAACGCTCCGAGGCTTGCGCATGGCCCGACGCATCCAGCGGCGCCCGGTCCGACGCACCCGGTACGCAAGCGGAGTCACCCGTTGCACGGCGCGATCGATCCTATCTGCGACTGATGAAACCAGCTCTGTCATGTGAATGTGCGGGGGCGAATTTTACCCGAAACGGGCGAACGACGCAATGCGGCTTCGCCTCGTTCAAGCCCCGCCGCGCCAGCCCGCTCGCGAAGAGGGTTGAACCGTTTCAGGTGGAGGAATGTCAAAACACCTACAAAACCTTAGGAAGGATTTTCCGATATAAGATATAACCATTCAACGAGTCACTGACCTTTGATCCTTTTGCATTGCCAATTTCTTCATGATAACCTTTTCCCTGCGGTAAATCCCTTTTAGTTTATGCCCCAGTTCGATCGTAACTCTCAACGCGAGAACAAATCTCGCGGGAACGAACCCAATTTTAATTGGCGTGGTGTCATCCTTATCGTGATCGCCTTCAGCTTGATCGCGATGGCGATGCTGTTTTATCGCGGCGGCATGCAGCCGGTCGAAGACGTCCCGTATAATCGTTTTCTCGAGCTGCTGGAGAACAAACAGATCGTTAACGATAAAAACTATCCGCTCCAGCTGGTGGTAGAGGACGGCCGACCGACCCAGACTCTGCGCGGCGCTTACGTCCGGCAGGGGATAGGTTCGGCGCCTTCACAGCAGGTTCCGTTTCGAACCACTGTCTATTTAACCTTCACAAATAATCTGCAGGAGAAGCTGGCTGCGTCCGGGATTCAACCCGCCATCAAGACGGAATCGAACATGCTCGCCCAAACCGTGGTGGGTTTTTTGCCGATCGCCCTTTTCCTGCTGGTGCTTTACTTCCTGTTCCGCCAGCAAATCCGCATGGCCGGGAAAGGCGCGCTCAACTTCGGCAAATCGAAAGCGCGCATGCTCGCCCGTGACAAGAACAAGATCACATTTCGCGATGTCGCCGGGGTCGAGGAAGCTAAGGACGAAGTGCAAGAGCTCGTGGAGTTTTTGCGTGATCCGAAAAAATTTCAGAAACTCGGCGGCCGCATTCCAAAGGGCGTCTTGATGGTCGGACCCCCGGGTACTGGTAAAACGCTTCTCGCGCGCGCCATTGCGGGAGAAGCGGATGTTCCGTTCTTTTCCATCAGCGGCTCGGACTTTGTTGAGATGTTTGTCGGCGTCGGCGCATCGCGTGTGCGCGACATGTTCGACCAGGGCAAGAAATCGGCGCCCTGCATCATCTTCATCGACGAGATCGACGCCGTCGGGCGTCATCGCGGCCACGGCGTCGGCGGTGGTCACGACGAACGCGAACAAACTTTGAATGCGTTGCTCGTCGAGATGGACGGGTTCGATACGCAGGAAGGTGTGATCATCATCGCAGCCACGAACCGCCCCGATGTTTTGGATCCTGCCTTGTTGCGGCCCGGGCGTTTCGATCGCCAAATCACGGTGAATTTGCCCGACGTGAAGGGACGCGAAGAAATTCTGCGCGTCCACGCCAAGAAAGTGAAATTGGCTGAGGGCGTCGATCTCGCAGTGGTCGCACGCGGCACGCCCGGTTATTCCGGCGCCGAGTTGGCGAACGTGATCAACGAAGCGGCGTTGCTGGCCGCGCGTCGTGGATTAAAAGGAATCACGCTCGCTGAGCTCGAAGAAGCGCGCGACAAAGTTCGCTGGGGCAAAGAACGCCGGAGCCTCGCGCTCAGCGAAAAAGAAAAACAAAATACTGCGTATCACGAAGCGGGCCACGCACTGCTACTCGAGCTTCTTCCGCACACCGAGCCGCTGCACAAAGTCACCATTATCCCGCGCGGTCCGTCGCTCGGATCGACCATGTGGCTGCCTGAAGAAGACAAATACACCAATCGCAAAAACGAGTTGCTAGCCGGTCTCGCGGTCAGCATGGGCGGCCGCGTGGCCGAGGAAATCATCTTCGGAGACATCACCAACGGCGCGCGTGGCGACATCAAAATGGCCACGGCGATTGCCCGTCGCATGGTTTGTGAGTGGGGCATGAGCGAGAAAATGGGCATGGTCGAATATGGCGACCACGAAGATTACGTTTTCCTGGGACGCGACATCTCACGCGCCCGCGATTACAGCGAAGCGACTGCAGAGCAGATTGATCAGGAAGTGCGCAAACTCCTCGATGACGCGTACCAGCTGGCGAAGACAACACTGACAGCGAATCGCGACAAGCTGGAAATAATCGCAAAAGCTTTGCTTGAGTACGAAACCTTGGACGGCTCGCAGATCAAAGAAATCGTCGATCACGGTCGCCTGATTAATCCGCCGCCCGGCGCATCACCGCCGCCCGGCAAGAAGATGCCAGCCGAAAAACCGCCGAAGCAAGTGGTAGCCGCCCCCGACGTTACCCCACCGCTCCCGGGCGCACTCGGCGGCGCGCCCGCGTAGCGATGCGGTTGAGGGTCTTTGGTTGAGAGTTGAGGGTTACGATTCGGAAAGCGACCTGCGCAAGAATTCTCGTTAGGCGAAGTTCCGCGCTTCCATGCATGGCGTTCCTGTAGACCTTCCGCTCGCGAGTTTCGTCGGCTTCACGCTCGAGCAGATTTGCCTCGGTCAGTTCCAGGTTCAATTCCACTTTTCGGGTGAGCCTGGCGTTTCAAGCCGCATTTCAGTTGAGGGCAGGTGGGAGCTCCACGATGCGAGCGGTGCTAAGATAGACCACGATCGTGAGCACTTTGACCGACAGCAGTATCGCCTTCACGTTCTCCTTGGCCTCACGGTTTCTAGCTTCACTATTGATGCACCGCGCTCGTTCGAGCTAGTCTTCGATTCAGGACATCGCCTCACGGTTTACGACGATAATGAGCGTTATGAGACCTTTTCGGTTCATCCCGCCAGCGGAGCAGAAGTTTATGTTTGATGGAGCCCATTCGTCTAACCAAGCGCTGGAGCGAACCGCTGACCGGCGCGAAGATTTACTTTCGATGACTTCAACACTGAAACCCGAAGCACAGCTCGCTCTCGTCAGCGGTCGCTCAGCTTGTTCTCGTTAGGTGCAAACATTCACTCCCATCCACTATGATTAACCGAATTGCAGCGTGCAGCTGTGGGCAACTTAACGCCACCGTAACGGAAGGCCCCATCCGCGTGTCTATTTGCCACTGCACTGACTGTCAGCGGCGAACGGGTAGCGTCTTCGCTACTCAAGCGCGCTTCCCAAAAGACGCCGTCAAGATCGCTGGATCATCGACGCAATATATTCGGCTAGACGATGAAGG
>JBKPRQ010000017.1:0-24209 GCA_046734635.1 Verrucomicrobiota bacterium
TCGCTGCGTAGCGTAGCGACCGGACGATGCGATCGCCGTGCCATCTCCTCGTATGGGATTTCCGTCTCTTCCAGCGCCGCGAGATACGGCAACAAGTAACTAAAAAGCTCCACCTTGCCAGCCAGGGCGCATTCCTGCGTGAGACGATTGAGCGCTTGTCGCACGAGCGATGCGGCCCACTCGCGGTCATAGAATTCGTCGGCCTGGCATTTAGCCGCGCGCGCAATCTGCGCCTCGGTTTCGGCGATTGCTTTGTCGTTTAGTTCTTCCAGGACCATTCCGCCGCCGCGTTTCAATGCTCGTCCGTGATCGCGAGTGTCAGCTGTGAAATGCTTCAGGGCTCCGATAAGGAAAGAGCGAAACCGTCCTTTTTGTCGGTCGGCGCGCGCGTAGGCGCGGGTTTCGATCAGGTCTGCGAAAAATCCTTGGGTCAAGTCCTGTGCATCCTCCGGGCCATATCCCTGTTTACGCAAGAAAGCGTACAGTGGACGCCAGTAAATCCGACACAGTTCAGAGAGCGCCCGGAGTGCTTGAGCAGAACCCGTCCCGGAGTCACCCGCTTCGACGACCATTGTCCAACGGGTCGAGGCAAAGGATTCTTCGCGACGTTCCGCTTCTGGAGAAGGCGGAACCGGCGCTGTTTTCACACGGTTGACGAGAATAATACAAGCGACGCTCTGGTGGCAACACCTAAGCGATTGTAATGACGAAGCCTGAATAAACGAAATGGCTTCGCGAGGGTAAAACGTCAAAGACCTACTGTGGCGTCGGCGATTGAGTTGGCGAAGTAGCCTCCACCGCGGGCGATTGAGCTGGCAAAGCAGACTCCGCCGAAGGAAATGCTGGAGCGCCATACATCTGTGACTTGCGCTTTTGGCTCTGCAATCCGTCCAGCCCAGACTGTCTTTGGGCGCGTCGTTCTTGTAGCTCCCGATCCCTTTCGGCTTTCATCCCCGAGTTATTGAGATTCAAGCTCCGCATCTGGTCGGAAAACTGTTGTATTATCCTCTCTCTTTCAGCTTGCACCTGTGCGGCGTCGGGAGTCTGACCGTGAACGTCGCTAGGAGGCGTCCGGGCGTTGAACGTGGCCATTTCTCTTTCGGCCAACGCTTTCACTTTTCCTTCCAACACGTTCACTTTTTCATCCAGCGCATTCACTCTTTCATCTAACGCTTTCTCGCGTGAGTTCAGCTCCGCTTTTTGTTGGGCAAGTTCTTTCTCAGCGGCTGAATCTTGTTTTTGGCAGGAGCAAATCAACGCAAAAGAGACGATTACCGACAGAGTCCCAAAATTTTTCATATCAGCAGTAAGTTGGCTTCTCCTGAAGACGATGGCAAATCAGTCTCCGAAGACGCGAACATCAAGGCCAACAGGGCAGAGATCGGAGAAAGGCTGCTTATGGAAGACAGCTAGGAAAACAAAGGTCTAGTTTTGGATCTGCTACCAACTCCGAATGAAACAAAAGCCGCCACGCTTTCCGCGTGGCGGCTTCATTGTTGTCGCCGAGATCGTCGATCTCGGTGCGCGGTCAGCGACTGCGGATGTAAGAATCAGCTACTTGTTGGCGACGGTTTGCGGTGCAGCCTTGTTCACTTCGACCTGCGCGCTCACTTTTTGAATTTGCGCGGCCTGCTCTTTAAGTTGCCCTCTCAACTCCGCGACAGTGGCTTCCAATGCCTCCACTTTGCGATTCAGCGCCTGGGCGTCGGGAATGGCTTGGGGTTTGGCGCCCTTCGGGGCGCCTTGTGGCTGGACCAATGGGAGGCTACCGGTGTTCGGGAGAGCCGTGGTGCCCAATTTTCCATCCTGATCTACGAACACGAAAACGGCCGTGCCAGCATCTACTCCTGCGCCGATAATGTTGCCGATATAGCAGCTGTCATCTACCTGACCATTAGTGGTAGATATACCAGACCCGTGACCAATGACGATATTGTTATTGGCCGTGGTGAGACCATCCCCGGCGTGTCTGCCTAAGGCCACGTTGTCGCTGCCGTTGCTAAGGTCGAGAGCTAGATTACCGATGGCCGTGTTGTTCACGCCGGCGGTGTTACTCTCGAGGGCGCGAACACCGAAAGCGGCGTTATTGAAGCCGGTGTCGTTGATTAAAAGCGCCTGGAAACCAACGCCCGTGTTGGAGCCACCGTTGTCGACTGAGAGCGCACTAAAACCCACCGCCGTATCGCCACCCGCATTGCCGGTTATAAGGGCGGACTCTCCAACGGCGGTGTTGTTGCTTCCGTCAGCGTTGGAAAAAAGGGCGAACGTTCCAATGGCGGTGTTATTAACGCCGGTGGTGTTACTGAAAAGCGCCCCCGCGCCAACGGCCGTGTTCTCCCCTCCATTGCTGAGAAGCAAGGCCCCTGCGCCTACGCCAGTGTCAAAGTTGGCATCGGTCAGACTTAGGAGCGGCAAAAAACCAAACGCCGTGTTGTAAAGGCCGGTCGTAATGCTCGCAAGGGCGCCCTGCCCATCCGCCGTGTTGCTTACGGGCACTGGATCGTCTTGGATGGCGCTTTGCACCTGTTGGCAAAGGGCAAAGCAGGCCAGTGCCGACAGGGTTGCTATCGATATAGTATTTCGAATTTTCATAACTTATTTTTTTCTTCTAGTTGTTTTGGCCTTTTGTGAGTTCTCCCTCACGCGCCTGCTCGCGAAATGGTTTCGGAGGAACCCCGCACTCGCGGGGGGAAAGAGGCACCCGTCGCGTCTCATTTATGACCGGTTCTTATTTAGGCGGCCGTTTTGCCAAAAATTAGGCAGTATGTCAAGATAAGAAGCATTTAGAGAGAGCTTTTTCGCTATCACGTGGATTGGGCAAGCCTTTGGACTGGAGTGCGCCCGACCGTTTGACGTTAGGGGCCCTTAATCTCTAAATCTTTTATCGAAAGCAGCTGGAAACGAAAGTTCTAGCCTGGCTTCGTTACGAGCTGCGAAATAACGGGCCGTGAGAATCTCCAGCGTTGCTGTTGCGGGCAACCCCCGTAGCTCACCTCGCCTCGCTAGGGCGTAGACGATGGAGTTGGCGAGTTCTCTGCCGCAGGGAGTACTGCCATGCCGGATCCGATCGGTTTAGACGGCCTTTGGCTTTCTAATGCCCCCAACCCAGCCTGTCGTTGTGCACGTCGCTCTTGTGTTAGTCTCTCTTTTTCAGTTTTTGCCGAGTTCAGTCGCGAAGGGTCAGCCATCAAGGCTTTCATTTGCTCAACGTCGCGCATCACGTCCTGCGATTGAACGTCAGGAGGAACTGTTTGGGTGCTCATCGCCGTGTTTTCTTTCGCGGCCAGAGTTCTCACTTTTTGGTCCAACCCATTCAATCTTTGATCCAAAGCATTCAATCTTTCATCTAAAGCCTTCTCGCGTGCGTCTAGCTCTGCTTTTTGCTGAGCAAGTTGTTGGTCAACTGTTGAATCCTGTTTTTGGCAGGAGCAGATCATCATGAGGGGAATGAGAATCGAAACGGCAAAACGTCTTTTCATATCAGGCGTAGACTGGAGTGTTGATTAATTTCAGCGAAGAAAATGGAAGCCCAAGAGGCAGTCAAATGGAACCTTGTCTCAGCGGCTAAGTACGGATTCAGACAAAAAGCCGCCACCCCAAAAGGTGGCGGCTTTTGTAAAGCCATTCGGTACGCGAATGTCTGGTCAATAGCGTTTACTACTTGTTGGAAACTGTTCGCGGCGCTGCCTTGTGCAATTCAAGCTGCGCGCTCACCTTCTGAATTTGCGCACCCTGTTCTTTCACCATTGCTGTGAGACGCTCAACCGTGCCTTCCAATTCCGCGATCCTCTTTTGTTGTCTGAGCGATTCGTCGAGCATGGCTTGGGGCTTGAAAGGCACCGTTTTCCCATTGGCGGTCACGGGAACCGTCCCTAGCTTTTGATTGGCATCGATCCCTACAATCACCGCGGTGCCCGCATCAATCTCCCGACCGAAGATGCCGGCAATAAAGCAGTCAAAATCGGTGAAGCCAGTGTCACCGATGCGGATGAATCGAATTTCATTGTCTGCGCCGGCGGAGACACCTGCGCCGATGTAGACATTCTGATCACCGGATATTAAGCCGACGCCGGCCCCATCCCCCAAAACTGTGTTAGTATCACCACCGACGATATCGTCGCCTGCACCGGCACCGATACACACATTATTGCTGCCGTCGAGGATACTGTTCCCGGCCTCGTCACCCATAGCGACGTTAGAATCACCGATGGTGCATTCATGGAGCGCGTCATCACCGAACGCCGAGTTAAAGGAGCCCGATGTGTTGGAAAACATGGCCTCATCTCCGAAGGCATTATTTTGGTCGCCGGAACTACTGTTCAGTAGGCAGTTGTGTCCATGGGCATTGTTGAAGAATCCGCCGACATTGTTGAAGAGCGCGAAAGTACCGAATGCATTGTTACCGAAGCCACTGGTGTTATTTAATAGCGCGCCCGCGCCAACGGCCGTATTTGTGCCGGTAGTGTCGACAAGTAACGCCCCCGCGCCTACACCTGTGTCAAAGCTCTGATCGGTGAGGCTTAGGACCGACAAAAAGCCAAACGCCGAGTTGTATAAGCCGGTGGTTACGCTCGCAAGGGCGCCCTGCCCATCCGCCGTGTTGCTTGAAGGCACAGCTCCTGGATCTGGTGTGTCTGTTGCACTTTGTACATGTTGGCAAAGCGCTAAGCTGCCAACCACAATGAGAGTGAGAACCCAGCCGCGCTTGAGAAGCGAGGATGGGTTTAGCTGATTCATTGATAATTTTTGAGGAGTCATGGTATTTTTTCTTTTTCCCCCGGCGGGTTTGGTTATGTGCGGCTCCGAAACTTTCGGAGTCACGCTGCTTGAAACGAGGCGAAGGAAGGCTGCCGAGGAAAGTCCTCTCCATCTCGTTCAGGTTTTATTTGGCCCTTGATTTCCCATTCGCCCTTGATCACGCAAGACCGCCACCGCGAAAAATCGACGGAAACGGAAGCGGAACCGCAGGCGTAAACTTTCAAAAAGCTTCCCTATTCGCCTAAACGAATTCCCTGGAGAGATGTTTTGCCAAAAATTCCGACGATCTGTCAAGAAGAAACCCTTGAGCCCGGGAATGCTGACCGTGAAGCGCCCCTGAGCTTGGGCTGTGGCTCGAAGAAGCTCCCGTTCCCGAAGTTTGTGGCGACGACGTGCTCAATCGCGTTTTGAAAACGTCGATGTCCGGCACGGACGTTCACATTTACAACTGGGACGCGTGGACACAGAAGACGCGTAGTTAGAAAAGGCATAGGCTATCTTGGGGCAAGGGAATTAACGATTTTTTCGAAGCGCGGATCCCCGCGCAACGGGTCCCAGAACGAATCGAGCCTGATCTCGCCGTAGGAAGCGCCCGCGGGGAGTTTTGCGAGCGTCTCCAATTCCTCGAGCGCCTGGTCGCGCTCGCCCGTCCACGCACAGATCACCGCAAAAAAGTAGAGGACTTCTGCGCCGTTGAGAGCGTCTTTGGTCGGGGGAAGAAGCTCGACCGCCCTACGGCCCTCGCGCAGCGCTTCTTCTTTCCGTCCAAGAGATGCGTCTATCAAACCCAGGAAACACAGCTTCGAAGCATCTTCAGACGCCGAGCGGACTACCTTTTCCTGCTGTGCGCGAGCGGCGTTGAACGCAGCGGACGCACCCGCTGTGTCTCCTTTTATGCGAGCGACCAAACCACGCGCGAAAGCGGGGCTAAATTTGACATCGCCTATGCCTCTCGCATTCATCACCGGATAATCCAGTGTGGCCAGCGCGCGCTCGGCGGCGACAGGATCGCGTTCGTACAAGCTGACAAAGAAACGCCCCCGTGTCAGATCTCTCGCCGACGCGGGATTTTCCGCGAGAATCTTTTCCAGAACATCGTGCCATGGCTCGCAATCGGCTCGTTCATGGAAGTCGATCCAGGCAGGCAGCAGCCGCGCGTAATTGCTGTTTGTTGGAAGGGCAAGGCCGCGATCAGAAATCTCTCTGGCGCGTTTATAGTCGCGTGAGCAGAGATAAGTAAATCCTGCTCCGAAAAGGATATCGTCATTTCGCGGATCCAACTCGATTGCACGCTCCAGTTTTTGCTCCGCATCATACCAATGCCCCTGTCTTCGATCGATATATCCATTCAGTTCAAAGATTCGCGCGTTGTTTGGCATTGTGCGGAGAGCAATGTTGAGCTCATTCCGGGCGCGGTCGTAATCGAGGTAACCGTAGTAAAAGTGCAGAGCCGAGGCGAGGTGCACCTCGCCCGAATCCGGACTCCGTCGAAGACCAAAATTGATTGCTGACTTCGCTAACTCAAGACGGCCAGGCGTGTGATCGAGACCCGTCCAGTAGATCCCGTCGTGGGCTCTGGCCAACTGGCAATATGCCAGAAGAAAAGCAGGGTCGCGTGTGACTGCCTGGTCCAGCAACTCCACGGCTTTGAAAAGATTTGTCTCACTGCTGAGCCCATAATAGAGAGACTCCTCGATCAAAGCGACAGCGTGAACATAGAGATCGTAGGCGACAAGATCGCTGGTCGGCGCCTCTCGAATGGCAACCTGTTCGCGAGCTGAAACGTTTGCTCCCAGTCGATTTGCGGTGGCCTGCGCCACATCCGCCTCGATCGCAAACACTTCATTCAAACGGCCATCGTAGTCCTGCGCCCAGAGATGCGCGTTAGTACGAGTATCAACTAACCTTGCATTCACATGCACCTTGCCGCCGAAGCGGCGCACAGTTCCCTCCAGCACATGCGAAACGCCGAGCGCCTTCCCAACCTTGCGCAGATCCTGTTCACCGCGGTAATGCATGACGCTGGTGTGGCTAATGACCTTGAGGTCGGAAATTGTTGCCAGCTTGGTCAAAACATCGTCCTGCACGCCATCGGCGAAAAGGGCGTTGTCTGGGTCGCCGTTCAGGTTTTCAAACGGCAACACGGCAATACCTTTCTCCGATCTTGCAGGATTCGAAGTCGGTGCGGCAGTTGTCAGATGGATGCGCAGTGAGGGAAAAACGAAAAACGCAGTAGCACTGACAACCAGAATCGCGATGGCTGCCAGTGCGACCACCGGGCGATGCGCCGCGCCTGTTTGCGCGGAACAACGCTTCAGCCGCGTCAGAACGCCCAATTCCGAAAGCGCTTTCAGCGCGTGAGCGGAACCCGTCGCGGAATTGCCCGCTTCGATGACCCTCGCCCAACGCGTGGAGACAAATGGTTCATCGCGGCCTTCCGCTTCGCGACGAGGCGGAACCAGCGCCGTTTTCACACCGTTGGAGAGAATAGGACAGGCGGCGTCCCAGTGGCAAGACATAACCCCCGACCGCCAGCCACGCGGAATTTCGAAATCCGAATTTCGAAATTCGAAACAGCTTCAAAGAAACTGAAACACACGCATCTCTATTCGCGTTAATTCTCGGTCAGCCGAACCCTCGCTGAGGAATCTGCGTGAATCTGCGAAATCTGTGGATAACTTCATCGCGTGCAGAAAACGATGAAGGCTGTCGTGAAGGCCAGGGCCGAGCCGGGACTTTGGCTGGAGGAAGTGCCCGTTCCTGAAGTGCGCGGCGATGACGTACTGATTCGCGTCTTAAAAACCTCGATCTGCGGCACTGACGTTCACATTTACAATTGGGACGCGTGGGCACAGAAAACGATTCCTGTTCCGATGACAATCGGCCATGAGTTCGTTGGTGTTGTCCATGACCTGGGCGATCACGTGAAAGGGTTTGCAAAGGGCGATCTCGTAGTAGGCGAGGGGCACATCACGTGTGGACACTGTCGCAATTGCCTGGCGGGACGGCGTCATCTTTGCCCGAATACGCAGGGCGTAGGTGTGAATCGTCCCGGCGCGTGGGCGGAATTTGTGGCTATTCCCCAGGACAACTGCTGGCATGCGGACCCGTCGATCTCGCTCGATGTGCTTTCCTGTTTCGATCCGTTAGGCAATGCCGTTCATACGGCGCTCTCGTTCGATCTGGTCGGCGAAGACGTGCTCATTACCGGGGCGGGGCCCATCGGTTGCATGGCCATTCCGATCTGCAAACGCGCCGGCGCGCGTCACGTGGTGATTACCGATGTGAATCCGTATCGGCTTGATCTCGCCAGAAAAATGGGCGCCGATGTTGCACTGGATGTACGCACTGAAAAACTGTCCGCGGCGATGCAAAAGCTCGGCATCAAAGAAGGATTCGATGTCGCTCTGGAAATGTCCGGCAATCCCAAAGCATTCCTGGATATTTTGCCGAACATGTTTCACGGCGGCAAAATCGCGCTGCTGGGCATCATGCCTGGTAGTGCCGCCGTTGATTGGAACCTGGTGGTCTTCAATCAGCTCACCATTAAAGGAATTTACGGGCGGGAGATGTATGAGACCTGGTACAAAATGACAGCCATGATTCAGTCCGGCCTCGACATTTCGCCCGTGATCACGCACCGCTTTCCCTACACGCAATTCAAGGAAGCCATCGAGCTGATGAAATCCGGTAACTCCGGCAAGATCGTTCTCAATTGGGGCGAATTGTCATCCTGAGCGAAGGCGAAGGATCTCTCAAAGTTCCCGAAGATTCTGCTCGACCTCGCGCGCGCTATCGCAGCGAGGCCGCTTCGTCATGCCGACCTTCCAACTCGAGCACCATCCGCTTGATGTGCCTATAGTCCTGGTGGCGACGGAGGAATTGCAAACTTTCCTGTGGATCGCCCCATTGCAGAATCTGGATGGCTTCCTGGCGAGCGCCCCATGAATTCATTTCACGCTGATTCGGCATGTATAAGTCGATCGTGTTGCGGCCAGCGAGCGCCCAGCCGTAATCATCAACGCGATAGATTTGCCCGGTCGAAAGCAGCCGGAAGGACGTGCCAGCTGGCCAGCGCGACCAGTCAGCAGCAGCGCTGCCGACACGCGGTTTGGAGACGACTACGGCGCGCTTTGCGCTGCGGGTTGTTTTCGTCCCGCGCTTGGTCGTGCGCGTGACCGTTCGCGTTTCTTCCATCGAAAATGGTTGGAGTTTGGGCGAATAAGAATTCGGCTCGTCCACTGACACAGCACGCGGCGCGGCATCAACAGGAATCGCGCGCCGCGTTACTTCGGCTCGATGGATGGGTGGGCCGGCCGCCTGCAACTCTCCGCCGAGAGCATTGTGGTTCCCGTACTCGCGGTGGTCCGACTCGGTGTGTGTGTACGCCGTAGTGCGCACATGCTGAAAATCCGTTTTTGCCAATGGCGGCTCGTAGGCCGGTAGAGCATGCTGACTTGTCCCACAGCCGCTGAGCAGAATGATGGCGATAAACGCCGCTAGAATAGCCCAGGCAAGGTTACGACGCTCAGCGTAGGTCAAGGCGGATCACCGGCAGACTTATTAACAGTTATTCACAGGGCGCGCAAGTCCTATTTAAGACGTTTTTGCCACGAGAACACGACTACGTCCTAAGAATTGACACCGATAATGGGGATAACTCGAAGGTCCGTTTATTCGCATAAAGACTGGGTTCGTCGCTCCTTCAATTCGACATTCGTGCTTCGTCATTTTACTTATCGTCCATCTATGGTGTCCGAATTTCAAAATCAGGTGGCTGAAACTTTGGAGGAAATTAAGGCGCAGGGTCTTTTCAAAACCGAGCGTGTGATTACGAGTCCGCAGGATGCGCACATAGCCATCACGGGCGGCAAGCGCGTGCTGAACATGTGTGCCAACAATTATCTTGGGCTTGCTGACCATCCCGCGCTGATCTCAGCCGCCAAGGAGGCGCTCCACACCCATGGATTTGGGATGGCGAGCGTTCGTTTTATTTGCGGCACGCAGGACATTCACAAGGAACTTGAAGCCGCGCTTACCAAATTTCTCGAAACCGAAGATACAATTCTTTACCCATCGTGTTTCGATGCCAACGGCGGCTTGTTCGAGACGCTGCTCACCGACAAGGACGCAATAATCAGTGATGAGTTGAATCACGCCAGCATCATCGATGGCATCCGGCTCTGCAAAGCGCAACGCTTTCGTTACAAGCACAACGACATGGCCGATCTCGAAGCGCAACTCCGCGCCGCTCAAGGTGCCCGCTTTCGACTAATCGCCACGGACGGCTGTTTCTCAATGGACGGGACGATTGCTGAGCTGAATTCGATTGTTGACCTGGCGGAAAAATACAACGCGCTTACGATGATGGACGACGCGCACGCCACCGGGTTTCTAGGTAAGACAGGACGGGGCACACACGAGTATCGCGGTGTGATGGGCAGGATCGACATCATTACAGGCACACTGGGCAAAGCGCTCGGCGGCGCGAGTGGCGGATTTACGAGTGGTCGCAAGGAAATTGTAGATCTTTTGCGGCAGCGGTCGCGTCCCTATTTGTTTTCAAACACCATTGCGCCGCCGGTGGTCGCGGCGTCACTCAAGGCGCTGGAACTGCTCAGCGCGTCGACCGAACTGCGGGATAAGCTTGAAAAGAACACCAAATATTTCCGTGCCGCGTTGAGCGAACGCGGCCTGACGATCAAGCCCGGCGTTCACCCTATTGTGCCGATCATGATTGGTGACGCGGCCAAGTCACAAAAGTTCGCTGCCCGAATGCTCGAGAAAGGCGTGTACGTCATCGGCTTCTTTTACCCGGTCGTTCCGCACGGCACGGCGCGTGTTCGCACGCAGGTGTCGGCGGCGCATTCCCGCGAAGACCTGGAATTTGCCGTCAACGCCTTCGCAGAAGTAAACGAAGAGCTTCGCGATTCGTCATCTTGAGTGGAGCGAAGCAGAATCGAAAGATCCTGCGAGAAACCGTTGGGTCAGGCCACGGGATTTGATTCGCTCACTTCCCGTTCGCTCAGCCTCCGGCCCTCCCGTCCATGTCGCGGTTCCCCGCGCCGTTCCATTTTCGACTTCGCTCGGAACGACGAGCGTCTCTATGTGAATAGAAGTGGCGCATTCCATCTCGCGGAGCAGATTAGGATGTGCACAAAGCGTCCGCCAGCATTGTGGATTGGAAGGGCCTTCGCGAGGATTTCCCGATTCTCCGCGAGCAGGCGCATGGTCATCCCCTGATCTATTTTGATAGCGCGGCGACCTCGCAGAAGCCGCGGGCGGTGATCGAGGCGCTTCAGCATTTTTACGAGCACGAAAATGCAAATGTTCATCGCGGGCTGCATACTCTGAGCTCGCGCGCGACAGAAGCTTACGAAAAAGCACGGAAACGTGTTGCGGATTACATCGGCGCGGCGAGCGGGGACGAAATCATCTTCACACGCGGAACTACAGAGAGCATCAATCTGGTGGCCCAGGCGTGGGGCGGGAAATTTATTCACGACGGAGATGTCATCCTCCTGACGGAAATGGAACACCACAGCAATCTTGTGCCGTGGCAGTTGTTAGCAGAACGAACGGGAGCGCAGCTGCGTTTTGTGCCAGTCCTGGATGACGGAACTTTGGATCTCGAAAAGCTACCTGCGTTACTTACTCCGGAGGTGAAGCTCTTTGCCTTCACGCACATTTCGAATTCGCTGGGCACAATCAATCCGGTCGCCCAGTTGTGTGAGAAAGCGCGCTCAGTCGGCGCGCTCACGCTGGTTGACGCGGCGCAGAGCGTCGGACATTTGCCGCTGGATGTTCAGGAGTTGGGCTGTGATTTTCTAGCCTTCTCCGGCCACAAGATGTGTGGACCAACTGGAATTGGAGCGTTGTATGCGCGGAAGGAAATTCTCGATTCGATACCTCCGTGGCACGGTGGCGGCGAGATGATCGTGAGCGTTGCTTTGGAAAAAAGCACGTTTAAAAAAGCGCCGCACAAGTTTGAAGCGGGCACGCCAAACATTGCCGGTGCAATCGGTCTCGCCGCGGCGATCGATTACCTTGATCGAATCGGACGCGCAGCAATTTTCGAACACGACTCGCAACTGGCGCGCTATGCATTCGATCGCCTGAACGAACTACCGCAGACGCGTGTCTTTGGACCAACGGCGGAGCGCGGCGCGCTGGTTGGGTTTGTGATGGAGGCGGCGCACCCGCATGATCTCACCACGTTCGCCGACCAATACGGGCTGGCCTTGCGTGGCGGGCATCATTGCAACCAGCCGTTGATGCGGCGGTTTGGTGTGTCCGGAACGACCCGAGCCAGTTTTTATTTTTACAACACAACCAACGAAATCGATCGGATGATTGAAATCCTGCAAAAAGCCTCGCGTTTCTTCTCATGATTCCAGAAATCGAAGAGCTGTATCAGGAAGTCATTCTCGATCATTCTCGCCGGCCGCGGAATTTCGGGGAGTTGCCCGATGCCGCGGTTCGCGTGCACGGCGATAATCCGGCGTGCGGCGATGAAATTCATCTCGCAGTCAAATTCGACGCCGGTGGCGGCTTGGAGGATATCAAGTTCACGGGACGCGGATGCGCCATCAGCCAGGCCTCAGCGTCGTTAATGACGATGAAACTGAAGGGAAAAAGTCGTTCCGAAGTGATGGATATGCTGCGGACGTTTCATGATCTGGTGACAAATGACACAAGCGAATCGCCCAAAGCGCTCGGCGATCTTCGTGTGATGAGAGGTGTGCGAAATTTTCCGCAGCGGGTCAAATGCGCGATGCTCCCCTGGCGGGCGGTGGAACAAGCATTTGAGCAAGGCGCCGGCGAAGCAACGGTTTCAACGGAACCGACATAATCGCGTCCAAGGAACGTATGCTCTACATGGTGGTCGAACACTTCAAAGATGCGCCTGCGATTTATCGGCGTCTCCGCGAAAAGGGCCGAATGATGCCCGAGGGGCTCGAATATGTTTCCAGCTGGATTGACGCCGATCTGAAAACCTGCTGGCAACTAATGCGCACCGAAGATGAGTCGCTTTTTGAGCGTTGGACCGACAATTGGAAGGATCTGATGAACTTCAAAATCGTTCCTATTCGCACATCCGCCGAAGTGCGCGAGCTGATCGAGAAGCAGCTTTAGAAACAGCTCCCGGTATACCCAAAAATCTGCCCGTTAGCCTCCGTGCAGCGCGATGCTGGCACCGACCCATGTTTTATCGATGTTGAAATCGACGCCCATCATTTTGCCCTGGCTCATTCGCACGAGGTTGTTCACCAGAGTGGGATCGCTGTCATTGTCCGGCCAAACAAACATCATGCGAATTTCGGCTTTCGATTTGTGGCCATCAAAGGTCGGCACAAACGCCGCGTAATCGATTTTCTTCTGCAGGATCCATTCGCCTGGATTTTGGAGAGCGGCGATTTTCTCGCGCGTTGGTTCCATGTCCACGCCGTGACCGGCAAACGAATAAAGCGGTTTTAACACGTAGTCGTCGATCTTTTCATTAGCCGGGAATCGATCCGCAAAAAACGTTGGTGAAGTATGCTCCGTCTTTAAAAACGGTAACGAATGTTTGCTAATCCGAAAATACCAGTTGGGGTGGCCGACCCATATAACATCGAGATCCTCTTGAAACCGAAACGCCAGATTCAAGTCTGGCCGCTGAGTTAGCTCATCGAAAATGACCCGATTATAAATGCGTTCGACCCGAATCTCACGGGCGTCATGATCGTAAAATAATTGCCGGCCGCGCTTCTTGATTTTCGTAACGCAAACCGATCGAATACCAAGCAGTGTTTCCGTTGCGGCAAAATCGATCCGTGTTTTTTGTTTTTCCGGTTCGATCTCCAACAGGACGACATTTTCCGGACGTGAATCGGCGATGATGGTGCGCCGCAAAAGCTGGAGGTACGCCTCGTCTTTGATTCCGCCGAACGAAGAGGTCCAGTCCCGCGGGATAACCGAGTACGCCTTGCGAATGCAACCAAGCAACAATAACTGAAATCCGAACAGACTCGGAAAAGCTTGCAATTCAATCAGGCGTGGAACGAGGCGGTCGTCCTCAACGCAAATCGCGAAATCAACGACCAGAAAGTTCGGATGCGCTGCTTCGTTTGGAACTTCGAGGCCTTTCGGGACCGCCGCAGCCGCGTGAGTTGCGAATTCTTGTGTCCGCGTAGCATCGACAATCTCCTTCGCCGCGCGCGCTACGTCGTTGGTGAATTCATCCGTCAAAAAAATCGGCGTTTCTGAAATCCGAAAATCTGCCGGCCACTTCTCGGTTTCACTTATACAGCGCACCAGCGTCGCGTATTTCTCCGGCGTGAAATCAGCGTTGAAAGCGGCGCGTAATTTCGGGTGCATATCGTTGACTCACGAATAAAGAACAACCGCGACGACGCGATTACAGCAAAATCACACCAGGAATTTCCCGCCTCGCATTACCTGTTCGTCATCGAACCAGATGTCGAAATCGCGGCCGACACAGTCGATGTGCGTTTTGGAAATCCAGTTGGCGCCAGTGTGTTCGGCGTAGGGATGACCAAAAGCAATGTGGACGCCCGGGATTTTTTCGTCCTGCAAGATGTGGCCGATGACATGCGTGCACGCCGTGTTGGTGCCGATGGCAAATTCGCCGACACGATTGCTGTTCTCGTCCGTGCTGGTGTAAGCGCGAAATTCGTCGCGCAAATCCTTATTCTCCGACTTCAACGAGCGGATCCGATTATTTTCTACCTCGATGGTGAGCGGATTCGACTCGAGATCGCCAAAACGCTCGCAAAGATAATCGCCAACGACGCCGTCAACGACGAAGACGCCATTCGTGTTCATGGGCGCGGTGAAAATTTCGCCTCCAGGCAGGTTGCCCCATTTGTCGCGAGTGATGATCCCGCTCGTCTTGAGCCATCTCAATTTCGGGGAAAGTTGAGCCTCAAACTCGGTGCCGTGCGGTGTTTTACACATGATCCGTTCGGCTTTGCGGGCGCGTTCGACCAGGCGCTCACTCAGGTCGTCCACTTCCACAAAATCCGCCCGCATGCCTTCGAGCATGATTTGCCGGTTAATGTTCACCATATGGCCATGTCGGATTCTGTGGTTGTTGACGACACTGGTCATTTGCGTCCGGGAAGGGAGCTCGCCCGGCTGCGTTTGGGCAGCGAAGATCGACACCTGGGAGCGCGCCAAATCGTCCAGGATGATTTCCGGCATGAATTTCAACGGACGACGCGCATGATGCTCCAGGACAAACAGACTGTAATCAGAACCCACGCGTTCCACTTCCGTTTGGAGCGCCGCCGCGATCTCTCGCGTCGCAGTGTCTGTAATGATTGTGATCCGCTCCCGCGGTTTTAACTGAAGGCAAACATTGATCGCATTGCGCGCGCCGGGAATTAGCTCCGGATCGATTGGACTGAGATAGGCGCGGTCGGGCATATAAAAGTTTTCAGAATTACGCTGAAATCAGAAGCAGGCAAATCTTCTCTGGCGCGTGCCCACATCAGCGGCATCAAGGTCGTGTGGTAGCGCTTTAGTTACGATACACGTAGATAATGAGTTTTCGACGAAGGGAGTTTGTGACTTTATCGAACCCACTTTACATGAAGATCGTACAGCCAGGCTCTTCATGGCGCGTCTTATGAAATCGCAAATTCGATCGCTGACTTACTTTGGCGCTCTGTTGGTAATTTTTGGAGTCTGGGCGAGGCCAGCTCTCGGCGACCAGAAAGAACAGTCCGTTTCATTTCAACTGCAAAAGGGGGATGTTGCGAAGGCTGAGAAACTGGCCGACGACCTGGCGTCACTTTCGCCACGGGTGAATCGGGACGAAGCAAAGCTTTTGGCGGACTGCGCGTTTGCTACCGTGACCAAACTCAGGCGGGAGTACCGCATGTTTGGCACGCCAATTTTTAACAATTTTCTCATCTATCACGGCCTGAGGAAGCGTGGTTACTGTTACCAATGGTCCGAGGATCTCCTCGTTGCCATCGATGCCTTGCGACTTAAGAGCCTCGAGCTGCACTGGGGCGAATACGATCCAAACACGTGGCGCGAAAACAATTGCATCGTCGTCACTGCAAAAGGCCAGCCATTCAAGCGAGGGATCATGCTCGAGTGTTGGCGGCATCTGGGACACCTGTACTTTGGTCCGGTTGCCTCCGATTGGGAGAGTTATGTGGAGAACAGTGCGTATGCGCAACGTGTTCGCAACAGAGCGGCAGCCTCGAAGGTCCCTGACCGAAATCATCGCGTTGTCTGGGGCGTTGTAGCGAAGGGAAAAGCTGGCGACTAGAACGTGCGCAATCATCAATTGCAGAAATTTCTTGCGCGATCAGCAACGTCGCTACAAGGTCGCTGCGCGATGAATACGTTCGCGCGTCCAACGAATCACGGACGCACATTTGTTGCGGCTTGCGCTTTCGCTGCATTTGTCTGGGCACTTGCGTTAAGTGTTTCACCGCAACTGCACCAGCTGGTTCACGCCGACGCCAATCGCGCCGAGCATAGTTGCGCAGTTACCGCCATCGCATCCGGCAGCTGTGATCATGCGGCGCAGTCTCCGCTCATCAGTGCTCCTGGCTTTGTTTCTCAATTTGGAAGAGTTTCGTCGCTCAGCCCGGTTTGGGTCCAGTCGCTCTTCCTCAAGGCGCACCTCTTCGCGCTCGCGCCGCCCGCCCTTAGTTAGCAGGCAACTGGGCGGCGTTCTCGGCGGGTCTCTAACCTTGGCCGAGTCGCGGACCGTTGTAGCGGCGCTTGTGCCAAGCGCCAAATCCAAGCCGACCCAGGCGTTTTGGCACAAACGCCTCTACAACCACCAATTTTGAAAAATCCATTTCTTAAAAATCTCAATGAAACAAGTTTTAACTGCAGCGATCACGCTGTTTTTTGGGGGGCATATTGCCATGGCGCAAAATTCTGCGCCAGCCGGAGCCAGCCCAACCCCGTCGCCATCACCCGGTGTAGCTGAAGTAGAACGCGTCCTCGTTAGTGGCGGCGCGATTGAGCAAAGCGAGACCGATAAGGCTCAGTCAGTTACCATTCTTAACGAAGATAATTTGAAGTTGCGGACAGAAGCGACCCTCGGCGACACGCTGGCGGAGCAACCAGGTGTCGCAGCGAGCGGCTATACCGCAGGTGCGAGCCGGCCAGTCATTCACGGGCAGGCAGATAATCGAGTCCGCGTTCTCAACAACGGCACCGAACTTTTCGACGTCTCCAACTTGAGCCCTGATCACGCCCCAAGCGTAAGCACGTTGCTGAGCCAGAGCATCGAAGTCGTGCATGGCCCGGCGACGATCCTGTACGGCTCGGGCGCCATTGGTGGGGTGGTGAACGTGACGGACAATCTCATCCCCGTGGAGCAACCAGCGGAACGGCTTAGCGGTGAGGTCGATGGTCGATTCAACAGCGTCGATCTCGAACGCAGCGGCGCAATGGCGCTCACGCTTTCGCCATTTCAGCACTTCGTTGTTCACGCGGAAGGTTCGATTCTCCGCACCGACGATCGCAGTATTCCTGGTTTTGCTCTTGACCAAAGCATTCGCTCGCAGCTCACGCCCGAGCAAAGGCACGACAATGGTTTTGGCGGAAATCCGTTTGGCGACGTGCCGAACACATTTGTTAAAACGAAAGACTTCGGCGTGGGCGCATCTTATGTGTGGGACAAGGGCTACATTGGCCTTTCGTACAACCGATTCCTTTCGCAATACGGCGTTCCGGACAATCCCGAAACAGATGAGCCTGGCGTTCCACCCGAGCCCGTGCACCTCAAAGTGCGCAAGGATCAATACAATGTCCGCAGCTCGATTGTCGAGCCGCTGCCCTGGTTTTCGGTCGCGAATCTGAAATTCGTTTACACCGACTACAAACATGACGAGATCGATGGCGATACAGTCGGTGCCACGTTTAAGACAAAAGGTGTCGATTCGCGCATCGAGCTTGTGCACCAGGCGATCGGGCCGGTTGAAGGTTCGATCGGTTCGCAGATATTTTACAAGGAGCTTTCCGTTCTCGGTGAGGAAGCTTTTTTGCAGCCGACAGAAGCGCTCGCTGCCGCCGGATTTATTTTTGAAGAGATAAAACTTACCCCGGTACGTCTTCAGTTGGGTACCCGCGTCGAGTATGATTCAGTCTCTATCGACTCGAGCAATCCCGAGTTGACTTCGCTCACGTCGCCCAGCCAGAAGGACCAGGAGTTTCTGCCAGTCAGCGGTGCGGCTGGCGCGATTTACGATTTTGCCAAGGACTGGCAACTCGCACTCAACCTTACTTACTCACAACGCGCGCCGACGGCAGAGGAACTTTTCGCGCGCGGTCCGCATGATGCCACGTTTCAATTCATCATTGGCGATCCGAATCTTGGCGTGGAAATAAACCGCACCGTGGATCTGAGCCTGCGAAAAACTGCCGGCCGTGTCACCGGATTCATCAGCGGTTATTACACCAGCTACGATGGGTTCATTGATTTCACAGCGACCGGTGAGATCGAAGACAATCTGCCAGTTTACGTTTATACGCCGAAGAACGCGACGTTTTACGGGGGCGAAGGACGCGTTGATTTTCATCTGCTGCCGCTGAGCATCACAAGATCAAGCGAGCCAGCCGACTCCAAATCAGTTAAGAACGTAATCACGAAAGGTGAAGAAACTTCGGAGAAGAATCCGAACGATCTTTATCTGCGGCTACAAGCCGACTATGTCCATGCGGAAGACAGCAGCGGCGAACCGTTGCCGCGCATCACGCCGTTTCGTTACGGCATCTCACTCAATTACGAAAGCGAACACTGGCTTGCCAGCATCGAAGGCTGGCGAGTGGACGCCCAGAATCGCGTCGCTGAGTTCGAAACTCCGACGCCGGGCTACACGTTTTTGAACGCAAGTGTCGGCTACAAGTTTCAATGGGGCCGGACGTACAATTACGTGTTTGCGCGCGGCACTAACTTATTGGACGCGGAAGGGCGCGATCATCTTTCGTTCCTGAAAGAAGTGCTGCCTTTGCCTGGCCGCGGTGTAGTCGTCGGTTTACGCACTACGTTTTGATTGGTTGTAGCGGCAGGCGTGTCGCCTGCATTCAATCGAAATAGCAGCCGATACGGCTGCCACTACAAAAAATTGTCAGGGATATCAAAAATGCCTAAGCAAACACGCAGGTAACCACTGGTCGATTTTTTGTCAGCTTTTGCAATAATCGCGCTAGTTTTGATCGAAATGCATCGGACTGATCACTCTCGTTTTCGCAAGAAACACGATTTCGTTCCGGATTTTTCGCATGCGGAACGGCGCACTCGCATTGTGATCGGTGTTACCGCCGCGATGATGGTCGTCGAAATCGCTGTTGGGTTGATGTCGCACTCGATGGCGTTGCTGGCCGACGGCTGGCACATGAGCACCCATGTCCTTGCATTTCTGATAACGGCCGCGGCGTACTATTTCGCCAGGACCCAAGCCGGCAACGCGCGATTCAGTTTCGGGACAGGTAAGATTGGCGTGTTGGGCGGGTTCACCAGCGCCGTCGTGCTCTCGATCGTGGCGCTGCTAATGGCGGGTGAATCTGTCCACCGTTTGTTTGAGCCTTTGGAAATTCATTTTAACGAAGCGATCGGTATTGCTTGCCTCGGATTGTTGGTAAATCTCGGTTGCGCAGTTTTGCTCGCAGATCGCCATCACGAAAACGGCGGCAGCTCTCATCAGCACGACCTGAACCTGCGTGCGGCCTATCTGCATGTTCTCGCCGATGCATTTACTTCAGTGCTCGCGATTACGGCGTTGACCGGCGGCAAATTCTTCGGCTGGGCGTGGCTCGATCCAGTTGTCGGGGTTGTGGGAAGCGGCGTTGTTTTTTCGTGGGCTTACACTCTGTTGCGCGATACGAGCGGCATCCTGCTTGATCGGACGCCAGCGTCGTCCGATTTGCCCAGTGAAATTCGTCGCGCGATGGAGAGCGACGGCGATTCGCTGGTAACCGATTTGCATGTTTGGCAGGTCGGCATTGGAAAATATGCGGCAATGATCTCAGTGGTGGCGCACGAGCCGAAGAGCTGCGAGTCCTATCGGGCGTTGCTGCGCGGATACCACGAACTGGTTCACGTTACCATCGAGACGCAACACTGCCGCGAAGATCACGCACCGGCGCGCTCCTAGGAGTCTATTGAAATACTTAGCCATGGCGTGTTGCCGCCGATTTTTTGCCTGATGGTCACCGCACTCTGGCAGGTCATCGCGGCTTATGTTTTCGCCCTTGCCGGCGGAGGGATCAGCACTTCATTGCGCTTGAAGCACAAGCCGCTTTGCGCGTTGATCAGTTTCGCCGCTGGGACGCTGCTGGGCGTTACCTTGTTTGCAATTTTGCCCGAAGGTTTGAGTTACAGCGGCGCCTGGCCAGTTGTCGGAGCCGCGGCCACTGGATACTTACTTTTTTACTTCATCAGCAAACATGTGCATCACGTTTGCCCCGCATGCGCTGCCAGCCATTTCGACGCGGACGCAACGCGCCATTTTAGTGAGATTGCTAGCGCGTTGATTGTTGCGTTGGCAATTCACAGCACGACCGATGGTCTGGCATTGGGAATTCAACAGGAAGCTTCGTCACTGGACGCGACAAAGTGGTCGCTCTTCTCCGCTCTTTGTATCCACAAGGTTCCTGAAGGTCTGGCGCTCGGGAGTCTTTTGATCGGGGCAGGATTGCGACGCGAGGCCGCGCTCGGGTGGGTGGCAGCTGTGGAAGCAACGACGCTGCTCGGCGGCGTAATCGGCATATTCTTGCTGGGGAAACTTTCGACTTTCTGGCTCGGCTTGATCATGGCGCATGTCGGCGGTGGATTTCTCTATCTGGCCACGCACGCAGTCCTCGGAGAAATGCTCAAGCATGGCAAAAAACTTGTGCTGACAAGTTTTTTCATAGGAGTGGCGTTGATTGCGGTTCTCAATGTTGCCTTGAGGATGCTTGGCTAAGGTGTTGGCGTTGCGCTTCGCACAGCGAAGCGGCTACAGTGATTCGTGCATTCTTTCCGGTATCGCGACGGGCATCTGTACTGTGAAGACGTCGATCTTGCCCGGGTAGCGGAGAAACTAGACACTCCTGTCTACGTTTACAGCGCGGGAACAATTCTCGATCACTACGCACGACTGGATGCTACGCTGCAGTCCCTGGATCACCTGATTTGTTACGCGGTCAAAGCAAACTCGAATCGCGCAATCCTGAAATTACTCGCCGGCACGGGCGCAGGCTTCGATATCGTTTCGGGCGGCGAACTTTATCGTGTAATCGCTGCGGGTGGCAATCCGGCCAAATGCACGTTCGCGGGCGTGGGCAAATCGCGAGAGGAAATCGAGTACGCCCTCGAGCAGCGCGTTTACAGTTTCAACGTCGAGAGTGAGGCGGAGCTGGAACACATCGATCGCATCGCGGGCCTGAAAGAAACACGCGCGCCGATTGCGTTACGCGTGAATCCCGATGTTGATCCGCATACGCACGAGTACATCTCAACTGGCTCGCATGAAAATAAGTTCGGTATCGCGTTGGATCGCATCGACGGGATTTACGAACAAGCCGCCAAGATGCGCAACATTGAGATTGTTGGCGTGCAAATGCATATCGGCTCGCAAATTGCAGAGGCGAACCCCTTTGCGAGCGCAATCGCGAAAGTGGCGCCACTCGTGCGGGAGCTGAAATCAAAACACCAAATCAAATTCCTCAGCATTGGCGGCGGTATGGGAATTATTTACCGGCGCGCCCTCGAGAGCGGATCAGGCAACTGGTGGCGCGAACACGGTGGCGAATCGTTTGCGTTCAGCGTCCGCGACTATGCTGAGGCGATTGTTCCACCGTTGCGCGATCTTGGCGTTCGTATCCTCGTTGAGCCTGGCCGTTTTCTTGTGGGCAATGCGGGTGTTTTACTCACCCGCGTTCGTTACATCAAACAAACCGGGAGCAAGAGATTCGCGATCGTCGACGCGGGAATGAACGATCTGATTCGGCCGGCCCTCTATCATAGCTACCACGAGATCGTGCCGGTAGAAGAGCCGGGCGCTATTGCAGGTAGGGGCGATTCACCGAATCGCCCGAGCACGAGCAAGACAGAGAAAATCGACATTGTCGGGCCGGTGTGTGAGTCGGGCGATTTCTTTGCGCTGGATCGGGAGATGCCGGAGCTCCATGAAGGCGATTTGGTCGCCATCATGAGCGCCGGCGCGTACGGCTTTGTGATGGCGTCCAATTACAACTCGCGTCCGCTGTCCGCGGAAGCGCTGGTTCGGGGTGATAAGTTTGCGGTGATTCGAAAACGGCAAACATGGGAGGATTTGGTGTGCGATGAGATCGATCCCGAGTGGTTGTAGCCGGTATCGTTGATGCCGGCCGCGGTCAGCGCCCGCGGCTACAGCGCCACTTGCGTTATTTGGCGTCCCGCATAAATAATCCCTTCGCTAGCCATGATGAAACGCCTATTGCTGGTTTGTACCCTGTCGTTCGTGGCCCTTGGCTCTCAAGCCGCATCGCCCGCGTCAGGCGAATATATCCTGCTCGTCGGCGGCCCATCCATGTATCAATGGGAAAAGTACAAGACTTATCCGCACGATCATTGGTGGGCGAACTTTATTCGGGCTGCGCGTCTGCGGACGGAACAACTGCGGGCGCAGCTGGGACCGGACGCCAAGATCACGTGGCTCGTTTACAGACAGGGCTACGAAGACCGCGCCAAACAGGAGAAACAGGACCAGATCAACTTGATCGGTAGCGTGCGTGATAAATTTAACATCAACCTCGTCTGGTTTGGCCCCGGCTCCGCAGTGATCAATTACCTAAACAACGGCGAGCCGCGAGACTCCGTAAAAGTCATCGGCTTTGAATATTTCGGGCACTCCAATCGGGCATGTTTCATGTTCGACTACAGCAACAACATCGATAGCGCCTGCAAATCCTGGCTTCATGACAGCGAATTGACCAAGATCAATCGCCATGTTTTCGCTCGTCACGCTTACGCCAAAAGCTGGGGCTGTCACACCGGCGAAGAAATGTCGAAGAAGTGGTACGCGGCAACCGGCGTGCGCATGATCGGTGCCGTCGGGAAGACGCAATACATGATGGAAGAGCTGCCCGTCCTTGTTTCGCAAACAGATAAGTGGACTGATTAAATTTCGGATTTCGGATTTCGGATTTCGGATTTAACGTCGCGGGCACGCGATGACGTTTCGGGAACTCGAGAATCTTTACCATCAGCCTCTATTCGACCTGATTTCGCAAAGCCGGGGCGTTCATCTTCAGCACTGGCGCGGCGAAGAAGTGCAGCGGTGCAGTTTGCTTAGCATCAAGACGGGTGGTTGCAGCGAAGACTGTGCTTATTGCGCGCAGTCTGCCCATTATTCCACGGGTCTTGAGCGGGAAGATTTATTGTCTCTGGAAGATGTCATGACTGCTGCACAACGGGCGCGGTCACAGGGCGCAACGCGGTTTTGCATGGGCGCGGCCTGGCGCGGCGTGCGCGACGGCTCTGAAAAGTTTGAGCGCGTGCTGGAGATCGTCCGGGAAGTAAGCCAGCTCGGGATGGAGGTATGCGTTACGCTTGGAGAAATCGGTTCCGTGGAAGCGCGCAAACTTAAAGAAGCAGGGGTGACGGCCTACAATCACAACCTCGACACCTCTCCCGAGTTCTATCCGGAAATTGTGAGCACCCATACATTTCAGAACCGGCTCGACACGGTCGCCGCCGTACAGGACAGCGGAATGTCGCTTTGTTGCGGCGGGATCATCGGTATGGGGGAAACGGCGATCGACCGATTGCGAATGCTCGAGGTGTTGAGCAACTTCGATCCGCCTCCGGAAAGCGTCCCGATTAATTGTTTGATGCCGATGCCCGGTACACCGTTGGCGGACCAACCACCGGTAGACATCTTTGAGCTGGTTCGCCTGATCGCTGTAACACGAATCGCGCTGCCGAAGGCGCGAGTTCGCCTGGCAGCCGGCCGCACGCGTCTCTCACGCGAGGGTCAGGCACTCTGCTTTTTTGCCGGTGCGAATTCGATTTTTTACGGTAACAAACTTCTCACGGCAAAAAATCCAGCAGCGGATGTGGATGTGATGCTGTTGCGCGAACTAGGCCTGCACGTTGAGTCAAATGGCGAATGACTAATTTCTGATAACGAAAGAATGGTGAAATCCGAATGACGAAACAGGCGTTGGGCTTTTCGTCATCTAAGCATTTGGACTTAATTCATCATTCGCCTGCCGCGCCGTAGCTATGCGGAGGCGGGTGCTTTGTCATTTGTGGCGAGCTGCCGTGGCTTAATTTAGAATCGACATCGGCCAGTCGTTTTGCGATGAAGCCTTTCGGGCTCGCTGGGATTCAACAAGACCTTCAACAGAAAGAGATCATGGACTGGAAAAAATTCTTTATCGCATTCTTCGCAGCGTTCGGTTTCATCTTCGTCTTTGGATTCATTTGGTACGGCACGCTCATGCAG
>JBKPRQ010000018.1:0-22134 GCA_046734635.1 Verrucomicrobiota bacterium
CCCTGGCCCGAAACTCCAGCCGGCAATTTTGCTCTTGCTGACTGCCGCACGGCCATCGGCAAATCCCGCAACGTGATCTTTGGCCCGGTGGCCATCACCACTCCATGTTCGATGGCCGTGCGCAGCTCGCGAACGTTGCCGGGCCAGTCGTAGCCCAGGAGTGCATCCATCGCGTCAGGTGTCAGATCCAGAAGGGGTTTGTCATTTGCCTTGCAGAAGTGGCGCAAGAATCCCCGGACCAGAATTGGAATATCTTCCTTTCGTTCGCGCAAGGGCGGCATGGTGATGCGCACCACGTTGAGGCGAAAGTAAAGATCGTCGCGGAATTTTCCCTCGCGCACTAGTTGTTCGAGGTTTTTGTTCGTGGCAGCAATGATCCGGACATCTGCGTGCAACGTTTGATTGCCGCCAACACGCTCGAATGCGCGGTCCTCGCCCATGACACGCAACAACTTGACCTGCGTACTCGGATCGATCTCCCCTACTTCGTCGAGGAAAATGGTGCCGCCGTTCGCCTGCTCGAATCGGCCGATGCGCCGTTCGTACGCCCCGGTAAAAGCGCCTTTCTCGTGACCGAATAGTTCGCTCTCGAGAAGTTGTGGAGAAAGCGCGGCGCAATGCACCGCCACAAATTTTGCTTTGCTGCGCCGGCTCAAATTATGAATGGCGTGAGCAGCCAATTCCTTCCCGGTCCCGCTCTCGCCTTCGATCAGCACATTAGCTGATGAAGGCGCGACTTGCCGAATCGTGTCGAGCACTTCATGCAGCGTTGTCGAGTCTCCCCAGATGTTCTCGAGGCCGTAACGCTCGTCGACTTGTTCCCGAAGCGCGCGATTTTCTTGCTCGAGCTTGCGGCCTTGCACAGCACGCGCGATCAGCAATTCAACCTTATCGAGGTTGAGCGGCTTGGTTACAAAATCATAGGCGCCACGTTTCATCGCCTCCACGGCGACATCCACCGAGCCATAGGCAGTCATCATGATACAGGCGGGCGGGCGCGGCATTTTCAACGCGCGATCAATTAACGTCATTCCATCGTCGCTACCCAGGCGCAGATCAGTGAGAAGGACATCGATCTGCTCGCGATCCAGCACATCGAGCGCGCCTGCAATATCAGGAGCGACATACACATCGTATTCGTTCTCGAGCAGACTTCGTAACCCGTCGCGAGTGTGCTTCTCGTCATCAACAATGAGAACCGTCGGTTGTACGTTCATCGGCGATGCTGGATATTAGATGCCAGATGCTGGATTTTTCTCCAGTATCAAGTGCGCACTGTAATGACACTGCCGAAGCGGGGCCAAGTATCACGGTGAAAGAAATATAGCCATGCGGGCGAAATCATGTATCCTCGCCGCCGGTGCATCAGCGAACTCTCCACGGTCTAATGTCCATTTTTCTCGCTGGTTGCCCAGCCGCTTTCGCAGCTGAAGAGTCCATTAGCGCCGACGATTACTGGAAACTGTCCGCTCAAGAAAAGAACGTAGCGATCTACAGCCGCCCGCGCCCGGGTTCGCCGCTCAAGGAGTTCAAAGCTGTCGGCCCGATTGACGCGCCCGCCGGCGCCGTCTGCGCCGTAATTGACGACTTCCAGAACTATCCAAAGTTTATGCCGTACATGACAGAGTGCCGGCTAATCAAGAAGGACGGCGATTCGATCGTTGGATACCAAAGGCTTTCGCCAAAAGTTTGTGCTGACCGCGATTACACATTGCGCGTCTGGAAGAAATCATGGCCTACGGCAGATGGTTTGGCCTTTATGAGCCATTGGGCGCCTGCAAACGACCTCGGGCCGCCAGAAAAGAAAGGCGTCGTGCGCGTAAAACTCTGCGAGGGGAAATGGCTGCTCGAGCCCGATGGCGCGACTAAAACTCGCGCCACGTATTTCATTTATACCGATACCGGTGGTTTTATCCCGTCCTTCATTGCCAATCATATTAGCCAGACGGGAATCACCAAACTTTTCGCAGCTGTACGCAATCAGGTTAAGGAGCCAAAGTACGCTGTTTCAATGCCTGGCGCCGCACCACCGAAAGCGGGAATGACTAATGGGAAAAATGAGCAGGCTCGAATCGCGACTGACGAAAAAAGCAAGAAACCCGAATGACGCATAGTCAGTATTTTAACTGGGCCATTCGTCGCTGATTCGGATTTCTTCATTTGCTTTTGGCCATCTCTGTTAAGTTTCGCGCGATGAAAACCGATCGTTTCCTGTTTGTTCTTAGCGTCATTGCTGTAACGACCGCACTTGGTCTGCCGAATGCCGAGCCTGCACCAGAAACTCTTAAGAAACCTGTTTCAACCAACTATCAGGGAGCGACGGTTGAAGATCCGTATCAATGGCTCGAAAAAGACGATGAGCCCGACGTGAAGGCCTGGTCCGACGCGCAGAATGACCGGGCCCGGCAATATCTCGATCAGTTGCCCGATCGGGCGGCAATCGAAAAGCAACTAACCGAGTGGTACGCGAAAACTTCGCCCAGTTATTCTTCGCTTGTCTCGCGACCCGGCCTGTTATTTGTGATGAAATTCCAGCCGCCGAAGCAACAGCAATTACTGGTCACACTGGCGTCGGCTGACGACCTTAAATCTGAGAAAATCGTACTCGATCCAAACGTGCTGGACGCTAAAGGCACGACCGCGATCGATTGGTTTGTTCCGTCATTGGACGGCAAATATGTCGCGGTGTCGCTTTCGACGGGTGGAAGTGAAGACGGCACGCTTCATTTTTACGAGACCGCAACGGGCAAAGCGCTGCCGGACACGATCGCCCACGTCCAATATCCGACGGCGGGCGGCAGCGCAGCCTGGAATGCCGATGGCAGTGGAATCTATTACACGCGGTTTCCCAGAAAAGGTGAGCGGCCCGAAGCCGACCTGAACTTTTATCAGCAGATTTACTTTCATAAGCTCGGCACGCCTGATACCGAAGATAGGTACTCGATCGGAAAAGACTTTCCGCGAATCGCAGAGATCATTTTGGAAAGTTCGCGCGACGGCGGATACGTTCTCGCATCCGTCGCGAATGGCGACGGCGGCGATTTTGCGCATTACCTGCTTGGACCAGAGGGCAGCTGGAGGCAGATCACACAATTCAGCGACCAGATTAAGGCCGCGCGGCTTGGACGCGATAACGCGATGTATCTCCTTTCGCGCAACGCAGCGCCACGCGGAAAAGTTCTCCGGCTGCCGCTCGAGACGCCGGAGCTAAGCAAAGCCGTCGAGATCGTTCCAACAGGTGAGCCGGTCATCCAGCAAATCGTGCCGACAGCCGACGCACTGTGTGTTGGCGATTTGCTTGGCGGTCCATCTCAAATTCGCCGCTTCGGTTTGGACGGCAAAGGCGAAGCGACCATCCCCATTCCAAAAATATCCGCTGTTCAGGAAATGGTCGCTCTCGAGGATGGTTCTCTTCTGTTTCGCGACCAGAGTTATACCGAACCGGCGACCTGGTTTCATTGTTCGAAGGAAGGAACCGAGGCTGTGAAAACGGCGTTGCGCAGCACATCGCCTGTTTCGTTTGCCGATATCGAAGTGACACGCGCGTTCGCAACCTCAAAGGACGGCACGAAAATTCCGCTCAACATCATTTTCCGCAAAGGGATGAAACGGGACGGGCAGAACCCAACATTGCTTTACGGCTACGGTGGCTACGGAATCAGCATGTCGCCGAATTTCGAATTTACGCGCCGGCTTTGGTTCGATCATGGGGGCGTGTTTGTGGTGGCGAATATACGAGGAGGCGGCGAGTTCGGTGAAGACTGGCATAAGGCCGGCAATCTCACGAAAAAGCAAAACGTGTTCGACGATTTCGCCGGTGCGGCCGAATACTTGATTAAGGAGAAGTACACGCGCCCTGAAAAGTTAGCAATCCAGGGAGGAAGCAATGGCGGCCTGCTGATGGGTGCAATGATCACCCAGCATCCTGATTTGATGCGGGCGGTGGTGTCGCAGGTAGGAATTTACGATATGCTGCGCGTGGAGCTCGCGCCAAATGGTGCGTTCAACGTCACCGAATTTGGCACGGTAAAAAAACCGGAACAATTCAAGGCCCTCTATGCGTATTCGCCATACCATCACGTTGTCGATGGAACGAAATACCCTTCCATTCTGATGATGACCGGCGCGAACGACGGCCGAGTTGCGCCGTATCATTCGCGCAAAATGGTCGCTCGCTTGGATGAAGCGAACAAATCTCAGAATCCGATTCTTTTGCGAACGAGCACCAGTGCCGGTCACGGAATCGGCACCGCGCTGAACGAGCGCATCAAACAATTGTCCGACATGTACGCTTTTCTTTTCGCGCAACTGGGAATGACAGGCAAGGCCGAGTGATTGGTTAAAACGTTACAGGGGTTACAAGCGATCTTCATTGTAACTGTTGTAACAACGTGATCTGGCAAACCTGCAGCTTGCGAAGGAAACTACTGATTCTTGTCGCGGCGATTGGAATTTTCTTTCTACTCGCGATTGCGGCTGGTGTGGCGGTCTTCTCCAGTCCACTGGTCACTCGCTATGTTGACAGCGATCGGTTCCGGGCAGCCATGGAAGAAGAAACAGCAAAGGGTTTGCATTTCCCCCGAGGTCGTTACGCGCCGATTCGAAGAACCGGCGCATTAACCGCACAAAGTGACCGGTTCGAGGCGGACAATGGACGGAAGGCGATGAGGTCGCTCGACGCTCATGGTGTCACCGCCAGGTTTAATCCATGGGGTGTGTTTGCACGGCAGTGGAGATTTGATGATGTGCACGTGCGATCCGGCGACGTGGAGATCCAGATTTACGAAGCTCATCCAGAACCAGTGGGAAGAAAACCGTGGTTTGCAGTTTTTTTGCCAACCGCGTTTACCTGAAGAAGATTCAATCCGACCAGGCCAACGTCACCTGGCGCTTTCGCGGCGAACGAGCGGGCTTCTTCGGAACTCAGCTGCTCATCACACCGAATGGCCGGGATTTTGATTACGTTGCAACAGGCGGTCGACTGAAAATGGCGCCGGCCCCCAATCTCGATCTTCGCCGAATACACCTCCTGATCACGAAGACGCTTTTGACGCTTTATGATCTCAATCTCGCGTCCGATTCACGCACGGACGAAACCATTCGGGCTCAGGGACACGCCGGCCTCGGACAGGACAAAAGCATCGATGTGAAAGCGAACTTCAATTCGGTGCCGATTCGGCAATGGTGGCCAGCGGATTGGAAAGGTCGTTTCAACGGTAGCGCTTTCGGCGATCTTCACTGTACCGGAAAAAATCCAAAGCTGGAAAGTTCAGCCGGCGAGGGTTCGTTGCAGATTCATGACGGGCGAGTCGAGAATGTTTCGCTTCTGAACAAGCTCGCGGAGCTTGCGCAAAAGAAGTCATTCGAACACTTGGCGCTAAATGATTGTTCGCTCAGCTTTGCCTGGGAATATCCGAAGATCGACATCAATAACATTGTTATCGAAGAGAGAGGAAAATTCCGGATCGAAGGAGAAATGTCGATCGCGCAGCGTCGCTTGAGCGGCGCGATCAGGCTTGGGCTTACCCGCGAATATCTCGACTGGTTGCCAAATCCGGAGGAAGTCTTTGGCCGAAAGGAAAGCGACTATTTGTGGACTAATGTGCGTCTGTTCGGAACGATCGATGACCCGAAACAAGATCTAAGCCCGCGCATTATCGAGCTTTTCAAGGAGTCGCCCGGTGCGTCCCTGCAGCTTCTGTTTCGCCAGTTCGAAGGCTGGCTCAAGGAAACATTTGGCGGCAATTAACCGCCGTGTTGGGCAAGCTCAGTTCGTGACAGCCTGTTGAAGTAGCCTTTTGCTTTCTCCGGCTTCCAACATTCGAATTCGCTTATCGACGTATGGCAATCGAATCGCAAGCGTGAGGCCCTTCCCCTGGGTGCTTTCAATCGAGAGTTCCCCGCCGTGTTCGCGTACGATGCGACGGACTATTAACAATCCGAGCCCGGTCCCGGAGGCTTTGGTCGTAAAATAAGGCTCGAACGCACGGCTCAAGTTTTCTGCCGACATCCCACTACCGGTATCAATGAAACTGACGATCACATGTGTGTCGTCCAGGTCGGTGCGAATCCGCAGGGTGCCGTGACGCCTCATCGCTTCGAGGCTGTTTTTAATTACGTTATAAAACGCCTGCTTCATTTGCTCTCGATCCAGTTGAAGCAAAGGCAGGTCAGCTCGCAATTCCTGTTTGACGACCATGTCGCGGTCTTGAATTTCGGGAGCGAAAAAGCGAACCGCTTCCTCAACGATCGTGTTCACACTCTCGGGATGGAGTCGTGGGTGCGACGGCCGAATCGCGCGGAGAAACTGCGTGACGATGGAGTCGAGCCGGCGGACTTCGGACCGAGCGACATCAATCGATTGCTGGAGCTCCGCCTTCTCACTGCGGTCCAGTCCCTGTGCCTTGCGCTCCATCAATTGTAAATGGATGTGCAGCGAGTTGAGGGGATTCCCAATTTCGTGCGCTACGCCCGCGGCCAGCAACGTAAGCGCATTCAGCCGTTCTGACTCGATGGTTTGCTGCGCCGACCGCCGGCTCTCCGTGATATCGCGCAGGATCATGACGTGTCCCACCTGTTGCCCTGTGGCCGGGATAGTCGATCCAGGCTGCGCGGAATCACCGATACCGCCTGCAGAATCCCGTGACTCGATCATCAACGGTACGATGTAAAAATTGATAAAGCGGTTTTCCGGATAAAAAATTTCCATGTCACGACTAAGGGGGCCGCCGCTTTGGGTCAGCGATCTCCAATCGAGACCGCGAACGCGTTCATCGAGCCGCTTTCCGATGGCGTCTGACGCATCCAGTCCAAACAACTTGCACGCGGCATCGTTCAAATAAGTGACCCTACCGTTGGAATCGGTCACGATGATGCCTTCGTGGATCGCATTGAAGACGGTCTCCAGAAACCCTTTTTCCTGGGCCAGGCGCAGAAAATAATTTTGAACTTCTTCCGGCCCGATGCGCCCGAGTCGCTCGATTAGTTTTTCAAGAAAACCGGCTTTCATGACTTCGTCACCGCTAAATCGTTAAACGTTGAATCGCTAGAACGAGCAGTTCTTACCGAGTTAACTCCGAAAACTTTGACTCATTCGCGCCCGCTCATTCGGTCTTCGACTCACCCATCTATGTCGCTCGCGTCCCCGCGGCTCCATTCGTGAGCAGGCGATCCAACCAATTCAACTTTTTCCTGCACCGGCCGCACCTCGACAGTCAACATCTCCACACGCAGATAATTCAATACGACCGGCGCCAGGATCAAGCCGGGGACACCCATGAGCCGCTCACCAAGGATCAGAGCGATCAAGGTCAGCCAAACTGGGTTCCGAATCCGGTCTCCGATGATCTTACTGTTTAGAAAATATTCCAGCTTGTGGATCGCTATCAGAAACACCAGAGCCCCAATCGCTAATTTCAAGGACACAGTCAATGCGACGAACACAATGATCGTATTGCTGACCAGGTTTCCGGCAATCGGGACAAGACCGCAGAGGAAAGTGACTGCAATGAGCACTGGCGCGTGTCGCATCCCAACGGCGATCAGGAAAATTGCGGTCAATGCTGTGTTAATGAACGAGATCGTTATCTGTGCGCCCATAACTGTGGCGAAACTGCGATAGAAATCGCGGAATCGCGTCGAGACTTCATCGCAGCAAACGGAGTAGAGATTGTTCTTCACGCGATGAGTTCCGCGGTACGGGTCGAGACCAGTTTTAATGAAGAGGCTCCCCGCCGCGACGATTCCAAGTATGCAGAAAACCAGCACCGCTGTCGTGCTTTTGGCGAAATTGGCGACGTTTCGCAGGTAATTGGCTTCCTGTCCAAGCGTTTGCACAACCACTTGTCTGAGAGTTTCAAAATCGGTGAAGGGTAATTCGATCTGACGTTTTTGAGCCCAGGCGCTAGCCGATGGAATGGAGGTATCAGCCACATCCGGCAACGCCAGGATGGCCGCACGCGTCAGAAAGACCGCTGCCGTGGCAATCCCAGCCACAACGACGGCAAACAAGATCAAAGCCAGCCATTTTCTTTTGGTGAGAAAATAAAGCTGGCGCAACGCAAAATAGGAAAACAGGACGACCAGCAACGGCACACCAAGATGGAGAAGACCGGCAAGAATGATTGTAACAGCGAGGACGACGTACGAAAGCCGCAGGGGGGTAATCATGGGTGGCTTGTTTCCTTAAATGTAGCGCAACCGTCCCGTTCGCGCATAGGAGGAATCCGCCGTGGCGGACTTGCGCCGGGAAATCGCAAGACCTAACCGCGTCATCGACCAGCCGGGGCCGCCGACCCAGTTACATCACGCCGCCTGTCCGGTTTCTTTTTCAGCGCGTTCTTTCAGCGCTGCCTTGCGCGAAAGTTTTACGCGGCCCTTGTCGTCGATGCCGATGCATTTGACCCAAATGATGTCGCCAACTTTGGCAACGTCCTCGGTCCGTTTCACGCGAAAATCTGCAAGCTCGGAAATGTGCACCAGCCCGTCTTTACCTGGGAACACTTCGACGAACGCGCCGAATTCCTTCGTTGAGACCACGCGTCCCTGATACGTCTGCCCGATCTCTATTTCGCGCGTCATGCCACCGATAATTTCTTTCGCACGCGCCATGCTCTCACCGCTGGTGGCGTAAATGTGCACGGAGCCGTCGTCCTCAATATTAATTTCAGCGCCAGTCTCCGCGACAATGCCTTTGATGGTCTTGCCGCCTGGTCCAATGAGCGCCCCGATCTTCTCGGGATTAATCTTAATCGTCTCGATTCGCGGCGCGTACTTCGATAACTCGGCCCGCGGTTTGTCCAGCGCGCTGCGCATGATATCGAGAATTTTGATGCGCGCCTCTTTTGCGCGCTCGATCGCTTCAGCCATGATTTTGTGGCTAATGCCAGGGAGTTTCAGATCCAGCTGAAAACCAGTAACGCCCGCGTCCGTTCCGCAAAGCTTGAAATCCATATCTCCAAAATGATCTTCGGAGCCGATGATGTCCGTCAGCAGTTCGTAGCGTTTTAATTGGCGATCATCTCCAAAATCCGTGACCAATCCGACGGAGATTCCAGCAACCGGCGTTTTCACCGGCACTCCCGCATCCATCAGCGCCAGCGTCCCTGCGCATACGCTTGCCATGGAGGTCGAACCATTTGATTCCATGATTTCGCTCGATATGCGAATGGCGTAACGAAAATCGTTTTCGTTCGGCACAACCGGTTCCAGGGAGCGCTCTGCGAGCGCACCATGACCGATCTCGCGTCGACCGGGTCCGCCCGTCCGTCCCGTTTCGCCTACGCTAAATGGCGGAAAATTGTAGTGCAGAATGAACCGCTTCGATTGTTCGCCACCGCCATAGGCATCGAGCATCTGCGCTTCTTCGATCGGCGCAAGCGTCGCAAGCGCGACTGCCTGGGTTTCTCCCCGTTGGAAAATGGCCGAGCCATGCGCACGCGGCAGAACGCTCACTTCGGAACTGATCGGCCGTAAATCCTGGTAGCCACGGCCATCGACGCGTTTCTGTTTTTCCAGAATGCTGACGCGAAACGCCTTCTTTTGGACGTAATCGAATGCTTGTGAAATCACGAAGGGATCGGTCTCTGGATGTTTTTCCAGGATTGCCGCCTTCACCTCCTCGCGCAATGCGTCAACCGCCTTTGCTCGTGCCACTTTGCCTTCGGTATAAAGCGCCCCTACGATCCGGTCGCCGGCAACGCGGTAAGCGATGTCCAGTAACTCCTGGTTCACTTGTAGCAACTGCGGTTCGCGCTTGGGTTTGCCCGCCATCGCAGCCAATTCTTTTTGAACCCGAATCATCTCGCGCGCATGCCCGTGTGCGAACTCGAGCGCTTTGACGAATTCGGTTTCCGGCAATTCACTGGCCGAGCCTTCGATCATGATTACATCGTTTTCGTTGCCGACATAAATAAGATCGAGATCGCTCTCCGCGCGTTGCGTATGCGTCGGATTCGCGACGAACTCCCCGTTGACCCGACCAACGCGCACAGCGCCGATTGGGCCAGCAAACGGAACATCCGAAACACACAGCGCAGCGGATGCGCCGTTGATTGCCAGAATGTCTGGATCATTCTCGCCGTCGGCGCTGAGCAAAATAGAAATGACCTGCGTGTCGTAAAAATATCCCTTGGGAAAGAGCGGCCGCAGTGGCCGATCGATCATGCGCGACGTGAGCGTTTCCTTTTCAGTTGGGCGACCTTCGCGCTTGAAGTAGCCGCCTGGAAATTTTCCGACTGCTGCTGCTTTTTCGCGGTAATCGACTGTGAGCGGGAAATAATCCTGGCCTTCTTTGATAGCTGTTGCTGACACGGCACTGACCAGTACCATGGTGTCACCGCACGCGACGACGACTGCGCCATCAGCGAGTCTGGCGATTTTGCCTGTTTCGATTGATATGGGAGTGGCCCCAATCTGGGCCGTGACCTTCTGTTGCATTTTACTTTTCCTGGATGTGCGATTCCAGATGGGTCACCCTGACTGTAGGTTTTAAACCCGCACGATGATCGCTCGCCACGGCGAGCTACACGATCCGAAACTAAAACCTAAAATCCAAGGTGATTACTGCACCTGGAACTGCTGGTTATTGTCTGTTTTTAATAATTACGGCTTCGAGCAGTTCAAACTGTGGGACCCGAACGTCGGGTCCGCATTATTTGCGCAAGTTCAGTTTGTCGATCAGTTTTTTATAACGATCGGCCTTTGTTTTGCTCAAATAATCGAGCAGACTCCGGCGATGCGCGACCATCTTAAGCAGGCCGCGTCGCGAAGAATGATCTTTCCGGTTGATCTTGAGGTGCTCAGTCAAATGTTCGATCCGGCGGGTTAGAAGTGCGACCTGCACATCCGCGCTGCCGGTATCTTTTTCATGCAACTGGAACTCGTTGAGATTCGCGGTTTGATTGCTCTCTGCCATAAGAAAGGCGCTAATGTAGACGAAGACCGCACTTTGGCAACCCGCGGGCAGAATCCTCCTGCGGCGGCATTTGTGTCACTCGTAAAGCGCTTCTCTTTCCCGTTTGCCATCATACCAAAGATGCAGTCTCGCGCGGGACCGTGCCATTCGGGGTCCGCCGAGGATCATGACGAGGAGGGTGCCGAGTATCTGTTTGGCTGGATACATGCGTAACTTCCGGCCCGATGTGAGAACGGGTTCTCGCAGCACTTTGAAACGGTCAAGTTTTCTCAGCGCGAGGCTAAAATAAACTTCTTCTCCGGCAAAGTATTGCTCATCAAAACCGCCCGTCGCCTCGAAATTGCGGCGCGTGGTGAACAGAAATGCGCCTGCGCCGAGATTGAGTCCAAAATAAAGCGTGCAAAACACGCGCAACAAAATGCGGCCCCACAACGGGATGAAACCATCCATCATTCCGCGGGCGCTACCGCCAGCGTAACCCGCTTTGAGAGCGGCCATCGCTTTGGTGACGTGGATCGGGTTGATCCGTGTATCGGCGTCAACGAAGAACAGATATTCACCCTGCGCGACGCGTGCTCCGGCGTTTCGGGCGGCCGCGATTTGGCGTCGATGGATTGAGACGACTCGGGCACCAGCTTGCTCGGCGATTCCCGGCGTTGAATCAGTCGATGCATCATCAACCACGATGATTTCGAACGGATCAGACAAGTCAGAAGCCGCAGCGCGAATCGCCGCGAGCGTTGAGGAAAGCTCGAACTCTTCGTTATGGGCGGGGATGATAAATGAAATCATTGCTATCTAGGGCTTAGGATCCACTGGCGTCGGCATTTCAAATGCGATCTCGACTTCATATCCGTCTAAATCTTTGAAAAACAAATAAGGCTCGCCCGGACAAAACTCGCCCTTGTCCAGGATCTTTCCGCCCGCCTCCCGGACTGCCACGGTAGCAGCATCAATTTCTTTAGGATTGATAAGACGAAAGCCAAAATGCGCGATGCCGCCCGCTTTGCCGGGTTGCGGGGCGCTTTCGTCGAAGACGAGAATATCGTGCGCACCGGGCGTTTGAGCCTGGATCCAGCCATTCTCGTCGTAAACTTTGATCACGCCGAAGACTTCCCGGTAAAATTCAAACGATCTTTTTGCATTCTTTACCGCTAGAGCGATGTGAGTTAGACCGCGCGTTTTAATCATCGAAAGACTGTACGATGCTTCCATGGAACTCGGCAACTAAGGCGCTGCGCACAGCGGTGCGTTAGGCTCACTTTTCGCCGACAAAGAGCCGCCACCAGCGCGACCTCGGGTGCAAACTTGACTCATGCGTCAACAAAAACGAGACAGCAAGGATGTTTGGCTGGCCGTTTGTAATTCTCATCGCAGCGTGGTCGTTGCTCTCGGGCTGCGCAGACACAAAACAGTCTACGCAGACGGACTCTGATCCCATCCTTCGCAAATCGGAGAGCGACCATGAGGTGCACGGTGAGGTGGGCGTGATGTACGGCCATAGCGCGAGATAAGGACGCTGGAACGACACTACTTAAGCCGTTACTTCGTTCTGGCGTAGAGTAACGAATCGAGAAGCTCTCCGTCTTTGATGACATTGTTCTTGAGACATCCTTCGAAGACGAAGCCCGCCTTTTCCAACACACGCGCCGAAGCTGGATTGTTCGCAAATGGCTCCGCATAAATCCTGCGAAGTGGAAAATGTCCGAAGCAGAAATCCGTGAAAGCCGCGACCGCTTCACTCATGATGCCCCGTCGCCAAAACTTCTCGGCGAGCCAATAACCAAATTCGGCGGTATGTCGATGTACGTCCTGACCGAGGCGAATGCCGATCCCACCAGCAGCTGCGCCGTCAACCTCGATGCAAAAATTTGTCACCGGCTGCTCAGTCGTCGCTCTTTGCAAAAACTGATGTGCGTCTTGAATCGTGTACGGGTGCGGGAAGAGATCGCGCAGAGCGAGCCAGACTTTGCGGTTGTTGGCGTGCTTCGCGAGCGACTCCGCATCATCCAGTCGCCACGGCCGGATCGTGCAGCGCTCCAAAACGAGCTGCATTATTATTGCGTATCGAATTTGATACCGGCTTTCTGGACTTCGCCGTAAGGCAAGAGCCAGATGAGCGATTCATCGTGAAGATCGACGACCTGGATCCGGTTGCCCCAAGGATCGTGAAAATCACAGCGAAATGGAGGCTGTAGCTTGAGTTTATATTTTTCCGTGAGTTTCTTTCGAACCTCTGCCAGCTGCTCTTCATCGCGCACCATGATCCCAAAATGGCGAACGTTTGCTGGCTGCACGTTTTCCACTTCGAAAATTGCGAGAAACTGGTGTTCGCCCAATTTGAAGAAGGCATCGCCTTCACCCCCGCGCATTTGTTCCAGATTAAAAACGTCCTTGTAAAAAGCTACGGCCTTTTCGATGTCGTCCACCTCGATGGCTACGTGATTGCATCCATAAACTTGCACGCTCATTTTCCAGCCTACCCCCAAAAATGAATGTGCGCCCGGCACTTTTTAAGCTAATCACTCGCACTGTCAGGTTGAGCGAACCGAAACGTCTCTGACTATTGCTTTGGTGGGCGACGGGATGGAAATGATCCGAGATTCTTCGCTTCGCTCAGAATGACATTTATGCGCGATGCAATTCCAGCCACGCCGAACCAAAAGCGCACCAACGCTAGCCTAATTCTAATAATTCTCTTCAGCGCCGCAGGTCTGCTGGTCCATCTGCTGACTAACGGTCGCTACGGTTATTTTCGTGACGAGCTTTACTACATCGCCTGCAGTCGGCACCTCGCTCTGGGATACGTTGACCAACCGCCCCTGTCGATCCTGCTCCTGCAGCTGAGCCAGATGCTGCTTGGCAATTCATTGTTTGCAATTCGCCTTCTCCCAGCGTTGGCGGGCGCGGCGACGGTTGCGATCACTGGATTGATTGCACGTGAACTAGGCGGACGCGCATGGGCGGTTGCGCTCGCGTGCGCAGGCTCGCTCTGCGCGCTATTCAATTTAGCTGTCGGCAATTTTTTCTCCATGAACGCGTTTGAACCGTTGTTCTGGATGGGTTGCGTTTATCTGCTGATTCGGATCATCAACGGTGGCTCGCCGCTCCTTTGGCTTTGGTTCGCTGTTTTGCTTGGATTCGGTCTCGAAAACAAACATTCCACAGCGTTCTTCGCGGCTGGCGTTTTCGTTGCGCTCCTGCTCACACCGGAGCGCCGGTGTTTCGCCGAGAAATGGATCTGGTTTGGCGCGCTGATCGCGTTCGCCATTGCGTTACCGAACATTCTATGGGAGCTGCAAAATCATTGGCCCACGTACGAGCTATTGAGCAATATCGCTCGCAGCGATAAGAACGTCGCTGTAAGCCCGGTACAATTCATTTTGCAGCAGATTGTTTTCATGAATCCGGGAACAATTCCGTTATGGCTGTCCGGATTAATCTGGGTGTTCGGTGCGCGCGACGGTCGGCGGTATATGGCGCTTGGAATCATATACCTCGTCATGCTCGCCGAGTTCATCATTTTGCACGGCAAAAGCTACTATCTCGCGCCCGCGTATCCGATGCTGCTTGCAGCGGGAGGCGTGGCCGTGGAGCGTGTTTTCGCTAACCGATTGAATTGGTGCAGGGTGGCGTTGCTGATCTTAATCCTCGCGACCGGTGCGCTATTTGCGCCATTGGCCGTGCCGGTTTTGCCACCCGCCGAACTGGTCGGGTATATGCGGGCCATCGGCCTGCAACTGCCGCGCACGGAAACATCGCATACCGCCGCGTTGCCACAGATATTCGCCGATCAATTTGGCTGGCAGGAAATGGCGGGGTCTGTCGGGCACGTCTATAATCACCTGCGTCCCGAAGATAAGAAGCGTGCTGCCGTTTTGTGCCAAAACTACGGCGAGGCTGGAGCGATCGATTTCTTTGGCCCCAGGTTTGGGTTACCACCGGCGATTTGCGGGCATCAGAACTATTTTCTCTGGGGACCCCGGGATTGGACTGGCGAGGTTGCTTTGGTACTCGACACCCGAGACGACGGTGCGCGCGAACAATTCGGCTCAGTCGAAGATTTGGGACAAATCGTGAGCAGCCCCTGGGCAATGCCTTTCGAGCGGCGGACCCATATTTATCTCTGCCACGATTTGAAAGCGAACGTCCGAGAGTTTTGGCCGCAGGTAAAGAAGTGGCTGTAACTTTTCCAAGTCAGTTCCAACCGTCTCCACTCCCCCCGTAGGATCCAGTCCCAACGGCGATATCAAATTTTTTTGAATCCACGCGTAGCCCCAAACGCATCTTATTCAAAAAATCGCACCAAATGACAACAACCTCACTCATCCCAAATCCCACGATGCAAACTTCGGCAGGAAACGGATCGACCCCATTAATTCGGCTCACTGATGTCAGAAAGATCTTCCTTACCGACGAGGTGGAAACACACGCAGTTTCCGGAGTTCATCTTGACATCCACAACGGCGAATATGTTTCCATCGCCGGCCCCTCAGGCTGCGGCAAGACGACGTTGTTATCGATCCTGGGGCTGCTCGATACGCCTTCGGCCGGAAGTTACGCGCTGAAGGGCACAGAGGTCGCAAACCTCTCGTTTGCTGACCGTGCGCGGATTCGTAATCGCGAGATCGGTTTTATTTTCCAGAGTTTTAACCTAATCGGCGATCTGACAGTTTATGAAAACGTCGAGCTACCGCTCACATACCGCGGATTGAGCGCGATCCAGCGTAAAACAGCTGTCATTGCCGCGCTTGAGCGTGTGGGCATGGCGCATCGCGCTAAACATTTGCCCAGCCAACTCTCCGGCGGACAACAACAGCGCGTCGCGGTTGCTCGGGCACTAGCCGGTAAACCAGCAATTCTGCTTGCCGACGAGCCGACCGGAAACCTCGACTCACGAAACGGTGAAGCGGTGATGAATCTGCTAAAGGAGCTGCACGTCGGTGGCGCAACGATCTGCATGGTTACACACGACGAACGTTTCGCCGGCCACGCTGAGCGTTCAGTCCATCTGCTTGATGGCCAACTCGTAGAGGACCGACTCGCTGCCTGAACGAAAGCAATGGCCAGACTTGCTGGTACAATATCAATCGCGAACAGTCTGCATTCCCTGCCGCACGATCCGGTCGATCAATTGCGCGTACGACAAACCGGCTTTCCCTGCTGAAAGCGCAAAGTCTTCATCGCTGGCGAGAATTGGATTTGGGTTCGCCTCGATAAAATAAACCTTGTTGTCTGCACTCAGCCGTAGGTCGATGCGGGCGTAACCGTCGATGGTAAGCAGGCGATAAATGCGTTTGCACGTCTCCTCGATGTGGCTGACCAGCTGCGGATCGAGGTCTTCGGCGAACTGATTTTCCAATCCCCAACGCTTGCGGTATTCGTCGTCCCATTTCGCTTTGAACGTGGCAATCTTCGGTTCGTTAGGCGGCACTTCGCGAAAGATTAACTCGCGGATGGGAAGGACCGTTAGTCGTACATTCCCCATCAGACTCACATAGAGTTCACGCCCCTCGATGTATTCCTCCGCGATCGCGTCGCTGTCATATTTCTCGTGAATAAAAGCGACGCGCTCGCGAAACTGTTCGTCGTTAGCGACGAACGAAGCCTGCGAGATCCCATAGGATGCTTCTTCCTTCACCGGCTTTACCAGGATTGGAAACTTGACCTGTTTCGGTCGCGCAATGCGCTGGCCCTTCGGAATGACAACAAAATGTGGGACATGGATGCCGTGATAATGCAGGATTTTTTTTGAAATGCCTTTGTGTTTGCAAAGCGTAAGACCAGTCGAGCCGCAACCGGTGAATGCCAGGCCTTGCATCTCGAAAAACGAAACGATGTTTTGATCGAACCCAGGGTTATTCCGGAACTGTTCGACGAGATTGAAAAGAATATCGGGCGCGAAGGTTTCGAGTTTTTGACGCACAAGATCGACATCGTCGTAAATGGCAAGATGCTCCGCCGTGTGACCGACCGTCCCGAGTGCCGCCATGACGTCCGCCTCGGTTTTCCAGTCTTTCGTCTTCAGCTCCTTTGTGAAATCCTGATCGACGGTTGTGGGGCTTGTGCCGTCGAAAAGCACCAGAACTTTCAATTTCTTTTTCACGATTTTTGTTCCTCTGTCATTCCGACCGGAGTGGAGGAATCTCTAACTATTCCGCTCAGCTGCACGTACGAGAATATTCCAGAGATTCCTCGACTTCGCTCGGAATGACAAGCGAGATGGCTATTTCGTGCGTTTGAATTTTCCGGTGAAAAGATAGTTCATCACGAGCGTGGTGATAAACGCGGAGACGCGAAAATCCTGTTGCGGATCATCATTGAGCACGTGAAGCCCAAGCTGATCGCAGCGACGGGTAAGCCGGGCAAGAAGCTGGTTTACCCGGAACTTGTTCTCGTTTGTCCATTGGCAAACTGCGTTCAATAGTCGCCGCCGCCGCCGCTGGAGATACACGCTTGCTTTGATTCCCGCCGGCGCCGCGAACAGCTGCCGCAGATCGGCGTCGTAGAAATCCGGATACGTATCTTCGTAGAGCTTTCGTTTGCGCGCGTAGTACGTCTTGAGTTTGACATTCAAGCAATCGTAATCACCGACGCGATACTCGGGCATGTGGACTGGTGGCTTACCTGCCAACGAGCGCAATAACTCGTCGACGTATTCCAGTTTTTGGAGTGCTCGCCACCGCGAGTAACGCTTTTGCCAGTCGACCCCGGGCGTAAGCCATACTGCGAAGGTCTCCGCGAAATCTTCGTCTGGATGACTCTGTGCGTACCAGTCTTCGAGATGCATGACATAGCTGCGGCTGAACGGCCGAGGCCGATAACTGTCCGGCGTTTCTTCACGTGTGGTTTGCCCGAAAAGCTCCTGCCACTTCTTCTTCCGGGTAAGGCGATACGCATACATGTAGGCGTGACCCGCTTCATGCCTCATCAGTTTCATGAACCATTCGGGCGTTTCTCCCTCAACTTCGAGCATCATCGTCCGTTCCAATGCGCGCAGTCGGTCGTGCACGAGAAAAAACGGAATGAAAATGGCGGGGATACCGATTGGCACAAACCATTCATCACCGACGTGACACGGCGGATGGAACACCAGCCCACGCGCCGACAGTTCGTCATATAACTGCCGGATGAGTGGCTCCAGCGCGGTCCCTTCCAGCCGCAGACCGAGCGTCGAAATGCGCCGCTCGAGAAGTTCCTGGTCGCTCAGCGATACCCAATCCGCAGGTTCCATTTTGCGGATGGTATCACCGAGAGGCGCCCTGTCACGCCTCGCAAAGGCCCAAGTTTCGAGTTGGACGTTGAGTGCCGAGCGCTTGAGGTTGAATCGCGAACGTTCGAAACGTCTCAATCCAAATGAAAAGAGCTGAAGGAAAGCAGCATCGCAGACGTGCGGATGGTTATCCCGTACAAGCACTAGCCTCAGGCACCTTTCAGATTCGTCGCGCCACAGCGCAGGATGCCGATACGATCTCGTGGCATCGAGCGCGAATGTTTCAAGATATGGGAGATGTTTCGGGTGAGGCCTTTGAAACTTTACGCGCGAAAGCGCGGACACGACTGGAACAGTGGATCGACAAAGGAGACTATATCGGCTGGCTTGCAACCCCGGCCGATCAACCGGAAATGGTCGTTGCCGGCGCCGGCGTTCAGTTGCAACCGATCCTTCCGCGCCCACGCGACGTAGCGACTATCAGCGAGGGCCGGCAGGGAACGATCGTGAACGTCTTTACCGAACCGCAGTGGCGACGACGCGGCGTCGCCGGTCTGCTTATTCAAGAGATTATCATCTGGTCCAAGAATGAGGGCCTCGACCGACTGATCCTTCACGCTTCGGATGAAGGCCGTTCGATTTACGAGAAGTTAGGATTCGTTGCGAGCAATGAAATGCGGTTCATGGTCGATTCGTAGTCCCGCTCAGCAGACCCCATCAGCAGATCCGGTTAATCTTGGAATGAAAAAACCCTTTGCGTAAACGTCAGCACCTGACGGCGCGACGCATTTTCAAACCGAAATCGCTAACGAAACCATCTCTGGTGCGAATTTCGACATGACCCGCGGCGTTCGTTGGCAAATCTGAATTCTATAGGATGATGGATTTCGTCTTGCTCCGGCAATGGCTGAACTTGCCCGGCTTCATTTTTGTTGGGTAGATCGATTGACAACTCACCCAACTCGTCTATAGAGGGGGCCGGTTCGCCGCGTCGAGCCGTTTGTCAGAAGTCCCGCGTCCCCCAAGGGCCAACGCGTCGGGGCTGTTCCGAAACCGAAGTTAAAGCTGCGTTCCCGCACTTTTCGGCATCGAGAATAGCTTGCTCCACCCGAGACCTCGACAACATCGGAGCACATTGGGAACACTATGAAGATATCTTACACACTCGTGTGTTTATTATCGTTGGCGTCCGGCGCTTTCGCGCGCGAAGAGTCAATCCTCGCGCGTGTCACTAGTTACTGGGCAGGCGAGGGCCCTAAATATGCCAGCACCGGCCGACAGCTAAATGCCGGACATTGCGCCGTCGATCCAAAGCGAATTCCCTACGGCAGTAAAGTGATTTTTCCCGATCGCACCTGCACAGCGGTCGACACCGGACCGGCAGTCGTTAGTCGCAAAGCAGCTCGTCTATGCGGACGAACTGCGAGCCAACTCAAGGCCATTGTGGTGGACCGATTTTTTGAAACAAAGCGAGAAGCAATGGAGTGGACGAACGCGCATCCGCACTTTATGACGCTTCAAGTTATCCGGCCGGGATCTCACTCAGAACCGACCAATTTGTAGTCGGCAAAGTGCGGAGCGCAGAAGTCGCTCCCAGTAGGTGGACGTTCGGTCTGAAGTTGCCTGGAAATTACAGCTTCGCGTAAACGCCAAGTAAAGGACGGCGCGAAGGGGTTTTCGAACGGAAATCGCTGACGAAACCGTCCCGCGTGCGGAGCTCGACATGGCCGACACTGCGTGCCGTGCCATACACGAGCACCGAGCCGACGGGCGCAGAGAATGGATCTGACACGGGAAGTCTCTTGAATCCATAATTACTGACGAGCTCTGATGCAGCGTCTCTGGCGAGCTCAGTTTTCGGGCGTGAATCGATAACACCGGAAGCCAGCAATGCGTCCTTTACGTAATGCCAGCATCTCGAGCGCGAATGCGCATGAGCGCGTTCCTGCGCGATTGTCGCTGCCTGCATCAATCTGCCGTCGATATGCCGATCGATCTTGCCATACGGGTAAACTATCTGGCTGGGATAATACTGTGTGATAACTGGAACGGATTCCCTTTTACCCCCGGAAGATTTGAAGCTGAAACGGGAATAGGGCTGCGTTGTTTGGACGGTTTGTTGCCCCATTGGTCGCACAGGATCCATCGTAAATGTTGCCCCCGACCCTTTGGCAATTGTTCGCTTGGGTTCTTTGGCGACCGTTTGCGTCGATTCCTTGGCAACTATTCGCTTCGACTCTTTGGCGATTGCTTGCGTCGGCTCCTTGGCGATCACTTCTGCCGGCTCTTTGTTGACTGGTGGTTTTGGCTTCCTTGAGGTGACGAGCGTCCGCTTTTTGGTGATCGCTTTCGTCGGCTTATCCGGGGTAGTCGGCGCCGACTTCTGCGTGATCACCTGAACCATGTCGTCCGCTTTCTTTTGATCGTGGCCGCCAAGATCCAAAGTCGACGGAGCCAATCCCTGCGCACGAAGAGCCGCGCCGGAAATGACAAAAAGAGATGCAGTTGCGAATGCCCAGAGGGCAGGTCGTTTCCCCACGAACGCGAGGTTATGCCGGGAATCGGACCGCTAGGCAAGCTTTTTTTTCTATTTTTTCGACAGGTTCTGAGCCAAAACCTGAGCTATCGGAATGCCGGATTTGATTTGTACCTGCGTCGCGCGCGAGCGTGCCTCCGTGAGGACTAATCGTAAGGAAAATAGTCGGGCCCATACTGCGGCGGAGGCGCAAATATTTGGTCGCGTTGGATGATGCTGCGGCGATGTCTACGCGGAAGGGATTGATTTTCGTCCGAGTCAGGTGCGACGATCCTGGTGCGACCCGAAGGCAAACGATAGATCAGCCGGCCATCGGAAGTAATTCCAAGCATTCGGACGCGCATCGAACCTTGGCGAGGGGACGTAGAAGCGACGCGTTTCTTTTTGCTGCGCAAACTCGACTCAGCGGTAGTCGGCGGTTGGGCAGCCTGGGAGGCTTTGGGCGGTACCGCAGCAGCCCCGCTCTCGGCAGAGCTCTCCGGAACCGCCCCCGGGGAAGAGGCCGCGACGGCGTCCTGTGTGGGGTCGACCTGCGGTTGTCCGTTTGACGTTTGGTCCTGCCGGAGATCCGCCATTGGTGTCTGAGACGAATTTGGAGCTGCCGCACTTTCTGCCGCTGGTCGGTTGGCTAACGCCATAGTCGTATTTGCGGCTTGGGATAGCACAGTCGCAGGAGCAACTGGCGTCGAAGGATTTTGGACTGTCGCAGGCGCTGGCGAAGATTCGGGAACCCCAACCAGAACACCGATCGACTTTGTTGCGCGAGGCTGGTGCAAGAATACACCAACCGACTCTGGAAACAGAACCGCAGCAACCATGGCCGCAGCCACAAAGAGCGCGCCGAACGCCAATGCTGCTCGTAGCAAGGGCCGCGGTCGAGCGTGGGTCGGCGGCCGAATTGTTGTCCTGAGCGGGATGCCGTATCGGTCGGCCAGAGCGAATCGCCGTTCAATTTTCAGCAGGCAACTGCGAATCATCTCTCCAAGCACGACCAGGTCCCTTGGACGGTGATCGGGATTGGGATGCAGCATTTGAGAAAGCAAGTTCCGCAGCGGTTTCGGAAATCCCGAAAACTTTGGAGGTTGCCGAACCGTCTCAGCCGAAAGCGCGACGCCGGTAAGAAGAAAGTACATTATCCCAGCGAGCGAATAAATTTCCGAATCCAAATCGAGCCTTCCATGTTCTCCCGTAGATTGCCTGGATTCAGTGCTCGTAGGCTTCTCTGCGGAAAACCCTTCTTGTAAGGCGACATTCTCTGCTTCGAGTTGTCGCGGTCGACCGGGAATCGACTCCTCGACAACCGCCAAGCCTGCCGGCTCGGCATATACACCGGCCAATCCGAAGTTGGTTAGTTTCACTAATGGCCAGCCACCTTCGGGAGTTTGTCCTCGTACCACAAAAATGTAGGCAGGCTCAACGGGCGGATACGGAAGCTTGTGGAAACTGGCAGACGAAAGAACGCTCACGATT
>JBKPRQ010000019.1:0-12743 GCA_046734635.1 Verrucomicrobiota bacterium
GAACATTTGCAGAAGCTCATCCGCTTCGACCTGGTGCTCAAAATTGGCGGCGAAATAACGCCGGTCGGTCACGATCACGGAACGCATCGAAAAATTAATGCCGGCGGCAAGACCCATCGTCGCCACGACCACGTTGAGCTGTCCCGATTTCGCCAGCGCTTCCACCACGCCCGCCCGGGCTGCGTAGCTCAGTCCGCTATGATGATAAGCCACCCGATTGCGCAACAGCTTGGTCAACTCCTTTCCAGCGGCCGTTTCCTGTGCTGGTGTCAGTCGTAACGTCTCGCGCACCGGCACAGCCGATGCGATGGCTTTCGCGATCTGCTCCGCAGCAGCGCGACGCGGAGCAAAGATCAAGACCGGAGAAAGCTCCGCCCGAATTGCGCGCCCGACCATTCGTGCCCAGAAATTATTCGACTTCACAAACTGCGAGTCTGGCAGATTTCCGAGATCCGCCTCTTCCAAAGGGACCGGTCGCTCTCGATGTTCGATCAAAACGGCGTTGCGACCGATGCGTTGCAACCACGCGACAACGTCTTGCGGGTTTGCCACGCTGCCGCTGAGAAACAACAACTGGGTATGGCGCGGAGCGAGCGCGACTGCCAGCTCATAATGCACGCCGCGCATGGGATCGCCGAGCATTTGAAATTCGTCCATCACCAGCAACCCCGGACCTTCTCCGCGTAAAAGACGGCCACGTTGCGTCTCGAGCGTGGCAACAACCACTCGTGCATCGAGGTTAGCCGCAACGTCGCCGGTTGAAATGCCCACATCCCAGCGGCGGGCGCGCCATTCTGCCAGCTTATCGTTAGCCAGCGCCCGGGTTGGAACCGTGAAGACCGCCTGTTCTTTCAAGTCCGGATAAAACAGCTCAAAAATATAAGTCTTACCGGAACCGGTCGGCGCCTGGACGACCACATCTTTTCCCTGTTGCAAAGCCCGGATCGCTTCCTGTTGCCACAGATCGGGAATAACCAATCCCGTCCCAAGCCCTGACGTCATTCTTGGAAGATGTTTGCAGTGTGGGCTGCTTGCAATCGTGATAGGGGTTCACCGATTTCTTAGCTCGTCCTTCTTAATCCTTCCTTCATAGAAGGCCCTTACCCGGATATGGAGTGAGTAGATCTCGGATTGTTTGCTTCTCAATCTAATTCAGTCGGTAAAGGGCCGTCCTTTGTGAGTAGATGGCGGACTGCTTAGCTAAAAATATTCTGCGCGCGAAGGTGCTGTCGCAGACGAGTATCGATTTGCTTAGGGGTTTTGGGAATGTATTCCAAAGCTCGCTTCTTAGCGTTTTTCGGCAAGGTCGTCAGATATTGTGTTCCATGCTCGAGTGAGAATTCCGCGCTCAGCCGCTTTTCATAATTTGAAGGGAGCGCTGTCCACACAGCGGCGTCATAGTCGGTGCTTTCTAACCGACTGAATATCACATTTCCTATCGATTTATCGGGGCCGCTGTTTGCGCACGCTGAGGCGTACCCGATGAGTCGCGAAACGGTTCGCTCACGCCGCATTAGATCGACAACCGCATCTTCGAGCAATCGCAGGGCGCTGAAAGCTGTCTTTTACGCCACGATCATCCTCGTAGCCGCCGGGACCGTCGGCCAGGTCATTGAAACTCGTTCGCTGCCCAGGCTCACTCGCTCCTACCCTCGTCGCTTTACCTTCTATGTCGCTTTCCCCAAACGCTCCATTCCCTCGACCGCGAAGTATTCTATGTCGCTGGACCCCTCAGCTCCATTTGCATGTCGCCTCTCCTGATTAAGATCAGTAAAGATTTTGCTACGGTTTCCTAAAAGACTCCAGCCTGCTGGTGCATCGTGTCTACAAGATCACGCACAGCGCAATCAGCAGCAAAAACAGCACAGGAAGACCGAAACCCGCCAGGCGATTAATGCGCTCCGCCCGACCTGGCGGGTCGCGAAGCAGGGTGGCCTGCATCGTGCTCACCAGCACGCCGAGGGCGATACACGCGTAGGTGATGACAAACGCCCGGTCGATCACCGTGAGGTAGGGGATCTGCGGCAGGGTGAAGCTCATCGCGAACTGCGTGGCGACGCAGGCGAGTAAGGCGGTTAGGCTAATGCCGATGCGATCCGAGAAGTCCTTGATCGGGACGATGAAGATGGTGCAGGAGATGAGGAAGATCAGCACGATCGGCGTGAAGACCGTCCAAATGTAGAACGCTGCGCTCCGTTTCACGTCGATCGAGGCAGCGAACTCGGAGTACGAATCGGCTGTCGTCCAGCCGGGGATCCTTCGCCGCGCCACGTCGGTCGTCAGCCTGGTGACCGACACCCCTTCAAACGTTTGCTCGGGGTTGAACCCGATTCGTGTCGGGTCGCGCACGAACACCATCTGGTCGACCGTCCAGATGAACGATTGAATGCGCACGGCGAGCTTCTGGCGGTCAAAGGGAAACCGGCGCAAGTCGAGGTCCGCCCGGAAGTCTCCCGTCAACCCCAACTCGTAACGCACCGATCCGTCGGGCGAGATTTCGAGTGCGCGGTTCGTCACTTCGGGTGCCGCAGTGTTGACGAACTCGATCTCCGGCCACCACATCTGCTTCAGCTGCTCGACCGCGGATTCCTCCAGGAACCGTTTCGGTTCGTCGCCAACGAACGCCAGGCGCGCGTCGCGCCAGCGAAAGCTCAGGTACAGGTCGGCATTGAACGTCTCGCTGCGCTCGGCGATGGCCGACAGGTTGGCGAGGAAGACCCCGCACGCCACCTCGACCGGTTGGCCGCCGGGTGGCAGTGACTGTTCGTCGGCACCCGCGACGCCTGGCAGGAACAGGAGCGTGACGAGGCAGACGAGACGGGAGCAGACGGTCACGTTCACGTCCATTAAAGTTCAGAGACCGGAATTTACCCTCTCGTTATCAACGATTCAGTAGCAGATCAATTCTAATCGCATCCGTATTCCAACCTTTTCCGCGGACGTCTGAAATTTTACTGTGTAGTAAAGTTTTTCGCGGGACGCTAAGAGATGTCCGCTTGTCGAATTTCACGTCAATGGCTGGTGGCGCGCTGCGCGGCTCGTAACGGGAATTAAAAAGTAAGAACGATGAATTAAGAAGTGGAAGCAGATCTGCGGTTCGGATAAGACTTTCAACGCACTACGAAGGATGAAGTAAGAACGATGAATGGAGCGAATGGGATGAGCGACATTGAAGGGTCCGAGCCGGACTGGCATCTAGCTGCGAGGGTAGCAGCGAAAGAGTGTGGGCAACGAATGAGTTTCAATTAAGGAAGAAGTAAGAACGATGTCGCCCCTCTTAATTAAGATCAGTAAAGACTTCGCTACGCTCTGGACGACGATCGATCCGATCGGGAACGTGGCGCTTTTCGCCGGGCTGACCGCTGGTCTCACGCGGGCAGAGCGACATTGGACTGCGCTGCGCGGTGTGATTTACGCCACTATCATTCTCGTGGCTGCTGGGACCGTCGGCCAGGTCATTCTAGACGCGATCGGCATTCACATGCACTCGCTCAAGGTGGCCGGCGGCATCATTCTATTCCTGTTCGGTGTGCAGATGCTTTTCGGGAAAATGGATGAAAAGAAAGAAAGATCGCCAGAGGAGGGGCGCGATCTCGCGGTGTTCCCGCTGGCAGTGCCTTCCATCGCCGGGCCGGGCGCAATGATGGCGGTGATCGTCTTAACTGATAACGATGTTTATACGGTACCGCAGCGGCTTGAAACCGGCGTTGTCCTTCTGGTGGTGCTCTTCATCACTTACCTCGGGCTGCTTTTTTCCGATGCCATACTGCGAGTCATTGGTCGACAGGGCGCGTCCGTCCTTGTCCGTGTAATGGGACTCATCCTTTGCTCTCTGGCAGTGGAAATCGTGCTGACCGCGCTCGGTGTCGGCCCCTGGTCAGCGACGACGGCGCCGCACTAGCGGACAGGCGTCGCGACGTGCCGCCGTCGCCAAGGCTTTGCCGTGCCAGGGATTCGTCGAATCGTTAAAGAGTTAAAACGTTACAGCGTCCGCCACGGCGATTCGTCGAGCGAAGAATTGAACTCCGATCGCTTCAGTGCCGCTGAAGTCGTCGGGCGCGCGGCTCTTTTGCGCTTGCTAATCAGGCTATTCTTCGTCAAACCTGGATAAATTATGAAATTCCCTAAAATGAAATTCGTTGTCATTTCGGCAATCTCCTTACTCTTCATTGTCGGAATTTTCGTATCTGCCCAATCGCCAACGCCCAGCCCAAGTGGCCAAAATCTTCCGGTTCAACTTGTGATGGCATGTGTCCCGGTCGATAAAACTAAACTAACGACTGCCTTGAATGCGCGGCCATCCGATACCTATAGAATCCAATACGAGGGCGACGCCTCGGTCGGGACACTCCCTAATATGTCTCCGCCTCCTTGCCTCACCGGTCTTGTTGGTAATGCGACCCAAAGAGCTACGTTCAAAAGCACGCAGGAGTTGCGTGCGTTTCTGGACAAGGCCGGCCTCTGATTACATTGGGTTTTAAAGGCGTTTATCTAGCTGTTGTCATTTTTCACCTCCTTCTGGTCCTGACTGTCTCTTGCCGCGACACATTTGTCGTTCTTTCAAAAGGGCATACTATCTTTCCGAGTAACCTCGACAGCTCGTGGCGAGAAGCTGAAAGGGTAACAACTGCGGTAATCGGCCAAGACCTGTCGAAATCGAATCCGCTCCGTCAGGGTTTAGGCGCATATCTCAATGCCGCTGGGATCGAGGCCGGTTACGGTTTTTTCGCGCCACATGTACCTGTCACATACAAGCTTGTTTTTGAGTTACACTACCCCGACGGTCGGATTGAATATGAAACGCCCAGAGTAAACACAGGTTCTGCTGGGCTGCATTTGGTTAGCCTTTTGGACTTCATCGGACAAGTCGAGGACAGCGTTGTCCGCGAAGGCATGATTAAATTCCTCGTTTACGCGGCCTGGCGTGAACATCGTGAGGTGTCCATGATTCGCGCCATTTTTGGCACGGTTGATTTTCCCATACCGAAAGAGTTTGAGCGCGGAAGAAGGGAATCGTACCAAGTTCTCTACGCGTACGATGTTACTTTCGAGCCAAACCCGGTTCCAAAACAGCAGCCGTAATGTACATGCAGGCGGCTTGGAAACGGGTAATTGATTTCTTCTTCCCGATCCAATCTGATGAATGGCTTACCGTTCTGCGCATCGGTCTTGCAATTCAAGTGCTGCTTTACTGCTTGGCCATGCGCAGCGATTGGAATTATCTGCTCGCGGGGACTGGCCGCGGTTTAATCAGCCGGGACCTATCTGAAGTCGTGCTCTCGGGCGAGAGTTCGTTGATTCCCAGATTGGGTTGGCTGGTAAAGATCGGAAGCCATTTTGGGCTAAGCGAAGCGGTCATACTGCATGCGGCCTGGCTCTGTTTATTTTGTGCTGCTTGTTTCCTGGTGGTCGGGCTCTTTAGCCGAAGCGCCGCGATCTTGACGTGGTTTTTTCATCTGTGCGCGGTCAAAAGTGGCGGTCTTTTGGCCTATGGGATGGATAACTTCACAACAATCGGCCTCTTCTATTTGATGCTCTCACCACTGCCGGATAGATGTTCGGTGGATTACAAATATCGAAAAGTAGGGCTAAAGAATCCGCAACTTCAAGGTCTCGTCCGACGTGTGTTGCAGGTTCATCTCTGCATCGCTTATTTCTTTGGAGGTCTGGCAAAATGCTCGGGACCCGACTGGTGGAATGGCAATAGCCCCTGGCGCGCGCTCACCAATACGCCATTCAACATTATCTCCCCTGAAATCCTGGTGAAATGGAAGGATCTCTTTCCAGTCGTGGGGATTTCGGTGTGGTTAATTGAAATTGGTTATCCGTTTCTGATTTGGAGTAAACGGACACGCAATATTTGGTTGATTTGTGTTATCATGATGCACGTCGCGATTGGATTAATGATGGGGATGTATCTCTTTGCGCTGGTCATGATTGTGCTCAACGTCGCGGCATTTGGGCCCCGTTGGGAATTTGCGCGTGTCAAAGAGAGCTTCCGTTTTTTGCGGTTTCGCACGGGATTTTAATCGACTATTGTTTATCGCCTGCCTGCCTCCGTTTATCTCCAGGACAGGATTAATGTCGACTCAGTGGGTCGAGTCGAGGTAAGGAAACGAGCGACCCACGCGGTATGTCCCCAGAGGTCAAAACGGAAAGCGAACTGGAAACTGCGCACGTTTTGTTCATCGACACCGTGGGTTATTCCAAACTGTTGATCAACGAGCAGCGCGAAGTGTTTGATGCGCTCAACCGCGTCGTAAAACGGAGCGATCAATTCCGCAGAGCAGATGCGGCCGGCAAACTAGTGCGATTGCCGACTGGTGATGGAATGGCTTTGGTTTTCTCGGACAGCCCCGAAGCGCCCGCGCAATGTGCGCTGGAAATCAGCAAAGCTTTGCGAGAGTTGCCGTCGCTTCCCTTGCGCATGGGTATTCACAGCGGGCTGGTTAGCCGCGTTTTCGATGTAAACGATCGAGTGAACATTGCCGGAGGTGCGATCAACATCGCGCAGCGTGTGATGAACTGCGGCGACCGGGGGCACATCCTGCTGTCAAAACGCGCCGCCGACGATCTCGTGGAATATCCCCATTGGCAGCCGTTCTTACATGAGATTGGCGAGTGTGAAATGAAACACGGGGTAAAGATCGGCCTCGTAAATTTCTACAATGACGAAGTGGGAAACCGGGCCCTGCCGGACCGATGCAAGCAACCGGTTAGTAAACCCCTACCGAAATCTACTCTTGCCGGACAGCGCAGAATCGCGCTGGTGCGCTGGGGATTGGTTGCGCTGATCATCGCAGTCCTTGCGTTCTATGGGATCTCCGTTCGAAAATCGGCCGATCTCGCCGCGCACCGCACACTACCGGGCGAGAACGCGTTCATTCCTGAGAAGAGTATCGCAGTGCTTCCATTCGAGAATCTCAGCGATGACCAGAAAAACGCTTACTTCGCTGATGGCGTTGAAGATGAGATTCGGACGAATCTGGCCAAGGTTGCTGATCTCAAAGTCATCAGTCGCACGTCGGTGAGGCAGTACAAAGACGCTGCTCAACAGAACCTTCGCGAAATCGCCAAGGCTCTGGGTGTTGCGCATGTTTTGGAAGGAACTGTTCAGCGAGCCGGCGATCGTATCCGCGTGAATGCTCAATTGATCGATGCCAGAACCGACGCGCATCTTTGGGCGGAAAGCTACGATCGGAATTTGGCGGATGTATTTGGGATTGAGAACGAATTGGCTGAACAAATCGTCTCTCAATTGAAGTCGAAACTATCGCCAAAAGAGAAAGCCGCAATTGAAGAGCAACCGACATCTGATCTCGCGGCCTACGATCTTTATCTCCGCGCGAAACTTTTGATTGAGAAAGCCGTGTTTAATGAACCTAAGGATTCGATGCTTCTTGAGGCTATTGGGTTGCTCGACCAGGCGGTGGCGCGGGACCCGTCATTTGCTCTCGCGTATTATCAGCTCGCCCATGCCCATGACCAAATGTACTTGCTTGAATTCGATCACACGCAAGATCGGCTCGACCTGGCCGACGCAGCCATTCAATCGGTAGTGCGATTACGTCCAGACTCCGGTGAAGCTCATCTTGCGCTGGCAAAACATCTTTATTGGGGATATCGCGATTACGATCGCGCCCGCCAGGCACTGGCCGCCGCGCGACGAGCCCTGCCGAACGATCCGCTTCCATTTCTGCTGACGGGGTACATCGACCGCCGAGAGGGACGCTGGGACAAAGCAACGCACAACATGGAACGCGCGGTGGCGTTGGATCCGCAAAACTTTTTCACTCTGCAACAGATTGCTCTTACCTACACAGCGTTGCGGCGGTACGCAGATGCTGCTGCCATATTGGATCGCGCGATCGCGCTTGCGCCCAAGGATGTCAGCGTCCGCCTCCAACGTGCTGGCCTCGATGCCGAGTGGCGAGCCGACACAAAGCCGCTGGACTCCACTATTAAGGCTATTATTGCGAATGACCCTGCCGCGATTAAGCAGGTCGTTGATCAATGGCTCATTCTATCACTCTGGGAGCGGGACTCGAGTGCGGCCGAACGAGCGTTGTCGTTACTTGACGCCAACGGCTGTTATAGCGAGATGCCTTTTCCTCGCGCCTGGTGCGAGGGGCGCGTCGCGCTTTTGCGCGGCGACGTTGCATCGGCGAGGGACGCGTTTACTCGAGCCCGGAAGGAAATTGAAGGCGTAGTAAGTCAGCAACCGAATTACGCGCAGGCTCTCTGTGCGCTCGGAATGATCGATGCAGTTCTCGGGAATAAGGAAGACGCGGTTCGGGAGGGGCGGCGATCGGTTGAATTGCTGCCGGTGACCAAAGATTCGATTGATGGCGCCCAGTTAGTGCAGTATCTGGCGGTGATTTACGGTTGGGTCGGGCAGAAGGATCTCGCCTTCGAGCAATTGCGCATCGCGAGCAGTATTCCCGGCTATTTAAGCTACGGTTCGCTCAAGTTAGATCCGTTATGGGACCCATTGCGCGGGGACCCACGGTTCGAGAAAATTGTCGCCTCCCTAGCGCCAAAACAATAGCGAGAATGGACGGCGGCGCCGCATTAGGCCCGAGCTCGCCACGGGACGAGTCCGTCCGATTGGCGGACCGGACTGGCATCTAGCAAACCTTCGATGAAAAGTACTTAAGGACGATCCTTTTTATTGTGTTCGTCCCGCGGACGGTGAAGGCCAGACCGAGAATTTTCTCGAGGGGAACGGTAGAAAACAGCGCCTTATTCTGCTTCCTGCGGCGCTGCCAGTAGATCTCCTGTCCGTGAACCTCGAACCTATCCGTCTTCGTCCGCAACGCCGCCACGTTTTGCTTCAACTTCTCGCTCAGATCATCCGCCAGGAAGATGATGTTGCTCTGCCAAGTCTCATCGAACTTCGATCGTGGAAACGGCCGGTAATTAGCTATTTTGGCTAATTCGTCTTCTCCCCTAACAAATGTGCGTACTTCATAGCCCAAGGCTGCTTTCAACGCTCTTTCAATTTTTCTTTCAAGCGTCCTGGTCTTTTTCGTTGTCGTCTCAAACACAACGTTCCCGCTGGCAATGAACGTGGTTACCCTGGAGAAACCAAGCGACTCGAAGACTTGACGCAAAGACTGCATTTTGACGGTGCGACCGCCGCCGACATTTATCGCTCGAAGAAAAGCGATAAATCTAAACATAACGAAATGTTGGATTTCAAAACTGCGGTCTAACGAGAATTAGACGGCATCCCTATTTCTGTCTCCTGTCCCCGAAAAATGGAGGACGACGGAAACTAGCTCGCCGAGGAAGATTGAGGTTGGTAGGTATTCACCACAGTGCCACTTGGGTAAGCAGTCGAGCTAACCAGCTTCAGAGGCTTGCGAGCTGCGAACACCTGCATCCCTTTTCCGATCGCCACAGGGTTTACAAAGAAATTAAACTCGTCGATCAACCCGTTTTCAATCAGTGAGGAAACAAAGGATGCGCCACCATACACGACAATGTCCTTGCCTGCCTGACCCTTGAGGCGGTTCACCGCTTCAGCCAGAGGGTCATTTTCGACCCGGACATTCTGCCCAGCGACTTTGTTAATTGTCTTGCTGAACACCACCTTGGGAATGCTCACCATTTTCTGGGCGAACGAGGGGCTATTCGGCTGACTGATCGCTTGCTCCCAGTAATTAATAAAACCTTCGGTCATTTTTCTGCCGAGCAAAATGGTGTCGCTCGTGTCAGTGAGATGGTTGATGAAAGCGAGGAGTTTTTCATCCATCGCCCTGGTCATCCAGTCCAATTGACCGTCTGGGCCAGCAACAAAGCCGTCAATCGTGATTTGCATTTGCAGTTTGAGTTTTCTCATGATTCCTCTGTCGATAAGCATCCTGGCTGGATGTGCAACTTTCCGCGACAGAAGAATTTTGTTTGGTGCCGAGTCCAATGGCGCCTTTACACATCGCCCGCATTGCCACAAGCGAATGAGGCACGGCATTCCATCGAGGGTCAGACTGGCGCGACTTAATCATCCGTTGCAGCGAACCGGTTAAGCATTTCAGTTTGAGGAGTCACTGGTTTTACAACATGATTGGCTTCGGCCGAGCGACACAAATTCAAGAAGGAAACGAAAATGTGGTTTGAGCTCATTCTTGCCGCCGCGTTCGTGGTCTTGTACGTGGTCTTCTGGGCCTGGCATTCTCAAGGAGCGGGCAAGCTCACTCAAGCGGAGATCGATCGATACCTGGCGATCATCGACAAATTACCGCTGCCTGAGAAGGGAGTGCAGGCGTTCATTGCCCGTCTCCGCACATGGGCCGAGGCCGACGATGGCAAGCCGGTCTACATGTTTAACCTCATGCATTTCTTCCCGCGGGTGCAGACATTTCCCGGCGCGCCGGAATTCAAGGGAACGTCCGAAGAGGCCAACGCTCATTATGAAAAAGGCCTGATATGGCTCTGGTTGAGTCACGCGTCTTATCCGACGTTCATCGGAGCTCCCCAAGCCAAGAACCTGATCGACATCCAGCCAGAGAGAACCTGGGGCAATATGACTGTAGTGCGCTATCCCAGCCGGCGCACGTTCTTGAAACTGATTTCCCACCCCGCCTATGCGCCCATCGCACCTTACAAGTTCATAGCCGTGGACCTTGACTTGGTGCCGGTCTCGAGCGGCACGGTTGTCCCCGACCTTCGCTGGTTGGTAGGCGGCGGATTTACAATCGTTTTCCTGCTGGTCGTATGGCTACACGCTGCCCTTTAACTCGTCATTCGTTCACTCGCGTGTCGAATCTCAAACCATTTCTTCAACCGCGTTCTTAGTCGGGCGATCGGTTTCGAATCCCGTTTGGATCGCGATGGTTGGGACGCTGGTTGGAATATCTCCTTCAAGTTTCGTACGGTTTGCTCTGGAACCGATTGCGTTGTGCCGCCCGCTGGATTCCGAGAGTTGTCCCGCAATAACGGCGCCGGTCTTGAGCATAATTTTCAGATCGAGTGAGATCGACGTATTCTCGATATAGAAGAGATCCATCATGATCATCTCGTTGAACGTGGTTTTGTTCTTACCGTTTACCTGCCAGTATCCAGTCAGTCCCGGTAGACCGTTTACACGTGCCCGTTGCCACGGCTCGTAATGAGCAAATTCGTTTGGCGTGCAGGGCCGCGGACCAACAAGACTCATCTCACCACAAATCACGTTGAAGATTTGAGGCAACTCATCCAAGCCGCTGGCACGCAGAAATCGGCCGAAAGGGGCGAGGCGTGGATCGCCGTAAGTATCCAGCTTCGTCATCGGACGATCGACCCGCATCAATTCTTGGAAGTAGTGTTCGTGGCTTTGTGTTTCAGCACTCACTTTCATCGTTCTAAACTTCCAGATTAAGAAATGTTTTCCTCCAAGTCCGACACGCTTTTGGCGATAGAAGATCGGACCAGGCGAAGCGAGTCGCGTCACCAGCATGAGCAATATCATCACCGGCAACCAAATCGGGAGCGCAAGCAAAATGCACGTGATGTCGAGAGCGAATTTCCAGCTTGGCTTCGAAATGCTTCGGTTCGTCGTGCGGATCATGGTTGTCCACCATGCAACGCGCCCGCGCGCAGAAACGTTGCCAAAAATTCGCGCGTCAGGGTTACGATAGGATTTTGTCTGATTAGACAATCATCCGCCGATCCGATTGTGTATCCTCATTAAACAAATCAGAGTCCCGCGGACGTTCTGAGTTCGGTCCTGTTCCTTCTGGTCGAAGGCCGTCCATAACGCGCTGCAATTGCATTCGCAGAGCCACCGAAGCGCGCACTGAGGTCTTCCCGTTGTCACTGAGAGCCGAGGTTTTTCCGTTATCACTGCGCGTCGAGGTCTTCCCGTCATGACCGCTTTTGCGAGACGATGCGCAGCCACACGATGAAGACCGCCCAGTTAAGAGGTCCTGGCTGGCGACGACCCTAAGCCTTCCGCACTCGCATTGAACCAGCCAATTGGAATGGCGATCGTTCGGCTCGACGTCGTTGCGAGGCAGAACTACCCATTTTCCAAACTTACGGCCGGTGAGGTCCGTGATAGGCCGATCCATCTGGTTTGACAGATTTGCGCAAGATGTATGGTAATGCAAGTAGTTTCCACACAAGATGTAGCGCTTGGCGGGCTGGCCTGCGGCTAATGGCTTTCCTGATTGCCAGCTTTGATTTGATCTTTGCCAAAGCGTAATCGGGGTTGCGATCGACCATCGCTCGGGTCCGATCCGCCGGATCGTCCACTGGCAAAGCACAGTAACAAGTTAACAGCGGCGTTACTTGTGAATTGTTGTGACTGCCTCGGTGCGAGTGGTAGGCTGAAAGGTCGAGATCTGACTGGGGACGCGTCGGGCTTCAATTTTTTTCAACCGATGCGTCCCCATTTTTCATACGGAGCTCGGTTTCGAATCTCCTTCGGGTTCGGTTTTGACTTTCTCGGGTAAATTGACTGACAAGAAAAGATTCTGCTTTCAAGCCGATGACACGTCTATCGCATTTTCCCAAAACGCCACAAAGCGGTGACATAAGATTTCGTCTGATCAGGCAATCATCCGCCGGCCCGATTGTGTGTTTTCATCAATCGAACCAGATTCCTGTGCACACTCCATAGGAATGCCAAGGCGCTTTATTGGTTGTGCCTTGGACAATGAGCGGCGGGGTAGGGAGCTCCCGCCGCTTTCCTTCCGGTAACATTCGATTCAAGGTAATGGCTCGCTTGATTCTGAATTGCGAAGGAGTCGGTCTCATAATGC
>JBKPRQ010000020.1:0-12360 GCA_046734635.1 Verrucomicrobiota bacterium
GAAAAGTTTGGCCATGATTCCTCGTTCAGCTGATTAGCTTTGCCCCGCAGGTTTCGTTTCGGTTATCCAAATTGCACTGACAAGTCAAGCCGGGCGTGATTTTCCGCGAAGGAATTTCCAGAAAAAATAAATCGGCACGCCCGTGAGCACGATAATCAAACCGGGCCACGTGGTCGCAGTCTGATAGACAAAAAGGACCAAAAGAATTGTGGCTGCGCCAATGATGTAAAGAATGGGAACGACCGGATAACCAAATGCTTTGTACGGACGCTCCGCGTCAGGACGTTTCCAGCGAAGCAAAAACAGTCCCGCGATAGTAAGAATGTAAAAAATCAGCGCCGCAGAAATTACGTAGTCGAGCAGGTTGCCGTAGAGATTGCCGTAGCCGACAACGTTGCCGCCGTTGTCTGTTTTCACGGTGCGCGGGAGCACGAGAGCGCCTGCCCAAATTCCTTGAATGACTAGGCCCCACGCAGGGACATGTCTCTTGTTCAACTCAGCCACGCGTTTGAAAAACAGACCGTCGCGCGCCATTGCATAGTAGGCGCGCGCGCCCGCGAGGATCAGCCCGTTATTGCAACCAAACGTCGAAACCATAATTGCGACTGCCATGATCGTTGCTCCGGTGCCCGGGAAAATTACGTTTGCCGTTTCCGATGCGACGCGATCGCTCGGCGCATTTTGGATCGAGGCGAACGGAAGCGTTGCCAGATAAGCGACATTCGCCAGCAGATAAAGTCCGATAACCAGAAGCGTGCCGAAGGCGAGCGACAGCGGGATGTTACGACGCGGTTCCTTCACTTCTCCGGCAATGAACGTGATGTTGTTCCAGGCGTCGGCAGAAAAGAGCGAGTTCGTTTGCGCCACGCAGATGCCGACGAAAAGACCGAATGCGGTGGCCGCGGTGAGTCCCGCGCCCACATCCTGCAAGCCGCCTCGTAGTGTCCAAAAGTCACGAAAGTTTTCCGTGCCAGCTCCGGACTTCACGCCGACGATGATTCCCAGCACAACCAGCGCGATGAGAGCACCCGTTTTGGCTGTCGTGAAAATGTTTTGCACGAGCTTGCCAAGATTTAGGCCCCGCGTGTTCATAAAGGTCAGCAGCGCGATCATCGCCAATCCAAGGAACTGCGCGGTAGAAAGTGAAACAGCGTAGCCGCTAAACCAGCCGCCAAAACGGATCGGTGGGATGAGATAGTTGGATTCTGAAAACCACGGGATAAGTACGCCACTGTAGCGCGCGAACCCGACCGCCACTGCTGCGATCGTGCCGGTTTGAATCACCAGAAACAGCGTCCAACCATAGAGAAAACCCCAAAACGGACTGTAGGCTTCGCGCAAATAAACATATTGGCCGCCGGCCTTCGGCATCATCGCGGCCAGCTCGCCGTACGACAGCGCGGCCATCAGCGTTAGTAAACCAGTTACGAGCCAAACAACGAGCAGCCACCCAGGCGAACCGACCTGCCGTGCGATGATGGCCGACACAATGAAAATTCCCGAGCCGATCATCGAGCCGGCGACCAGCATCGTTGAATCAAGCAGACCGAGCCCCCTGACGAATTTTTGGTCGGTCGCAGGTGTTTCAGTCGTCGCCGTCGTCATTTGAGCCTCTTGCATTGGCGGAGAGTAAATCATCACTCAGGCGTGCCACGCAATGACAAAACTCCCGGTGTGCTCGTTCCCGGTTTTGGATCTTGAAAATGCAAAATTGCTTTGACGTAAAAAGAACCGTGTTAATCTCACGCCCCGTGACTTGCTCAAGCCAGCGACGATTGTGGCGGACATTTTTGTCGATTTCGTGCGCTGCAGTGGCGCTCATTGCCGAAGTGGCGGCGTTGCCACAGGCCGCTGACGCGAGAGCGAACACCTACTTCCAAGCGATACCGCTGGTGCGCTCCCGGCAAAATCATTTAATGGTGCGCGCCTTCATCAACGGCAAAGAGGCATGGCTCACGATCGATAGTGGTGCCCCGGTCAGCGCAATCGCGATAAATCGTCGCAATCATTTTCGGCTCAAACCAATCGCGGCCAAGTCGGACCTGCCATCACGCATTCAGATCAACGGCGCATTCAATAATGTAGCTATCGCGCGCGAACTGCGCCTCGGAGGGCTGACTCTGATCGATGAACCGATGGTCGCCGTCGATCTGGGCAACTCTGCCCGTGCGGCGCGGCTGGCTCACGAGGAGCAAATCGATGGAATCATTGGGGCGGATATTCTTTTTCCAACCCAGGCGGTACTGGATTGTCAACGACAGTTGCTCATTTTGAAGACCGACCCCGATGTTTTGGGTGGTGTTCCTGGTTTCGACCGGCGCGGATTGCAAGCTGTTCCGATCCAGGTCAGCGACGGGTTTAATCTGTATGTGAATGGTTCGATCAATGGGAAAGCGGCCAAGTTTATGGTCGACACGGGTTCGTTTACTACGCTGTTGCATCGTTCTTTCGTTAGGCGAATGCGAATTTCCACGCGCGAGACACCGTACAGTTCTTCCGCGGTGAACCTGAAGGAGCGTGGCCTGCGCGTGGCGAGGATTCGCAAACTATCGGTGGGCTCGGTCGATATCGTTGGCAAAGACGTGGGGGTAATCGACATGGAAGGATTAATTCACGATGGGTTGTTGGAGGGTTCGCCGCCTGTTGCCGGCCTGCTTGGTGCGGAAACGCTGCGGCGACACCACGGCATTATCGATTTCGGCACGCGCACGCTGTATTTACAGAAGCGCGAGCTTCCCTGGCAACGAACGGTGTGGCGGCGTTCCGCTGGTCCTAACCTCACCTACTAGCATTTACGGAGTAACCGCGCGGTTGCCCTGTATAATCAGTGTAATCAGTGATGGAAACGGAGCCCAAGGGGATTTGCGGCGGTTGCCTGTGCGGTGCAATTCGTTACGAAGGCATTGGCGAACCCTACAACGTCACTCATTGTCATTGTGAAGATTGCCGTAAGAGCACAGGTGGGCCGTTTGCGACATGGGCTTCGTTTCGCCGAAACAATTTTCAGATTACCAAGGGCAAACCGCGCGAAATCGCATGGGCCGGGCGCGTTCGGTCGTTCTGTGCGACGTGCGGCAGCGCGCTGACTTTCATGAGCGAACCCGATTCTGACGAAATTGATGTCACTGTTGCCACTTTTGATCAGCCAGAAATTATTAAGCCAGCCGACCATATCTGGACGGAGGATCGATTATCGTGGATTAAGCTTGCAGACAATTTACCACAGCATGCGCGAGGCAGGACCAAATGAGATCGAGCCGATGCGGATCCGCGCGTTGGCAGTCGGAGCGCAGAGTATCGGAGCGCTCGCGCTCGGCGCGTTGGCGATTGGAGCGGTTGCATGGGGCGTCGTCGCGGTCGGCCGCCTCATCATTGGTCGAGCGAAAATCAGGCATCTTCAAATCGACGACCTTGTTGTGAAGAGATTGCAAGTGACAGATTCTCTGGAAATCCCGCGCGATTGAGTTAATCGCGTTTTCAACAATTTTCTTCCTGCCTTAACCGAGTCTGTGACGCGATGAATACAATCACGCAAGCTTTCGTTCTCGCCGCTGGCCTCGGTACACGCCTGCGCCCATTAACAGATGATCTCCCAAAGCCCCTCATTCCGATTTTTCAAAAGCCGCTTATCACCTTTGCGCTAGATCATTTGATCAACGTTGGCGTGAAAAGCTTTGTCATTAACACGCACAAGCGCGCCGAACTATTAAATAAATTTTTCTGCGATAATGAGTATGAAGGCCGTTCAATTACTTTGGTTCACGAGCCGGACTTGCTTGAAACAGGGGGCGGAATCAAGAACGCGGAACGATATCTGGGTAGCAATCCATTCCTGACTTACAGCGGTGACATCCTGACCGACATCAACCTGCAGCCGTTAATCGACGAACATTTCCGCCGCGGGAACGACGTCACGCTCGCGTTACGTGAAACAGGTTTGGCTTCGGAGGTGGCTCTGCGCGATCACCGCGTTGTGGATATCGCGAATCGCTATGGCACGGCGGGAAATTTTGATTTCGCGAACATCGCTGTCTGGAATCCAAACGTTTTCCAACAGATCCCGCCGCGTCAGAAAACTTCATTCATTCCTATCGTTAGGGATTGGATAGGCAAGGGCGGTAAGATCGGCGGAGTGGTGATGGGCGACGGAAAATGGTTCAACATCGGCTCGCGTGCTGAGTACCTCGAGGTGCATCGCACAATTTTGCGAGGGCATTGGGCGCCGCATTATCTGAAAACACCGGAGTGGCCTGAGCGCGTTGCGAAATCAGCCATTGTTGATCCGAGCGCTCAGCTGCACGGTTGCTCCGCGGTCGGAGAAAGTTGCCGGGTTGGCGCGGAAGCCGTCCTTGAAGACACAATTTTGTGGCCGGGTGCACAAATTGCTTCCAAAAGTCAGCTTCATAGTTGTATTGTCCGCTCCCAAAAAAAGGTGAGCGGCATTCATCGTGACAGCGACATCTAGTATGAGGACCGAACTTCTTCTCCGGCGAACACGGATGCATTTTCCGCTCCTGGATGTGGCCGATATAAAAATTCGCCCCATCGAAAAAGGCGGGTCGGATCGGAAATTTTATCGGATACGTTGCTCCGAGAGCCAGACGCTGATCCTGGTTAAATACAATCTGGAGCGCGAAGAAAATCAGCATTACGTCGAGATCGCGAAATTTCTAGACGCCTGCGGTGTTCGGGTCCCTAAAATCTATTTCCATGACTCAGAGGAAGGCCTCATTTGGATTGAGGACATGGGTGAACGCGACCTGTACGGCTATCGGCATGATACCTGGTTGGTCCGCCGCGCGTTCTACGAAGCGGCGCTCGATGAAATTATCAAACTTCACAGTCTGCCGGAGTCCGTGTGCCTGGAAATGAAGGAGCATTTGCCTGCCGAGTTTAACGCCGCACTTTACCGCTGGGAACAGAGATACTTTTTCAACAACTGCCTCGGGCGCTACTTCAAGATCAGCGACTCAAAACGCAAGGAGTTGGCGGCCCTTCCGAGTCTGCGCGAAATTGCAAAACGCCTCGCGAGTTTGCCAAGGGTGTTGGTGCACCGGGATTTCCAATCGCAAAATATCATTATCCAGAACGGACAGGCTAATCTGATTGATTTTCAGGGAATGCGACCAGGGCTGGCTGAATACGATCTGGCGTCGCTGTTTTTTGACCCATACGTCGAGCTTTCAGGCGCGGAACGATCGGAGCTGATTAGTTACTATCGGCAAAAACAGACGCGCAACGGCCGGATAATTGACGGACAGTTCGACGACACGCTCCAATTATGCGCGATGCAACGCCTGATGCAGGCCCTGGGCGCCTATGGTTTTCTCGGTTTGGTCAGGGGCCACGAGCATTTCCTGCAATACATTCCAAGAGCTATGCGCTCGCTGCGGGGAATCGTTGCGAATATCGACGATCTCAAGCCTCTCGCTTCTCTTCTCGCCGATCTTGGCTAGGTCAAGGCCCGGGATTGTGACGGTTATTGCAAGCCGACGAAAGGATTAGTGCGCCGCTCTGTTCCAATCAGCGTTGGCGGTCCATGCCCCGGGAGCACCGTGACGTCATCGCCGAGCGGAAATAATTTCTTTCTGATTCCAGTTACCAACTGATCAATATCTCCGCCCGGCAAATCTCCGCGGCCGATGCTACTGGCAAACAGCACGTCGCCGCCGATCAGCAGTTGATCCTTGGGCAAGAAGAAGCAAAGACTGCCCGGGCAATGCCCCGGAACTTCCAACACTTGGAACTGTGCGCCGAGAAACTCGCGGCTCGGCGTTTCTTCAACCAGGAAATCAGGTTTCGTCGGCTCGATTTCGAGTTCGAATCCAAAGCTGCGGAAAAATTCCCGGTCAGAAATCATTGGCGCAGTGAGCGGGTGACAGCCGATTGGACATTCAAACTCCCGCTTAATCTTGGCGACATCCTGCACGTGATCAATATGCCCGTGTGTCAGCAGCAACAGTTTCGGATCGATACCGAGCGATTTGACCCATTCACAGGAACCTTCAGGTGCGTCGAAAAGAATCCAGCCCTGTGGTGATTTTAGCAGGTAACAATTCGTTTCAAAAATGCCACCGCAGAACTGCTTGTAATTCATCGGATCGATTTCAGCGGGATTTGGCTACAGCTGAAGCCGGGAGCTTTTACGAATATTTGAATGTTCCCGGCTGACGATTGTCTCATGTTCTACTTTACATGCAGATCTTTATCCCGCTGTCTTGCGCTTCATGCTGAAATCTGCGAACGTAATTAACTCTTCTTTTTCACCGATGAGATCATCTTTGCAACGATCATTAGCGCTTGCCGCAATCCTGTTGACGGCCACAATCGCGGCCCCGCCAGCTATCGCGGCGTCCAGAGAAACGGTTGCCATGTCGGTCGGCCGCCTCTTGGAGGAAGGCCATTACACTCGCCAAAAGCTCAACGAGGATGTTTCGAAAAAATTCCTGCAGACATATCTCGAGATGCTCGATTTCAGTCATCTCTTTTTTACTCAGAAGGACGTCGACGAAATGAACGCCAAATATGGCAATTCGATCGCCGGAGACGTCCTCCTGGGGAACCTTAAACCGGCCTACGACATCTACGCTCTTTACACCAAACGCGTAGATGACCGCGTTGCTAAGATAAAGGAGTTCTTAAAACAGCCGATCGACTTCAAAGGCAACACGACGGTTGAGCTGAGCCGGCAAAAATCGTCCTGGCCAAAAGATGAGGCGGACGCCGACCAACTATGGCGCGGGCGAATCACCAATGAGCTCTTACAAGAACACTTGAGCGAGCATCCTATCGAGCCCGCTCCCCAATTGGTTTCGCGCCGCTACGATCGCCTCGCCCGCAACGTCCATGAAGAAGATAAGGACGAACAGATGAAGCTGTATCTCGATGCGCTTGCCCAGGCATATGACCCGCACTCGGAATACCTGAGCAAGGCCGACATGAAGAATTTCAGCATCAACATGGGCCTCTCGCTCGTCGGCATCGGCGCCATGCTTCGTTCAGAAGATGGTTACGCGAAAATCGAGAGCCTTGTTCCTGGCGGGCCGGCGCAAGTCGATGGAAAACTCAAGGTAGGCGACCGCATTACTGCCGTTGCCCAGGGCCCGGCCGAGTATGTCGATGTTCGCGAAATGCGGTTGGACAAAGTTGTCGAGATGATCCGTGGCAAGAAAGGCTCGCACGTACGTTTGCTGGTGATCCCTTCGGATGCCACGGACCCATCGCGTCGCAAAAATGTCGAGCTCGTGCGGGATGAAATTAAGCTCAAAGACCAGGAAGCTCGCGCCGATATTATCATTAGGAAAGACGAGAACGGCGATCCCATAAAACTCGGCTGGCTCACGCTGCCTTCCTTTTATGCGGACATGGACAGGCACCAGAAAAGCACAACGCGCGACGTGCTGGCATTACTTAAGCGGCTAAAGAAAGAAAACATTGCTGGTCTGGTTGTCGATCTGCGACGGAACGGAGGCGGCTCACTCGAGGAAGCGCTCTCGCTCACAGGCTTGTTTTTGAAATCGGGACCGATCGTTCAGACGAAAGATTATAACGGAAGCATCAGGGTCTCGGCCAATCCGGATCCCGGGATCGCCTATTCCGGACCAATGGTCGTCTTGATCAGCCGGCAAAGCGCGTCTGCCAGCGAAATTTTCGCCGCCGCTCTGCAGGATTATGGTCGCGCCGTGGTTGTTGGTGACAAAAACACATTCGGCAAAGGCACGGTGCAGACGATTCTTCCAATTGGAAGGTTCGCGTCGCTATTGGGCAGCCATTCCGATGAAGACGGAGCGTTGAAATTGACGATCCAGAAATTTTATCGAGTCGCCGGCGGTTCCACGCAGCTGCATGGCGTAACTTCCGACGTTGTTTTGCCGAGCTTGAGCGATCTTCCCGAATACGGTGAAGGCGCGCTAAAGAATGCCCTGCCCTATGACGAGGTCGCGAAGGCGAGATACACGAAGTGGTCCGACAGCCATTCGTTGTTTATCGATCAACTGCGTCGCCGCTCGGAGGAACGCGTTAAGGCCGACCCTGAATTTCACTATGTAATGGAGGACATTGGGCGTTTGCGTCACAAACTCGATGAGAATCGGATTTCGCTTAACGAAGACGCGCGAAAGAAGGAACTTCAGGACGACAAATTGCGTAAGGAAACGCGTTCAAAGGAGCGTCTCGCGCGAAATGAGCAGGAGCCGCAAATTTATCGGGTAACGCTCGACACAGTTGATAAACCAAATCTTCAATTGGTCATGTATCCTGGGAAGTTGGCCGAGGCGAAGAAGAATGGCATTGCTCCTAAAGTTAATCCCGAGGGAGCCTCAGATTCGGATACCGATTCGGATTTGATCGGTGGGGGCGCCAATGCCGACGATGACTCCAAGACGCCGGCAATCGATGCGGAACGCGACGAAGCGCTCAACATCCTGGCTGACCTGGTTGATCTGTCGCGCGGACCGAAGACAGCCAGCGCGAATAATGTTGATAAGCCGGCTGAACAGCGGCCGTAAGCTACATACGCGCGTTCTTCGCTTTCGTCGTTCTGCGATGGTCCGCCCTACGGTGGATGTCAGTCGCTGGGATTTCTTCCGCAGGCGACACGCCTGCCTCTACCAGTTTTATCTAAACTGCGATAGGCGCTTTGATCGACGGATGCGGATCGTAGCCGACGAGCTCGAAATCTTCGAATTTGAAATCATGAATATTTTTCACGGCCGGATTCAGTTTCATCCGCGGCAAAGGTCGACAATCCCGTGAAAGCTGTTCGTGCGCTTGCTCGAGATGATTTTTGTAAAGATGCAGATCGCCGAAGGTATGAACAAAATCGCCCGGCGTAAGATCGACCACCTGCGCCATCATCATCGTAAACAGTGAGTACGAGGCGATATTGAACGGCACTCCGAGAAATAAATCGGCGCTTCGTTGATAAAGCTGGCAACTGAGCTCGCCGTCTTGAACGTAAAACTGAAAGAGCAAGTGACACGGCGGCAGCGCCATCTTATCGATCTCGGCAGGATTCCACGCGCTGACGATCAGGCGGCGGCTTTGCGGATTTGATTTGATCTGCGTGATCAGATTGTCGATCTGATCCACTCGCACGCCGTTTGCACCGCGCCAGTCGCGCCATTGCGCTCCGTAAACGCGACCGAGATCGCCGGTTTCGTCAGCCCACTCGTCCCAGATGGTCACGCCGTGTTCGTTGAGGTAACGAACATTGGTATCCCCGCGCAAAAACCAGAGGAGTTCGTATACGATCGATTTAATGTGCAGCTTTTTCGTCGTGAGCAGTGGGAACCCTGGTCCATCGGTGCGCAAATCGAATCGCGTCTGCGCACCAAAGACAGATAACGTTCCCGTGCCGGTGCGATCCGTTCTGGGCTGACCCTTCTCGAGTACGAGCCGGAGCAGATCGTGATATTGTCGCACGCAAAAATTTTACCGTGATGCGCGCATTCGCGAAACAGAATTTCTCTTTGTCACGCAGACAATCTCAGTTTTGTTTGGGGTTTAACGATGAAACTGATTGTTGCGCGAAGAATGATGGCGGCGGCTGCGCTGCTCGTTTCAGGTTTGATTGCGGCGTGCGGTTCGCATTCCACGAATACCACTCTTACAATTTATGAAGACGCACCAGCCCTGCAGCCACTTGATCTCGGTCCGCCAGGCAACAGCCCGGGCGACGCGTATTATTTTTCTGCTCCGTTACATTCCAGTCCTGGCGGTCCGGTGACGGGCGAAGTATTTGGTTCAAAGACGTTGGTCAAACTCGCTGCTCAGGCCAATCCAAACTCTGAAAAGCGCGCAACGGTTTTGGTTTTCACTTTTCACGGTGGTCAGGATCAGATTATCGCTTTCGGCGCTGGCGATTACCCACCGACCAGCGCCGAATTCAATGCGGGCCAACCTGTCGTGCGCGCGATCTTGGGCGGAACCGGTAAGTACATCGGTGTGCGCGGCCAATTGACCAGTACGCGGAATGCGGACGGTTCGTACACTCAGGTGTTTACGCTCGTCAGATAAGTCTGTTAGGAAAGTGCGCCTTGTTGACGCGAACGTCGGTGTGAACGATGCTGAAATCGAGCCGACTTGGCTCAGTTTAGATAGAGGTATCTGGCGCGTAATCGGTAGTAAGTCTTCGTAAAGAACGGCTTAGCTGTGTTGGCATGCCTTGGCCCAGTGCTTGCTAGAGAATCAGGAGCTTAACCAGAGTCTCGCCACGGCGAATCCGTTCGTTGGCGAACTCGAATCAGAAAGGAATTTTCATTTATGGCAAAAGTTTTAGGTATCGATTTGGGCACCACGAACTCCTGCATGGCCGTGATGGAGGGTGGCGACCCGGTAGTTTTGGAAAACAGCGAAGGCGCGCGCACAACGCCGTCGATCGTCGCGTTTACGAAAAGCGGCGAGCGATTGGTCGGCCAGGCTGCGAAGCGTCAGGCGGTGACCAATCCGCAAAACACGGTTTCTTCAATCAAGCGTTTCATGGGCCGCAAGTTCGATGAAGTGCACGAGGAGCAGAAGCGTGTGCCTTACAAGATTGTGAAGGCCGCTAACGGCGACGCTCATGTGCAAGTGGAAGTGAACGGCCAACTCAAGACATTTTCGCCGCCGGAAATTTCGGCGATGATTTTGTCCAAGCTGAAGGCCGACGCGGAAGCCAAGCTCGGCGAAAAAATCACGCAGGCAATCATTACCGTGCCGGCGTATTTCAACGACTCTCAGCGGAACGCCACCAAGGACGCTGGCAAAATCGCGGGCTTGGAAGTTTTGCGCATCATCAACGAGCCGACCGCAGCGTCGCTCGCTTACGGCCTCGACAAGAAGAAGGATGAAGAGATTGCGGTCTACGATTTGGGCGGCGGCACTTTCGATATTTCCGTTCTCGAGATCGGCGATGGCGTTTTCGAAGTGAAAGCGACCAACGGCGATACGCACCTTGGCGGTGACGATTGGGACGCGAAGATCATGGATTGGATCGTCAGCGAATTTAAGAAAGACACCGGCATCGATCTGACGAAGCAGCCGGACGCGATCCAGCGAATCAAAGAAGAAGCTGAGAAAGCGAAGATCGCGCTGTCGAGCGCGCAGGAATATGAAATTAACCTGCCGTTTATCACAGCGGACGCCAGCGGGCCGAAGCACATTCAGAAGAAATTGACCCGCGCAAAGCTGGAACAGCTTACAGACGATCTGGTTCAACGAACCGTTCCGCCTGTGAAAGCGTGTCTCAAGGACGCACAGGTCTCTGAAAAGGACATCAACGAGCTGGTGCTCGTCGGCGGTATGACCCGCATGCCAAAAGTGCAGCAGGTCGCGCGCGATCTGATCGGCAAGGAACCACACAAGGGTGTGAATCCCGACGAAGTCGTTGCGGTCGGCGCAGCCATCCAGGGCGGCGTGCTCAAGGGCGAAGTCAAAGATGTGCTCTTGCTCGATGTGACGCCGTTGACACTCGCGATTGAAACCGCGGGCGGCGTAGCCACACCGATGATTCCGCGCAACACCACGATCCCAACTCGCAAATCGCAGATCTTTTCGACTTACAGCGATAATCAGCCAGGTGTGGAAATCAAAGTGCTCCAGGGCGAGCGCCCATTGAGCCGCGACAACAAAACGCTCGGCACATTCCATCTCGATGGAATTCCACCGGCGCCGCGCGGCGTTCCACAGATCGAAGTTACATTCGATATCGACGCCAACGGCATCTTGCACGTGTCGGCGAAAGATCTCGGCACCGGGAAGGAACAGAAGATTTCCATCACCGGAAGCTCCGGACTTTCGAAAGACGAAGTCGACAAAATGCAGCGTGAAGCCGAAGCGCACGCTGAAGAGGACAAGAAGGCGAAGGAAGCCATTGAGATCAAGAACAACGCCGACATGCTCGCCTATCAATCCGAGAAACAGTTGAAAGAGCTGGGCGACAAGATTTCCGGCGACAAGAAGAAGCAGGTCGAGGACGCCATTGCCGCAGTGCGTGATGCGATCAATCGCAACGACGCCGATGCGATGAAGCGGACCTACGACGAGCTGCAGACCAAGTTCCAGGAAGTTAGCGCCGACCTTTACAAACAAGCGTCAGCGCAAGCCGGTCCACAGCCCGGGCCGCAACCTGGACCTGAAACGAGCGGGCATCCTGGTTCCGAGCAGGGCGCAGGCAAACCCGAAGGCGACGTGGTCGATGCGGAGTTCGAAGTCGTTGACGACGACAAGAAGAAATAACCGAAACAATTTGCCGACGGCTCCGGAAAGTTTTGGAGCCGCCGGTACAACCAAAAAACCAAAGGAGTAATAACACTTATGGCAAAAGTTAACGTACAACCTCTCGGCGATCGGGTGCTGGTGCAGCCGCTCGAAGAGCAGGAA